>NZ_JBHVOS010000022.1:0-83639 GCF_042887685.1 Oerskovia sp. NPDC057915 | reverse complement strand
CCCACCCACCGCTCCCCCCCCCGGTACCCCCGGGGGGGGGGGCTCTTGCCTTCTACCCACCCCCCCCCCCACAGCTGCCCCGCACTCAGCGGGAGGGGGGACGTGGCGTCAGCGCGTCCCGACCAGCTCCTCGTCGGCGGCCGAGGCCGCAGGCTTGTCGGACGCGTTCGCGGTCGACGCGGTCGACGGGTCGGCCTCCGACGCGACGGACCCGTTCGAGTCGTCGGTCGAGTCGTCCTCGTCGTCCGTGAACAGGTCCTCGACGTTCACGCCGTCGTACTGCTCGACGTCGAGGATGCCCTCACGCTTGGCCACGACCGTCGGCACGAGCACCTGGCCCGCGACGTTGACCGCGGTACGGCCCATGTCGAGGATCGGGTCGATCGCGAGCAGCAGACCCACGCCCGCGAGCGGCAGGCCCAGCGTCGAGAGCGTCAGCGTGAGCATGACGATCGCGCCGGTCAGACCGGCGGTCGCGGCCGAACCCACGACGGACACGAACGCGATGAGCAGGTAGTCCGTGAAGGACAGGTCGATCCCGAAGAGCTGGGCGATGAAGATCGCGGAGATCGCCGGGTAGATCGAGGCGCAACCGTCCATCTTGGTGGTTGCGGCGAGCGGCACGGCGAACGACGCGTACTCGCGCGGGACACCCAGGTTCCGCTCGGTCACGCGCTGCGTGACGGGCAGCGTGCCGATCGAGGAGCGCGAGACGAACGCGAGCTGGATCGCGGGCCACGCGCCCTTGAAGTAGCTCGTGATCTTCAGCCCGTTGGCCCGCAGGATCACGGGGTAGACGACGAACAGCACGAGCGCGAGGCCGATGTAGATCGCGGCGGCGAACGTCGCGAGCGGGGACAGGAGGTCCCAGCCGTACTCCGCGACGGCGTACCCGATGAGGCCCAGGGTGCCGAGCGGCGCGAGGCGGATGATCCACCACAGGACGGTCTGGATGATCGAGAGCGCCGAGCGGTTGAACGCGAGGAACGGGTCGGCCTTCTTGCCCGACTTGAGCGCCGCGATACCGATGATCAGGGAGATCACGACGATCTGGAGGACGTTGAACGAGATCGACGTGCTGGCGCCCTCACCCTGCAGCTGGGTGCGCGCCTGGACACCCAGGAAGTTGCTCGGGATGAAGCCGTTGAGGAAGTCGAGCCACGAGCCGGAGCCCGAGGGCTCGCTGCCGTCGGCCGTCGACAACGTCGTGTTGGCGCCCGGCTGGAGCACGAGGCCCAGGCCGATGCCGATCACGACGGAGATCAGCGCCGTGATGGCGAACCACAGGATCGTCTGGCCCGCGAGGCGCGCGGCGTTGGTGACGTTCCGCAGGTTCGCGATCGACGCGACGATCGCGGTGAACACCAGCGGCGGCACGATCGCCTTGAGCAGCGTCACGAACGACGAGCCGATCGTGTCGAGCGTGGTCGTGAGCCAGTTCGGGACCTCGTCGGGGGTGCCCGCGCCGGATGCGGGGCCCATCGACAGGGCGACCCAGCCCAGCACGACGCCCAGGACGAGCGCGACGAGGATCTGGACGGTGAAGGAGGGGAGCTTGACGCGGCGCTTGGGCGCGGGGGCGCCGTTCGCGGACTTCTCCGGCGCGGTGGTGGCCGCGGCCTGCGAAGAGGAGGAGGAGGGCACGGTTCTGCTTTCTTCGTCACGGGCACGTGGGGTGCCCAGGGATCGCGAGGATCGCGAGAGGGAGGGAGCGCAGTCGTCCCGGCCCGGGAGGTGAGGGAAGCCCCGACGCGACGGCGTGCCCCCGAGGACGGGTGCACGCGCTCCACGGCGCAGAGGCTCACGTTCTGCGAAGCAGGGCGAGCGACGGCGTGACGGCGTCAGGAGGGTGGGGAGGACTGCTGTGCGGGCCTGCGGCCCAGCGGTTCAGTGGGTCAACAACAGAGCGCGCTGGCGACTCGTCGCAGATCGACGTCACGGCGCGCGGTGAAGTTCCACCGGTTCAGCAAGGATTCGACTCCCGTTCGGGCCGGCCCGGGGGCCGGCGGTGCAGGCGATCGTCGCCTGCGGCTACCGATGGTAGCCGAGGTGGGAACGTCGTCGGGCCACGGCCCTATTCCCTGGGACGGATGCGTCCCGTCACGGCACGCCGCGCGCGGCCCGTCAGGGCGCGTCGATGCGCAGCGGCGCGAGGTCCTCCGGGACCGGGCTCCGCCCCGGCCCTCCGGCCCGGACCCACCGGTGCAGGGACTCGCTCGACGTGTCGCCGGCCAGTCGCTCGAACCAGACGGGTCCGTGCTCGGCGCGCGCCTGGGGGGCGGGACGCACGACGACCACGTCACCGCGCTCGCACGCGTCGAGGCAGTCGACGAGCGTGAGCCCGGCGTCACCGGTCGCGGCGATGGCCTCGACGCGCGTGAGCTGGCCACCGGGCAGCAGGTCCGAGGAGCCGAGCGTCTCCCCCACGCACAGGCGGCAGACCGTGAGGCCGGGAACCGTCCGGCGGAGGCGTCGGGTCGCCCGCCTGTCGCGGTCGGTCGCGTCGTCGCCGGTCATGATCCCGTCCTCGCTTCGATACCCGGTACCCCCACGAGGTATCCGGGACGTCAGCCTAACGGTTCAGCCGGCGGCGCCGGTGTTCGGGGCGTCGAGGAAGGCCTTCAGGAGAGGGCCCGCAGTCACCGACCCGCCGTCGCCCGTCTCGACGAACACCGCCACGGCCAGGTCGCCCTGGATCGCGATCATCCACGCGTGAGCCTGGTTGCCGTCGCCGTACTGCGCCGTCCCGGTCTTCGCCCCCACCTCGCCCGGCAGGTCGGCGAGCAGCTTCCCGCTCCCGTCCGTGACGACCGAGCGCATGAGGCTGCGCAGCGTCGCGGCCTCGTCCGCCGTGAGAGCGGACGGAGTCGGGGTCTCGTCCGCCGCGGGCGTGACCTCGGGCCGGACCAGGACGGGCGAGACCCGCTCCCCCTTCGCGACGCTCGCGGCGAGGGTCGCCATGCCCAGCGGCGAGGCCTCGACCTTGCCCTGGCCGATCAACGACGCCGCGTGCTCGGTGCCCTCGGCGGTCGCGGGCACCGACCCGAAGTACCCGGGAGCACCGAGGTCCGCCTCGACGCCCAGACCGAGGTCGGCGGCGGCGTCGTGCAGGGCCTGCTGCGTGACCGCGTCCCGCTGGGCGATCATCGCGGTGTTGCACGAGTTGGCGAACGCCGTGCGGAACGGCACGTCGCCGATCGCGGCCTGCGGGAACCCCGGGACGTTCTGGAAGGTCCGGCCGTCGACCGTGATGTCGGGCGTGCACGACACCACCGTGTCCGGCGTGATCCCCGAGCGGAGCATCGCGAGCGCCGAGGCCACCTTGAAGGTGGACCCGGGGGCGTACTTCCCGGTCGTCGCGGTGGACGTGCCGTCGCCTCCCGGACCGCTCGCCGCAGCGAGCACGTTGCCGGTCGAGGGCTCGATCGCGACGATCGCGCTCGCCGACGGGACACCCGACAGCACGCTCTCGGCCACGACCTGCATGTCGGTGCGCAGCGTCGTCGCGAGCGGCACGCCCGCGACCGGGTCGACCGTGAAGACGTCCTTGACGTTCTCGACCGGGTCGGGCTGCCCGTCGCCGTCCAGGTCCTCACCCGTGTCCTCGCCCGCGCTGCCGTCGGCGACGACGCTCACCGTGATCCCGGGCGTCCCCCGGAGCTGGGCGTCGTACTGCCGCTGGAGCCCCGAGAGGCCGATCGTGTCTCCCGCGACGACCTGCCCCTCGGACTCCTCGACCGCCTCGGCCGTCGCGTCGCCCACGCGCCCCAGGATGGCCCGCGCGAAGGTCCGGGTCGGAGCGAGGTCGAGCTCGCCGTCGACGACCGACGCGCCGTCGATCGCGCGGACCGCCTCGACGTCGATGCCCGCGGTGTCGTCGGTGCGGACCACGATGGCCTCGACGAACGCCTTCGCCCCGGCTCCGGCGACCTTCTGCGCGTACGCCTCGGCGTCGATCCCGACGGCGGCGCCCACCTGGCGCGCGACGGCGTCCTGGCGTGCGGGGTCGAGGTTCATCTTGTCGACGCCGATCCGGTAGACGGGGCGCGGCTCGACGATGGGTCCGCCGTCGGCGCCCAGGATCTGCGCGCGTTCGGCGCGCACCCGGGTGACGGCCAGGCGGTCACCGTCCTTGAGGTCCGGGACCAGCACGTCGGGCGCCCACGCCACGGCCCACTGCTCCGCTCCGCCGTCCGGCGCGTCCTGCAGCACGAGGTCGACCGTGGTCTCGTAGGTCCACGGCGTGGTGTCCGTGACGTTCCAGGTGTACGCGAGCGTGGCCGTCGCCTGCTTGCCCTTGTCCTCGCCCTCGGTGGCGACGTCGACCTTCGCGACGGTGACCGTGTGGTCGGTCCCGGCCAGCGGCTCGAGCACCGCGTCACGGTGCGCTGCGGCGTCGAGGTTCGCCTGGGTGAACGCGACCCCCTCGAAGTCGCCGTCCGAGATCGCGGTCGCGAGGTCGTCGGCGGCGCCGTCGGGGCTGGGGGCGTCGTCGCTGCACGCGGTGAGCGTCAGGGCGAGCACCGCCAGGGCGGTCGGGCCGAGCGCCCGCCGCCAGGTGAGGCGTCGCGCCTCGGTGTGCCTGTCGACCAGCTGCGTGCGAACCACGTGCTCCCCCTCGATGCCCTGCGGCAGACGGTCCGCCGACGGGTCGGCGGAAGAGTTGACCCGGGCGTCCTCGCCCGCCTGCGAGGCTAGCCCACGCCCGCGCGGGAGCGCGGCCACGGCGCGCACGTCCCCCGGAGCGTCACAGGTTCTCCGCGAACCCGGTTCACCGCGCCGGGACACCGAGCCCTTCCTACAGTGGAGACGACCGGAGGAGGCACGGATGCCGAGGATCCGCACGGGCCGGGGGCTCGACCGTCTCGTCAACTTCACCGACGCGTCGGTCGCGATCGCGATCACGCTGCTCGTGCTGCCCCTGATCGACCTCGTGACGGACGGTGAGGAGCACTCGGTCGCGTCCCTGTTCTCCGACGAGCGCGGCACCTTCCTCGCGTTCGGGATCAGCTTCGTGGTCATCGCGAACTTCTGGGTGGGTCACCACCGGGTGTTCGAGAACCTGCGGGACTACTCCAACGCGATGCTGTGGGCCAACTTCCTGTGGCTCGCGAGCATCGTCTTCATCCCCTTCACGACCCAGCTCCTGGCCGACGAGGGCACCGACGACCCGGCGGTCAACGCGCTGTACATCTCGGTGATGATCGTGACGACCGGCAGCCTGGCGCTCGTCGAGTGGCTGGCGGTCCGCGACCCCGACCTCCAGCACCCCGAGGTCCGGGGCGACCTCGAGGTGAAGGGAGCGCTCGTCGCGGTGCTCCTGCTGGTCGTGATCCTGGTGCTCGCGGTCGTCGCACCAGGGGTCGGGATGTTCTGGCTCTTCCTGCTGTTCCTGTCCGGGCCGCTGACCAAGGTGGCCGGGCGGCGCAGGGACGCCCGCGCGCCCGAGGACGGCGACGGCCACGGCGAGGCGCCGTAAGGCCCGCTACGCGGACGCCGGACGCACCGCCTCGCCCATCCGACGGACGGCCTCGGTCAGCACCTCCTGGCTCGTCGCGAGGTTGAGCCGCACGTGCCCTGCCCCGCCCGGCCCGAAGTGCCGTCCGTCGTTCAGGGCGACCTTGGCCCGGTCGAGGAAGAACCGGTACGGGTCGTCCGACACCGAGGACGTGTCGAGCCATGCGAGGTACGTGCCCTGCGTCGGCTGGTAGCGGACCTGCGGCAGGTGCTCCTCGAGGAGGTCGGCGAGGAGCAGCTTGTTGCGACGGACCCCGCGCAGGACCGCGTCGAGCCACGGGGTGCCTTCGGTGAGCGCGGCGACGTGCGCGATCACGGAGACGTGACCGACGCCGTGCACGACCTCCTCGGGGATGCGCCGCAGGTCGTCGGCCGCCTCGGGGCCGCCGACGGCGATCGCGGCCTTGAGGCCCGCGAGGTTCCACGCCTTGGAGGCCGAGAGGACCGCGATCGCGTCCTCGGCCCCGGCCACGGTGACGATCGGCGTGTAGGCCACACCGGGCGCCGTGATCGGTGCGTGGATCTCGTCGGACACGATGCGCACGCCGTGGCGACGCGCGAGGGCCGCGAGCCCCTCGAGCTCCGCCCGCGTGTGGACGGTGCCCGTGGGGTTGTGCGGGTTGCACAGCAGGTAGACGGCGCGGCGCCCGCTGCCGGGGCCGTTCCCGTTGAGGGTCGCGCCGGTCGCGTCGGCGAACGCCTGGTCGAGCGCGTCGAGGTCGAGACGGAAGTCGGACGTGAGGGGAGCGGTGACGATCCGGCGGCCCTCGTTCTGCGTGAACCCGAAGAACGGCGGGTAGACGGGCGGGCTGACCACGACCGCGTCCCCCGGCCCGGTGAGGACCTTGAGGATCTCCATGAGCCCGAGCATCACGTCGGGCACCATGCGCGTGCTCGACGGGTCGAACGACCAGTCCCAGCGGAGCTTCGCGAACCCGGCGAGGGCTTCGGCGTACGAGTCTCCGTAGTCGTACCCGGTGTCCCCCGAGCGCATGGCCTCGGTCACGGCGGCGACGACGGGCGGCGCGAGCTCGACGTCCATCTCGGCGACCCACAGGGGAAGCACGTCAGGGGCGTAGGCCCGCCACTTGAGGCTGGTCCGACGACGGAGCGCGTCCGGGGTGAGGGCGTCGAGCGGGTTGTCGGTCGCGAAGGGTGAGGTGGTCACGGGATCGAGCCTACGACGGAGCGTCGGAGGAGACCGGTCCTCCGTGCGCGCCCTCCGGGGCGCCCCCGCCAGGAGCGCTCAGTCGGTCGAGGGACGCCGGGCCTGCGCCCCGGACCGCTCGAACACGCCCTTGGGCAGCGCGAGCGTCGTCGTGGGCGTCTTGGTCCGCTCCGTGGCGCCGTCCCCGCGGGCCGGCTCGCCGTCGTCGGGCAGGGCGGCGCGTGCGCGACGCCCGTGCGCCGGGGGCGCGCCCCCGAGGACCGACCGGGCGACCCGCATCACCACGAAGGCGACCACCGCGAGCACCACGGCACCGATCACGACCTTCTGCAGGACTCCCGCGTACTCCTCGACCAGGTGCCAGCTCTCGCCCAGGGCGAAGCCCGCACCGACGAAGATGCTGTTCCAGATGAGGCTGCCCGCGGTCGTCAGGAGGACGAACTTCGGGAGCGGCATGCGGTCCACTCCCGCCGGGAGGGAGATGAGGCTCCGGAAGATCGGGATCATGCGGCCGAAGAAGACCGCCATGCTGCCGTGCTTGTGGAACCAGGCCTCGGTGCGGTCGACGTCCTCGAGCTTGACGAGAGGCAGCCAGCCGATGATCCGGCGGGTGCGCTCACGCCCGACCAGGGCACCCACGTAGTACAGCGCGATCGCCCCCACGAGCGACCCGATGGTCGTCGCGAGGACCGCGGCGAACACGTTGAAGCTGCCACGGCTCGCGGTGAAGCCCGCGAGCGGCAGGATGACCTCGCTCGGCAGCGGCGGGAACAGGTTCTCGAGCGCGATCGCGAGACCGGCGCCGAACACGCCCAGCGTCTCCATGAGCGACACGGCCCAGCCCGCGACACCACCCAGGTCGGGCTCGCTCGCGGCGGCCACGTGCACGAGGTCGACAGGGAGGTTCGCAAAGGGCATGCGCAGACACTATGTGCCGAGCACCGGACATTTCGAGCTCGGGCGTGTCTCCCCTGAGCACCTTCACGGGCTGTTCACCGTCTCGTGCCGGACGCGCCCCACGATCGACGCCGCGGCGGCGAGCCGATCCTCGATCGTCCCGTCGAGGAGGTGCACCGGGACGCCCGTCCCCGCGACCACGTCCCGCGTGATCTCCTCGGCGTCCCGCCGGAACGGCTCGCTCACGGGCCGGTCCTCCGGCGGGAGCGGGAACTCGACCGGCAGGAGCAGGAAGAGGTCGTAGATGCGCGCCGCGCGGGCGGCGGCCTCGCGCAGGAGGCCGGCCACGACGTCGGGCAGCACGTCGCCCTGCCGCACGTCGTCCGGCCGCACGTCGCCCTGCCGCACGTCGCCCTGCCGCACGTCGCCCTGCCGCACGTCGGACAGCGTCCGACGACGCAGCCTCACCGTGGCGTACACCCACTCGTGCAGGACCGAGCCGTCGGAGATCAGGTCGGGCGCCGCGGACTCCTGCTCGACGCGCTGGGCGTACCGCCGCAGGCACAGCTGGAGCACCTCGGCGTCGGTGCACTCGAGGAGCGACCGGGGCGGGGAGCCGACCGGGTCCCTCATCGCGTCCAGCCCGGGGACCGTGAGGCCCGTCCGACGACCCAGCCCACCCGACAGGGTCGACTTGCCGACCCCGTGGGCCCCCACCACCGCGACACGCACACCCGTCTCCTTCCGTCGTCCTGTCGTCCGTCGTCTCCTGCGGTCCGCCACCGCCCGCCGTCCGTCCACCCGGCGGCTCACCACTCAGACGGCCACGAGGGCCCAGCCGCGCCGGCCCCCCTCGACCGCGAGGGCCGCGCCGGGGGCCGCGACGACCGTCGGGTGGCCGGTCAGCCCCATGTAGCCGGCGTCGGACAGGTCGTCGCCGTACGCGGCCGAGCGTGGCAGCGAGATCTCCTCCCGCCGCGCGTGCTCGGCGACCGCCCTGACCTTCGCCTCCCCGATCATCGGGACGGCCACGTGCCCGGTGAACCGCCCGTCCTCGACCTCCGGGACGGTGACCAGCAGGTGAGCGCCGCCGAGGACCTCCGCGAGCGGGGCGAGCGCGGGGGCGAAGGACCCGCTGACCAGCACCACGACGTGCCCCGCGCGGCGGTGCCGCTCGACGATCGAGACGACCTGC
This sequence comes from Oerskovia sp. NPDC057915, assembly GCF_042887685.1. NCBI lineage: Bacteria > Bacillati > Actinomycetota > Actinomycetes > Micrococcales > Cellulomonadaceae > Oerskovia > Oerskovia sp. NPDC057915. The sequence continues at coordinate 74,862 of NZ_JBHVOS010000022.1, read as the reverse complement.
GGGCGCAGGGCACCGCCCCCACCAGCCGTGCTGCCCCCGGTCCGCACCGAGGCGAACCACCGGCGACCGACCTGCTCGACGTCCTCGACCTGCCGTCCCGACCACCACGTGAAGTAGTGCCGGTTGCGCTCGGCCCGGGGTACCCCCGCCTCCCGCATCGCCGCGACGGTCCTCAGGAACGCGACGGCCTCCCGGTCCGTGCCCCGCTCGGCGGCGTCGAACCGAAGCAGCTCGAACAGCGTGACGCCTGTCGTCAGCGTCCCGTCGACGTCGAGGTAGGCCGCGGCCCGGGGTGGCTCGCTCACCCGTCGCCGCCTGCGGCGACCCTCTCCCGGACGAGCCTGCTCAGGCCGTCGAGGTCGCCCAGGCTCGCGACGTCGTAGTCGCTCACCTCGATGCCGTACGCCTGGCTCACGACGGCCGCGATCTCCGCGGTCGTGAGCGAGTCGATCGCCAGGTCGTCGAAGGTCGCGCCGGTGGGGCGCAGGTCGGGCAGCCCCGGGATCGCCCGGCCGACGAGGTCGGCGAGGGACTCGGGGGACGGGTCGAAGACGGTCTCGGTCATGGTGCGCTCCTTCTCAGAGGTCCTGGACGACGAGGCGTGGCCACGTCGCCGTCGCGGCGCCCCAGGTGGTTCCTCCACCGAAGGCGGTCAGCAGGATGCGTTCGTGCGGTGCGAACGTGCGGGCGTGCGCGGCCAGCGCCAACGGGATCGACGCGGCCGAGGTGTTGCCCGCACGGTCGAGGTGGATCACGACCTTCTCCGGCCCGATGCCGAGCGAGTGCGCCACGAGCCGCAGGATCCGTTCGTTCGCCTGGTGCGCGACGAACCAGTCGACGTCCTCGACCGACCACCCCGAGAGGGTGAGCGCACGACGCGACGACGACGACATCGCCCCGACGGCCGCACCGAAGACGGCCCGCCCGTCCATGCGGAAGTAGGCGTCGGACGCGTCGACGACCTCACGGTGCGGGACCCTCGAGCCACCGGCCGGGACGGTGATGAGGTCGTGGGCGCTCCCGTCGGAGCCCAGGTGGAACGCCCCGAGGCTCCCTGCCTCGTCGGGGTCGCCCCCGTCGACGACGACGGCCCCTGCACCGTCGCCGAAGAGGATCGACGTCGCACGGTCGCGCGGGTCGACGATCGAGGTGAACTGGTCGGCGCCGATCACGAGCGCCCGCCGGTGCAGCCCGGCGAGCACGGCCGCACTGGCCTGGGCGAGCGCGTAGACGAAGCCCGAGCACACGGCTGCCAGGTCGAAGGCCGCCGCGGTCCCGAGCCCGAGCCGGCTCGCCACCAGGGGGGCGGTGGCCGGGCACGACCGGTCGGGCGTGCTCGTCGCGACGACGACCAGGTCCACGTCGGGTCCGCCCGCGGAGGCGAGCGCCCGGCGCCCGGCCTCGACCGCGAGGTCGGACGTCGCGGTCCCCTGGTCGGCGAAGCGTCGCTCCCGGATCCCGGTCCGTGTCCTGATCCACTCGTCCGACGTGTCGACGAGCGCCGCGAGGTCGTCGTTGGTCACGACCCGTGGCGGCAGGTACCCGCCCACACCGCGCAGGACCGCTGCGCCCGGTCGGTCACGTGAGGGCATGTGCGAGCTCCCGCTCCTTCTCGTCGCGCACGTCGAGCAGGTCGTAGTCGACCTGCGCCCGGGCCACGGCCTCCTCGATGCTGACGACCCGCGGGAGGTCGTAGTGGTCGGTGATCGCCTGGAGCCGCTCCGGGATCGATCCGCCGATGCTCACGTTGGGGATGCCCAGCTCGGAGATCTCGCGCTGGAGCTTCTCGTCCGCGAGCCTCCGGAACCTCTCGTTGACCGGGCGGTGCCCGTCGGCCACGAGGGGGAACTCGATGGGCAGGTGCACGAACGCGTCGTAGCTCGCCGCGGCGTGCTGCTTCGCGGGGACGCCGAGCGCGTCGATGACCTCCTCGAAGAAGCGGATCGCGTCGGTGCGCTCGACCGAGTCCAGGTCGATCGAGTCGTTCGGGTTGATGCCCACCAGCACGCGTACCGTGCCGTAGACCCACTCGTGCAGCGACGAGCCGTCCGAGATGAACGTGTCGCCCAGGTGCGACTCGTTGACGGCCCGCTCGGTGTTGCGCCGGGTGATGAGCATGAGGATCTCCGCCGCGCTGCACTCCTCCAGCGTCTTGCCGGGGACGGAGATCGGGAGGAGCTCCCGCATCGTCTTGGCCGCGCTCCGGGGGATCCCGGTGAGGTGCGCGAGCGCGATCGTGGTGAAGGTCTTGCCGGACGAGTAGGTCCCGGAGATCGCGAGCCTCATGGCAGTTCTCTTTCCTCGGTGGGTGGGGCGGTGGTCGGTGGGATGGTCACGGTGGTGGTGAGGGGATGCGGTGAGCGACGTCGCAGTGCACGGTCGTGCCGTGCCCGACGACGGCGCGGGCTTCCCCGCAGCGCCAGGTCTCCCCGCGGAGCACGACGAGCCGCGGCCGGGCAAGGGCGACGTCGATCGGGTGGGGCGTGTCGAGCCAGAGCGCGGCGCCGTCCGACTCGACGACGGTCCGCCGCATCCAGAGCGTGCTGCTGTCGGCGCGCGGAACGCGGTCCAGCTCGTAGAGGAGCACCTGGGCGAGCTGGAGCGTGGCGACGAACGCCTCGACGAAGGAGAGGCTCGGACGGCCGGTCGCCCCGATGCCGAGGTCCTGGCCCACGGCCCCGGGGAGGGTGGTGGCGACGAGCTGCGCGTGCGCCTGGTCGTGGCCGACCGTCGCGACCTCCCGCAGGTCGACCGAGCGGCCGGCGTACCCGGCGCCGTGGACGCGGCGTGCCGCATCGCCCAGCAGCTCGTCGGGTGACGCGACGGTCAGGTCCACGCGCCCGGCGACCGCCAGGGGGCGGTGCACGGTGACCTCGACCGTCATGGTCCCGACGAACGCGTGGACGGTCACGTCCCGGTCCCGGCACGCGTCGTCGAGCCGGGCGGACACCGCGAAGTCCTGGTGGGCGCCCTCGACCGGCTCCTTCCCGGCGACGACCACGACGCGTCGCAGCTCGACGTCGACCAGGAAGGCGGGCGAGAACGTGGCGGCCAGCAGGATCTCGGCGGCCTGCACCGCCAGGACCAGGACGTCGGTGGTGCTCAGGTGCGGCAGCTGGTCGACGTCGCCCTTGGTCGACCAGTGCTCCTCGACGCTGATCGACCCGCGGGCGTCCAGCCGCGAGGCCGCGCCGTCGTGCCGGACGACGACGGACCGCAGCCGGGGTTCGGTCCCCCGGTAGCCGCTGCCGAAGAAGCGCGACGCCGAGGGGCCGAGGAGGTCGTCGATCGCCGGGAGCGCGGGGAGCGCCGTCGAGGTGCCGTTCTCGGGTGCCATGGTGTCCTCCGGGTTCCTCGTGAGCGTGCTGGTCGGTCGTGACTGCTCGGTGCCGCGGGGGCTGTGGTCGTCGGCCGGTCCCTCTCGCTGCGGGGTCACGCCCGGCCGTGCGGGACCGGCCGGTCGGCTCGCCCGGCGTCGGCGTCCGCGAGGTCGGTCGTGGACGGGGCCCCGCCAGGTCGCCGGTCCGCGGGCAGGAAGACGAGGATCAGGACCGCGGTGGCGAGGATCAGCACGGCGTTCACGAGCAGCCCCGCGTGCACGCCGCCGAGGACCGCCTCGCTCGTGGTCGGGTCGGCGAACCTCCCGGTGGCGAACGCGATCGCGACCGCGCTGATGAGCGGCGTCCCCACGGTGAACGCGATCTGCTGCGTCTGGCCCGCAAGCCCGGTCGCGAGCCCCTGCTCGGAGTCGGGGAGCCCCGACGTGACCGTCACCGTGTAGGCCACGATGACCAGGACGTGCCCGAACCCGCCCACGGCCGTGGCGAGGAGGATGTGGACGAAGCCCAGCGCCTCGCCCGTTCCGAGGAGGAGGAAGGTGAGGGTCGTGACGCCCTGCAGCGTCAGGCCGAGCAGCAGCGTCGCCTTGGCACCGATGCGGTCGATGATCCGTGCCGCGACGAGCCCTCCGGTGAAGGCCCCCGCGCCCAGCACCCCGAACGCGAGGCCCGTCGCGAGCGCCGACGTCTCGAGCACGCGCTGGAGGTACAGGGTCAGGAGGAAGACCTTGCTGCTCTCCATGGCGAACGTGGTGAACCCGGCGAGGTTGCCCCAGGAGACCGTGGGACGGCGCAGGATGCTCACGGCGGCCAGCGGGTGCGAGGACCTGCTCTCGACGAACCAGAAGCTCACGAAGGCCGCGACCGAGAGGGCGACGAGCCCGAGGACCGCGGGCGACCCCCAACCGGAGCGCTCGCCCGTCGAGATGCCGAGGACCAGGGCGAGGAGCCCCGTCGACAGGAGCGCCGCGCCCGGGACGTCGAGCTTCTGCTGCTTGCGCACACCGTCGTCCGTGAGGAGGAAGGGCGCCGCCGCGAGGATCAGGAGCCCCGCCGGCACGTTGATCAGGAACGTCGAACGCCACCCGAGCACGTCGGTGACGACACCGCCCAGGACGGCCCCCACGGCGAACCCGAGCGACAGCAGGGCCCCGTTGAGGCCCAGCGCACGGTTCCGCAGCGGGCCCTCCTCGAACGACGTGGTCAGGAGGGAGAGCGCGGCCGGCATCGTGATCGCCGTCGCGAGCCCCTGCCCTGCCCGGGCCGCGAACAGCACCCAGGGTTCCGTGGCGAACCCGCCCACGGCCGACGCCACGGTCAGCACGACCATGCCGATCAGGAACATCCGCTTGCGCCCGTGCAGGTCCGCGACCCGCCCCATCACGAGGACGAGGCTCGCCGCGGTCAGCGCGAACGCGGTCACGATCCACTGCAGGTCCGCGTCGGGTATCCCGAGGTCCTCGCCGATCACGGGCAGCGCCACGGTCACGATCGAGAAGTCGAGCGCGAACATGAACTGTGCACCGAGGAGCACGATCAGGACGAGTCGTTGGCGACCGGTGAGCGCGAGGTCCTCGCTGGTTCGTGTCATGTCTCGAGGATGGGCGCGGTCCGGCACGTCATCCAGAGCGGGGTTATAGGGGTGCTGGGACCACCAGGCTGCTCGCGTCCTCGGCGGGCGACCACGTGCGCCCGCCCTCGCCGGTGCGGCGCACCCGACCGAGGACGACGTCGGCGAAGTGGCTGCCCGCACCGACCGTCCCGGGCTCGCCGAGCAGGTCGAGCGTCTCGGCGCGCGTCGCCCGGGACCTGACGGGATCCTCCTCGAAGCACGAGCCGAGCGCGGGGAGCTCCACCTGGACGCTGCTGTGCATGACGTCGCCGAAGCACAGCAGACGTTCTCCCCGCGACTCCAGGAGATAGGAGGTGTGCCCTGCGGTGTGCCCCGGGCTGGCGAGCGCGGTGAGGCCCGGGAGGATCGGCCGACCGTGCTCGGCGACCTCCCACTCACCCCGTGCGAGGGCGGGGTGCGCGTCGAGCTCGGTCGACGACGCGACGTGCGGGACCGACCGCAGCGCGGCGCCCACGGGATGCTCCCCGTGCGCGAGCCACCCCGCGTGGTCCTCGTGCAGGTGCGTGAACAGGACCCGGTCGAGCCCCTCGAGGACGGCTGGGGACAACCGGGCGAGCCCGCCCCCGCGCAGCGTGCCGAGCGCAGGGTGGGTGGCGTCCGCGGCGAGCGTGCGGGGACCGAAGCCGGTGTCGACCAGGACCGACCAGCCGGGCGCCTCGACGAGCAGCGCACCGACCGAGCCGACGAGGTACCCGTCCGGGTCGAGCAGCCCGTGCGGGACGGACCGGTCGTCCTCGGGGAGCGAGAACCACCGTCGTGGGTGGAGCTGGACGGTCCCGTCAGGGACGTAGCGGACCCGGAGGTCCCCCACGCGCAGGACCCGGGGGCGCGCCGGTCGGTTCCAGCGGGTGGGCGCGCTCACCGGAGCCTCTGGAGCGCCTCGGCGGTCCCCGTCCCGGGCCGGGGCAGGTAGAGGAACAGCCTCAGGTCTTCTCCCCCGAGCGGGTTCAGGACGGTGCACTGCCAGGTCAGGCGGCCGATCTGCGGGTGGTCGTAGGTGATGTCGACGTGCGGCTCGACCCCCACGGAGTAGGAGGTCCAGTACGCGGCGAACTCCGGGGACGCGGCCGAGACCCGGTCCGCGAGCAGGTCGAACGTCCGGTCCGACGGGTAGGCCGCGGCCTGCCGACGGAGCTGGCCCACGATCATGCGCCCGACGAGGGCCCGCTGGGGATAGCGCTCCGCGACCCGCTCCTCGGTGAAGAAGTCGGCGAGGCAGTTGGCCCCGACCTGGCTGCCGAAGACGTGCTCGGCGAGCTCGTTGGTCGCGACGACGTTCCAGTACCGGTCGACGACGTAGGCGGGGAGCTCGGAGAACCCGTCGAGCACGCGCACGAGGTTGTCGCGCAGCTCGGTCGGGGCGCTCGACCTCGACGGGAGCCGCGTGCCGGTCAGCTCGTAGAGGTAGGCGAGGTCGCCGTCCACGAGGCGCAGGGCGCGTGCGATCGACTCGACGACGACCGCCGACACCCCGATCTCGCGCCCCTGCTCGAGCCAGGTGTACCAGGTGACCCCGACGTTGGCGAGGACGGCGACCTCCTCCCTCCGCAGGCCCGGGGTCCGACGTCGACGGCTCGGAGGCAGCCCGACGTCCTCGGGCTGCAGGCTCTCGCGCCGGGCCCGCAGGAACAGCGCGAGCGACCGTCGCCGCGAGTCGCCGTCGTCCGGTGCGACGCGGGGAACGGCGGCCTGCGTCGGGGCGCTCACGCGCCCACCCCCACGCTCGCGGCGGACCTGCGGCCGGGCCGTCTCGCGCGGGTGCAGACCGGCGCGGGGACATCGGGCACGAGGAGCGAGCGGACGAGCCCGGCGAGCGCGGGGGCACGGTGGAAGAGGTGCCCGTCGTCGACCGCGTGCTCGCGCAGCCGCCCGTGGGTGTACTCGCCCCAGCCGCGCATGAGCCGTGCGGTCACGACCTCGTCACGTGTCCCGTGGACGAGCTCGAACGGCGTGGGCAGGGCACGGACGGGCGGCGAGTACGCGAGCGAGCGACGCACCCCGGCCGTGGTCCGCTCGGCGAGGCCGGGGGCGGGCACGACCGTCGCACCTGCGCGGAGCAGGGCCGCGGCGCGGGCACCCTCCGGGTCGAGCGTCCCAGGAGGCGCGACGGCCGCGAGGACGATCGATCGAGGGAGCGGCTCGCCGCGCTCGGCCCTCGTGCGGCACAGCTCGTAGGCGACCAGGCCTCCCATGCTGTGCCCGTAGAAGTGGGCGTCGCTCAGGTCCGCGCCCGCCAGGCGACGGCCGACCTCCTCGGCGATGCTCTCGATCGTCGCGACCTCGCCAGGTCGTTCGAGGGCGAGCGGGACGACGTCGACCTCGGGGGCGAGCGCGGCGCGCAGGGGACGGAACCCGGCGGGGTTCCCTCCGGCGTGGTGGAAGCAGTAGATCGTGACGGGGCGCATGGGCGGTCTCCTGGGGCGTCGGGTGAGGGGCGAGGCGCTGGACCACCCTCGCGAGCGCGGGCTCGCCGGGTGGTCGTCGGCAGCCCGACATCGGTCCCCGCGCGCCGCACGGTCCGCCACGACGGCGCGCACGGGCCCGGCCGCACCTCGTGCGATGACGTCGTCCATCGCGCTCCCCCCGCTCTCCGCCCCTCCGCGACCTGTGGGCGGGCGGGACGCGCGGCGTCGCCCGTCCCGGTCCGGGACAGCAGACCTACCGTCCAGCGTCGCGGCGGCCGCCGCAACCCCTCCCCCTGGTCCGTCTCACCTGCCGGGCAGCCGCACCCGGGAGGGCAGCCGCACCCGGGAGGGAAGCCGCGCCCGGGAGGGCAGCCGCACCCGGGAGGGCAGCCGCGCCCGGGAGGTCAGCCGCGCCCGGGAGGTCAGTACCGCCAGCGCGACATGTCCTGCTGGTAGGTCCGGTAGACGACAGGCGACAGCAGCGTCGACGCCTGCATCGCAGCGTCGGGCCCCGGGTGGTCGCCCGCGAGCGTCGCGGTGGCCCGCAAGGAGTCGAGCGTGTGGAAGCGCAGGCCCTCGGGGAGGGGCGTCGCGGCGAAGAGGCGCGCTCCGCCGTCGGGCAGGCCGGCCGCCTCGTCCTGGCCTGCCGCGGGAGGCAGCGACAGCACGAAGCCCCACTCGCCGAACGACGGGACGTTGACCGACAGCGGGACCACGGTCCGCCCCGGCGAGCCCGCGCGCACGGTCGCCGCGACCTGCCAGAACGCGTGCGGCGTGAAGTACGACGACGTCGCCTGGGTCGCGTACACGCCCCCGGGCCGTAGGTGGTTCGCGACCATGGCGTAGAACTCGGTCGAGTACAGCTTGGCGATGCGCTCGTTGGACGGGTCGACGAGGTCGATCAGGACCGCGTCGAACGTCTGGTCCGTGGTGTCCATGAAGCGGAACGCGTCGCCGTTGACGACGTGCACGCGCGGGTCGTCGAACGAGTGCTCGTTGAGGTCGCTCACGAGACGGTTCGTGCGCGCGAGCTCGGTCACGGCCGGGTCGAGGTCCACGACGGTGACGTCGCGGACGCTCGGGTACCGCAGGACCTCGCGCGCGAGCAGCCCGTCCCCTCCCCCGAGGATCGCCACGGACGCGGGCGCCGCGACCGAGGTGAGCGTCGCGTGCGCGAGCGTCTCGTGATACCTCGCCTCGTCGACCGACGAGAACTGGAGCTGGTCGCTCAGGTAGAGCCGGACGTCGTCGCCGAAGCTCGTCACGACGAGCTTCTGGTAGGACGTCGACTCGTAGTGGACGACCGGGTCCTGGTAGAGCCGCGTGTTGATCGCCCCCTCGATCGCGCTCGACGCCGCGAAGCACACCACGAGGAACGTGACCGTGAGCCAGCTGAACCACGTCCAGCGCGACCGCCGCCCCATGCGCCGCAGCATGAACACCGCGACCAGCACGTTGAGCAGCGCGACCGCGTACGCGGTCCGCATGAGCCCCAGGTACGGCAGCATGACGAACGGGAAGAGCAGCGACGCGGCGAGCGCCCCGAAGTAGTCGACCGCGAGGACCTTCGACAGCAGCCCGACGGACTCGTCGCGCCCGTGCTCCTTGAGCAGCGCGACGAGCAGCGGGATCTCGACCCCGATCCCCACGCCGAGCGCGAGGGACAGCAGCACGAAGACCAGCCAGTAGACCTCCGTGAGGCTGAACGCCGCGTAGAGGATCAGGACCGAGCTGCCGCCCAGCAGAGCGAGCGAGACCTCGTTGCGCACGAAGTTCAGGCCGGGGTTCGTGGCCAGGCGCGTCGCGAGGAGCGAGCCGATCCCCATGCCGAACAGGGTCAGGCCCGTCGCGACCGAGAACGCGACGACCGAGTCGCCGAAGAGGTAGGAGGCCGCCGTGCCGAGGATCAGCTCGTAGATGATCCCGCCGACCGCGACGAGCAGCGCGGCCGCGAACACGGTCGGCTTGTCCATCCCACGGCCCGACGGCGGCGCGTCCCCCGCGGGAGGCTGGCCTCCAGCGGGCGGCGCACCTGCGTCGAGCGGTTCGTCCCGTGCGGTCGGCGCGGGCTCCGTCTGCGTCTCGCCGGCCACGGTCAGGAGAGGATCGTCCCCGCGATGATGATGCCGATGGCGACGGCCAGCCCGGCGATCATGATCCCGAAGGCCGTGTTGTGCTCGTCGACGAGCTCGCGGTGCAGGTTGAGCTTGAAGAGGTAGTTGACGACCACGATCGTCAGGACGAGCAGGACGATGCCCAGCACCGAGTAGACGATCGTGGACAGGAAGGCGTCGAGGCGCAGCTCGGCGAGGCTCATGGTGGCTCCAGGGTGTGGTGGGGACGGGCTGAGGGGTCGTGCGCGGGGCGCCGGCTACTTGCCGAGGCCCCCGCCACCGCCGCCGTAGACCGAGCGGCGGTAGCAGGTGTCGTTCTCGGTCGGGACGAGGTCTCCGCTCGCGTCGTACTGCTGCTCGACCGTGCGGGGCGTGCAGTCGTCGTCGTCGACGTCGCGGTCGCCGCACGCGGAGAACAGGCCGATGCCTGCCGCGAGGATCAGCACGAACGCGACCACGGGGTTGACCTTGACGTCGCGCGGCGCGACCCGCTTGCCGAAGTGGGCCTTCTGTCCCTCGGAGTCCAGGACGGTGCCGTGGTACAGGTCGATGATGCGGTCGTCGAACTTCTCGAGCGAGAACACCGTGCGGTTCGCGCGGAGCTCGGCGTAGGCGACGCGCTGGCCCACCGTCAGGTCGTAGGTGAAGGAGCCGTCGAGCGACGCGATGGTCCCGACGCCGACCTCGGACACGACCGCGCGGTGCTTCGTCCCGGCGACCGTGACGGTCACGGTCTGCCCCTTGCGCATGCGCGTCGGGTCGAGCGCCTCCTCGGACTCCGCGGGTCGGTAGAGCGTGACCGCCTTGGTGTCGTGGTCGTACTCGACCCAGAAGTCGAGGTTCTCGTACCCGAGGACCTCCCACTCCTCCCAGTAGTACGTCACGCCGTCGCTCGGGTCCTTCTCGCCGTAGACGACGACGCCCTGCGGCAGCGAGCGCCACGGCGGCGCACCGATCAAGTGCTTGCCGAGCGACATGCGCGCCCTGGGCCGGCGCGCTCTCACAGGAGGGTCCGGACGGCGACGTCGGAAGCGGCGAAGGCCTCGCGCAGCAGGCTGCGCGTGTCCTCCTCGAACGTGCCCGACGACGGCGCACGGCAGGTCGTGAGGGTCACGTAGGCGGTGCCCTCCTCGGGCCACGTGTGGACCGCGAGGTGGGACTCGGCCAGGAGCGTCGCCATGCTGAACCCCTGCGGGGCGAAGCGGTGCGAGGTCTCGCCGAGCGGGGTCAGCCCGGCGCGGTCGACGAGGCGGGAGAGGCAGGTGCGGACGGTGGTCTCGTCGTCGAGGAGCGCAGGGTCCCCTCCGGAGATGTCGAAGACGTAGACGAGGTTGCGGTTGACCGGGTCGGTCGGCACATGTTCTCCCTGAGCAGCGGCTGGCCGCGTCACGGTAGCGGATGCCGGACGTTCCCGAAAAATGCGGACGACCGCCGGGACGACGGGCCAGACACCCGTCTCGCCGAGCGCGCTCGGAGAACCCGGCCTAGCGTGAGTGACCGGGGCACCGGCGACGACGCCGGAGCCCTCTGCTCGTCCGCACCTGACGTACCTCGACGTACCGCACGACCTCGAACACGGTCCGGCGCCCGGCCTCTCGCGTGCCGCCCTCCGGACCACAGCGATGGCGACCACGGAGGCGACATGACGAAGAAGCCGTTCAACGGTGAGATCAAGCTCGACGTCCGGGACTCGACCCCGGACTGGGACGCGTTCCTCCCGCCCAAGGCCCCTGCGGGCTCCCCCAACGTGCTCGTCGTGCTCTACGACGACACGGGCATGGCCTCGTGGTCGCCCTACGGCGGCCGGATCGACATGCCGACCATGGACCGCCTCGCGCGGGACGGTCTGACGTACTCGCAGTGGCACACGACGGCGCTGTGCTCGCCGACGCGCTCGACGTTCCTGACAGGTCGCAACCACCACCTCAACGGCTTCGCGACGATCTCCGAGTCCTCGACGGGCTTCCCGGGCTACAACTCCCACATCCCCGCGTCGAACGCGACCATGGCGCACGTCCTGCGCGACGCGGGCTGGTCGACGTTCTGGGTCGGCAAGAACCACAACGTGCCCATCGACGAGTGGACCGCCGGGGCGTCGAAGAAGAACTGGCCCCTCGCCCAGGGGTACGACCGGTTCTACGGCTTCATCGGCGGCGAGACCAACAACTGGTACCCGTCGCTCGCCGAGGACAACCACTACATCGACCAGCCGTACCTGCCCGAGGACGGCTACCACCTCTCGAGGGACCTGGCGGACCAGGCCCTCAAGATGATCCGGGACGTCAAGCAGACCGAGCCCGACAAGCCCTGGTACATGTGGTTCTGTCCCGGCGCGAACCACGCCCCGCACCACGCGCCTCAGGAGTACATCGACAAGTACAAGGGACGGTTCGACGACGGGTACGAGGCGTACCGGGAGTGGGTCCTGCCACGCATGATCGAGCGTGGCATCCTGCCCGAGGGCACGGCGCTCACCGAGATCAACCCCATGCCCGACGGCACCTACACCCAGACCGACGAGGTGCGCCCCTGGGCCTCCCTGAACGACGAGGAGAAGCACATGTTCTCCCGGATGGCCGAGGTGTTCGCGGGATTCAGCGAGTACACCGACGCGCAGGTCGGACGGGTCATCGACTACCTCGAGGAGTCCGGGCAGCTCGAGAACACGATCGTCATCTACTGCGCGGACAACGGCGCCTCGGGCGAGGGCAGCCCCAACGGTTCGGTCAACGAGGGCAAGGTCTTCGGCGGCTACCCCGACGACGAGGCGCAGAACCTCACCATGGTGGACGAGCTCGGCACCCCCGACACCTACAACCACTACCCGACCGGGTGGGCGGCCGCGTTCTCGACGCCGTACAAGATGTTCAAGCGCTACACCTATCAGGGCGGCGTCGCGGACCCCCTGGTCATCCACTGGCCAGCGGGCATCGCCGCCAAGGGCGAGGTACGCCACCAGTACCACCACTCGACCGACATCGTGCCCACGATCCTCGAGGCGTGCGGCGTCGAGTTCCCGTCGACGTACAACGGTGTCGAGCAGACCCCGCTCTCAGGGGTCTCGATGGTGCCGTCGTTCGGAGCGGCCCCGGACGCACCGACGAACAAGCGGACGCAGTACTACGAGATGCTCGGCAGCCGCGGCATCTGGCACGAAGGCTGGAAGGCCGTCGCCGTGCACGGCCCCGTGAGCGGCATGGGGCACTTCGACGACGACGTGTGGGAGCTGTACCACACCGAGGTCGACCGCTCGGAGGCGCACGACCTCGCCGCAGAGCACCCCGAGAAGCTCGAGGAGCTCAAGGCGTTGTGGTTGGAGGAGGCGAAGGCCAACAAGGTCCTGCCGCTCAACGACCTGCAGATCATCGGCAACCCCAAGGACTTCGAGACCTTCGTGGCCATGGAGTTCCACCAGCCGGCACCGCCGAGCGGCCAGTTCGTCTACTACCCCGGCACGAGCGAGGTGCCCGAACGGTCCGCGGCCAACGTCCACGGCGTCTCGTACAAGATCGCGGCCGAGGTCGAGCTGACCCCCGAGTCGCAGGGCGTGATCTTCGCGCACGGGTCCCGATTCGGCGGGCACGCGCTCGTGATCAAGGACGGCCAGGTGCACTACGTGTACAACTTCCTGGGCATCCCTCCCGAGGACCGTGTCTCGGCCCCGGTCCCGACCTCGGGCAAGCACATCATCGGCGTCGAGTTCACCAAGGAGGGCATCGGCAAGTACCGCGAGGGCGAGGGCCCGGTCAAGCTCTTCATCGACGACCAGCAGGTCGGCGAGAAGCGCATCCGTACGGTCCTCGGCCACTTCTCGCTGTGCGGCGAGGGGCTGACGATCGGACGCGACAGCGCCGACCCCGTCTCGTCGCTGTACGGCTACGGCTTCGACTTCACGGGCGGCGAGATCGCCCGGGTCGTCTTCGACATCGCCGACGACGCCTACCTCGACCTCGAGGCCCACCTGGCCGCGGCCATGTCCCGCGACTGACACGGCTCGTCGCCCGGGGTGGTCGGTCTCCCGCCGGCCGCCCCGGGCGTTCCCGTTCCTGGCCGGTCCCGGCCCACCGCCCCGTGAGAGGACCCCCCGATGACCGACCTGCCGTCCTGGCGCGACACCCCGACCCGTGCGGCGGTCCTCGACCTCGTCACCGCGGTCACGACCGGCCCCCACGCGCTCCCCCCGCCCGAGCGCGTCGCGGTCTTCGACAACGACGGCACCCTGTGGACCGAGAAGCCCATGCCGGTCCAGCTCCACTTCCTGGTCGAGAAGTGGGCCCGTGCGGCCGCGGCCGACCCCGCCCTGGCTCAGACCCAGCCCTACCGCGCGGCGTCGACCGGGGACCTCGCCTGGCTCGGCACCGCGATCGACAAGCACTACGCAGGCGACGACTCCGACCTCCGTCCCGTGATCGGGGCCGTCGTCGCCGCGCAGGCGGGTCGGTCCGTGGGCGAGTACGCCGACGAGGTCCGCGCGTTCCTCGACTCGGCCGTTCACCCGATGCTCGGCACTCCCTACCGGTACGCGACGTACCAGCCCATGCGCGAGCTGCTCGACCTCCTGCGGGCGCACGGCTTCACCACCTACATCACCTCGGGCGGCGACCGCGACTTCATGCGGCCCTTCACCGAGGACTACTACGGCGTTGCCCCCGAGCAGGTCGTGGGGTCGAGCCTGGGGCTCGCCTTCGACGAGGCGACGGCCGACGTGGTCTACGGGTCGACGTTCTCGTTCATGGACGACGGCCCCGAGAAGCCCGTACGCATCTGGAGCCGGACCGGCCGACGACCCGTGCTCGCGGTGGGCAACTCCAACGGGGACGTGCCGATGCTCGCCTACGCGGCCGGCCACCCCAGGGGCCTGGCCCTGCTGGTCCACCACGACGACCCGGACCGCGGGGACCCGCCGTACGACGCGGGGGCCGAGCAGGCGCTGGCCACCGCGACGGAGAAGGGGTGGACCGTGGTGAGCGTGCGGGACGACTGGGCGCAGGTGTTCCCGGTCGCCCCGGCCGCCACGGGTCACGAGCCGGTCCGCAAGCCGGATCGTGCACCACGTCCCGCCCTCGGGACCGAGCGCTCGTGACGGCCACCTCGACCAGGGCACGGCTCGATCTCTTCCCGACCCTGCGCGGCTATCGCGCGGGCTGGCTCCGCGCCGACGTCGTGGGCGGGCTGTCGGCGGGCGCCGTCGTCGTGCCGCAGGCCATGGCGTACGCGACGATCGCGGACCTGCCGGTGAGCTTCGGCCTGTACACGTGCATGGTGCCGCTCGTCGTGTACGCCCTGCTCGGCGGCTCGCGGACACTGAGCATGAGCACGACGTCGACCATCGCGACGCTGTCGGCCTCGACGCTGCTCGCTGCCGGCGTCGCCGCGGACGCCGCGGACCCCGCGCGGGCCGTGGCGACGCTGACGCTGCTCGTCGGCGCGCTGCTGCTGCTCACCCGGGTGCTGCGCCTGGGCTCGCTCGTCGAGAACATCTCGCAGGCCACGCTCGTGGGGATCAAGGCCGGGGTTGGCGCGACCGTCGCGGCCGGCCAGCTCCCCAAGCTGCTCGGTTTACCGACCGACCCCGACGCCACCGGGTTCTTCCATGTCCTCGGCTCGGCGCTCGGCAGCCTCGACCAGGTGGTCCCGGCGACGGTCGCGCTGTCGGTCGGGAGCATCGCGGTCCTGCTGCTGCTCGGCCGCGTCGCCCCGCGCGTGCCCGCGCCGCTCGTCGTCGTGGCCGGGGGGATCGCGCTCGTGGCGTTCGCGGGCATCGCCGACCGGGGCGTGGAGGTCATCGAGCCGATCCCGCCCGGGCTGCCGCTCCCCGTGCTGCCCGACGTGTCGCTCGTCGGCTCGATGCTCGCCGGGGCGAGCGCGATCGCGATCATGGCGTTCCTCGAGACCGTCGCGGTGGGTCGCGGCGTCCGTCGACCGGACGAGCCGCAGATCGGGCCGGACCAGGAGCTCCTGGCGAACGGCGTCGCGGCCGTCGTCGGCGCGTTCTTCCGCGCGATGCCACCGGCGGGAGGGTTCTCCCAGACGGCCGTGAGCCTGCGGGCGGGAGCGCGCACGCAGGCCGCGGGCCTCGTCACGGCGACCCTCGCGGTGCTCGTCGCCCTGTTCCTCGCCCCGGTCCTCGACGACCTGCCCCAGGCGACGCTCGGCGCGATGGTCGTCGTCGCGACCGTGAGCCTCATCAAGGTCGGCGACTTCGTCGTGCTCTGGCGGATCAGCCGCGTCGAGTTCGCGGTCGCGGTCGTGACGACCGGGATCGGCCTCGTGGCCGGTCTCCTGCCCGCGGTCGGCGTGGGGGTGGGGCTCACGCTGCTGCTGGTCCTGCGCGAGCTCGACCGGCCGCGCGTCGTCCCGCTCGTCCGCACCCCGGCGGGTGGCTGGGCACCGGTCGAGCGCGGCTCGACCGAGGGCGACGACTCCGAGGAGGAAGCCGCCGTGACCCGGGAGATCGCCCGTGAGGCAGCCCTGGAGTCCGGCGTCGAGCCCGGGGTGCTGGTCCTGCACCTCGACGCGGGCCTCTACACCGCGAACACGAGGCCCACGGTCGAGCGCGTCCTCGCGCTGGCCCGGGCGGCGGAGCCCGCGCCGCACGCCGTGGTCCTGGAGTCGGGGGCCCAGCGCAGCGTCACCTCGACCGTGCTCGACGGGCTCGCGGACCTCGACCGACAGCTCGCCGGGATCGGTTGCACGCTCCTGCTCGCACGCGTCCCGGCCGAGACGGCCGACAGGGCCATGGCGTCGCCCTGGTTCGCCGCGCTCTCGGCAGACGGGCGCCTCCGGCCGACCGTCGACACCGCGGTCGCGGCGGCGCAGGCCCGTCCCGCTACGACCCGGTCAGCAGGTCGTCCAGGCGGCTGATCGGGTCCCAGGCGCCGTCCTCGCTGTTCGACACGACCGCGATGGTCACGCCCGGGGCTCCGTCACGACCCGGGTAGTGCCGCACGATCGCGCTCGCCCCCGTGTTGATCCCGTCCTTTGACAGCGACCGGACCCTGCCCTCGGCGGTCGTCTCGATCTCCAGCCCGAACGCGAAGTGCACGGCTGCAGCCTTCCCGGGCGCGGCGTCGGGCACCTCGTGGTGCAGGGCCTGCGGGCTCAGGAACGCGGCCGTGAGGTCGGGCGGCAGCAGCTCGCCGGCCCGGACGGCGTCGAGGAAGCGCACCAGGTCCGCCGCCGTGACGTGCGCGCCGCCGTCGGGCGATCCGATGGGCGGGTAGCTGTAGATGTTCTGCCGCCAGCCCACGACGGGCGCGTCGCCGTCGTCGGCGGACGCTGCGCCGTCGGGCGCGTCGCCGTCGGGCGCGGGTGCGGAGGTCTCCGCGCGGACCGGCTCCCAGCCCTCCGCGACGTCCGGTACCGCCTCGCGCATGTCGAAGAAGCCCGACGACGCCATGCCCGCGCGCGCGAACACGTGCTCGCGGACGTAGTCGCGGTAGGTGAGGCCCGCGGCGCGCTCGAGCGCCAGACCTGCGAGCACGTACCCCACGTTGCAGTACCGGCAGCCCTCGCCCACAGGGAAGGTCGGGGGCTTGTGGACGAACTGGGGCAGGAAGTCCGCGGTCTGCGTCACGGAGTAGTTCGGCTTGTCGACCCACAGCGCCTCGTAGGACTCGCCGGCCTCCTCGTCGGCGTCGTCCGCGATGCCCGAGGTGTGCGACAGCAGGTGGCGCAGCGTCGCCCGCCGAGGGATCTGCGTCCCGTCGAGGTCGACGTAGTCGTGGATCGACGCGTCCAGGTCGAGGGTCCCGGCCGCGACCTGCTGGAGGACCGCGACCGAGGTGAAGAGCTTGGTCACGGACGCGACGTCGAAGCGCGTCGAGACCGTGACGGGGACGCCCCACCGGCGGGAAGCAATGCCGTAGGCCTCCTCGAAGAGCGTCTCGCCCTCCCGGGAGACGAGCACGACGCCCGAGAACTCGTCGTGCGCGGCGGCCGCACGCAGGTGGTCGTCGAACGCGGAGAGTGCGGAGGTCGAGGGGTCCATGCTCTCGACGGTAGGCCCGGCCCGCCCGCGAGAGCCAGGGCATATCGAGTCACGCCCCGAGGGCGCCCCTAGGGTGGGAGGAGCCCGTCCCGCCCGAAGGAGAACCACCGTGCCCCGTCCCCGTCTCGGCGTGATCGTCCCGCGCGACCTGCCGATCGCCGACCTGCTGCCGTTCGCGCTGCGCGCCGAGGAGATCGGGCTCGACGAGCTCTGGGTGGTCGAGGACTGCTTCTTCCGGGGTGGGATCGCGCAGGCCGCGACGATCCTCGCGCGCACGGAGTCGATCCGCGTGGGCATCGGGATCCTGCCGGCCGCGGTGCGCAGCCCGGCCATGACCGCGCTCGAGGCTGGGACGCTCGCCGAGCTGCACCCGGGGCGGCTGCTGCTGGGGATCGGTCACGGGATGCCCGCGTGGATGCGGCAGGTCGGGGTGTGGCCGAAGAGCCCGTTGACCCTGCTGGAGGAGACCACGAGCGCGGTCCGCTCGCTGCTGCACGGCGAGCGGCTCAGCACCGACGGACGCTATGTACAACTCGATGACGTTGCCTTGTACAGCCCTCCGACCGTCGCTCCGCCGGTCCTCAACGGGGTGCGCGGGCCCAGGTCCCTGGAGGTCTCGGGCCGCGTCGCCGACGGCACGATCCTCGACATGCCCGTGACCCCCGAGTACCTGGGCGTCGTCCGCGCGGCGGTCGAGCGCGGGCGGTCCGCGGCCGGTCCGGCCGCCCCGCCCGAGCACACGCTCGTCGCGTTCTCGCTCGCCGTGGTGCACGACGACGTCGCGACCGCCCGCGAGATCGTCCGGCCCGCACTGGCCACCTTCGGCGCCGCCGACTGGTCCGCGCAGATCGACCCGCTGCCGTTCGCGGCCGCGTTCCGGGAGCTGCGCGACGCGAGCCCGAGCCCCGAGGCCTTCGCCCGCACGATGCCCGACGAGTGGGTCGACCGGCTCGCGATCGTCGGCCCGCCCGACGTCGTCCGTGCCCGGCTCGCCGCGCTCGAGACGAACGGCGTCAGCAGCGTCGTCGTCGTGCCGACGAGCCCCGACCCCGAGCGGCCCGACGACCCGTTCGCGGCGCTCGACGCGCTCGCACAGGTCGTGTCGTCCGCCGAGAAGTGATCTGACGCCCCTGATCCGCGCGGATCAGGGGCGCCACCTCACGGCTCGACCAGCTGGCACCCCGTGCTCAATGGATGAGCTCGCGCCAGTTCTCCGGGACCCGCTGCGCGGGCCCCGGCGTCGTCTGGTCCTCGGGGTGCGCGATCGGCGGGGCGAGGTCCGGTCCCTCGAACGACTGCTCCGAGACGTAGTCCCAGTACCAGTCCTCACCGGGCTCGTACGTGCGCATGAGCCGATGACCGGTCTCCCGGTAGTGCGCCGTGGCGTGCTGGGAGGGCGACGTGTCGCAGCAGCCCACGTGACCGCACTGCGCGCACCGCCGCAGGTGCACCCACCAGCCGTCGGACGACTCGCACTCGGCGCAGCCGGGACCGCTCGGCGGCACCGTCAGGTCGAGGGACTCCTCGAGGCCGGGGGTGCCGCCGTCGTCGGCCGCCGTCAAACCTGCGCCCCGACGCTCCGGACGACCGGCTCCCAGTCGCTGGGCTCGAGCGGCTCGGCGGGCTCGGCCGCTGCCCAGCCCCTCGCTGCCTCGATCGTCGACGAGAGCAGCTCGTAGAGCGCGTCGTCGGCGTCACGGGAGCCCGCCTCCGAGATGCCCTGGACCGCGGCGGCGACGATGCTCGGAGCGGCGTCGCGCGCGAACCGTGCGGGACGCAACCGCGAGCCCTTGCAGAACGACTCGGCCCAGGCCGCCGTGCGCGGCACCATGTTCAGCGCGTCCTGCGACGCCTGCGTCCGGGTGCCGGGCTCACGGCCCTCGAGCTGGTCGAGCATGCGCTCGCCCGCGATGATCGCGACCGCGAGGACGTCCTGCCGGTCGCTCGGCGAGACGGGCAGCGCCGTCTGCGCCGCGCGCAGCGAGATCCACACGCTCCAGCGCGGGTCGTCGGACCGCAGCCCGATCACGGACGGGATGAGGATCGCCAGGCGTGGCCTGGCTGCATCGCTCGTGAGGTCGTTGACCGCTCGCGCGAGCATCGCGACCAGCGGGTGCGTGCACTGGGGATGGTCGCTCCAGCGCTCGCCGGCCAGGTACGACGCGAGCTCCATGAAGCACGCGCCCTTCTTCGGGTTGCGGTGCTTGCCGCGTCCTAGCATGGGTAGCACGTCGTACGTCGATGTCACGAGGGCACCTCCATCAAGGGGTCCGGTCCATTCCAGTCTGCGACCGGTACCCGGTGTTGGCAACGGGTGGGCACCTACCCGCTCGCCGGGCCGGGCCGACGTGGCAGCGCCGTGTCGCCGGAGCGCCGGTCGAGCCACGCGAGGAACGGTCCGACGACGATCGCCGCCGGCACCTCGTGACCCGCCGCGCCGGGGTGGTAGCCGTCGCCCTCTCGCACCTCACGTCGCCATAGCCGGCTCCGCACGGTCCCCGTGGACGGGTCGACGAGGGCCTCGTCCATCTCGCCTTCCGGACGGTCGTCGCCCGGCGACCTCACCCCTAAGGCACCTCAGACCACCTCAGGCGAGATACGCCGTCGGGCCTGAGGTGGTAGGGGCCCAGAACCTACCCGCTCGACCGATGCACGACGGGCCCGCTCAGCACGAGAGTGAGGATCACAGCGGGCACCAGGTCCGCTGCCGACGAGCAGGACGGGAACGACCATGAACGAGATGTACGTGATGGGCTTCGAGACCGAGGTGGCCTATCGCCAGCAGCAGGTCCGCGCGGACTACGACCACCAGGAGAACGTGCTGATGCACTGGCTCCGCAACCACCGCCCGGGGCACAGGACGCACAGTACCCACGCGAACTCCACCGGTCAGAGCGGATGACGGAGCCCTCTTCCGGTCGGGTGGGCCGAGGACGACCGTCGCCCTCGGCACCGCCAGGACCCCGGTTCCCGGCCGGACCGGAAGAGGGGTTCGTCACACCGGGCGGCGAGTATCAGGAAACTTCGTGGCAGGCGTCACAGGCCACTGCGAGGATGGGCGGTATGCCGCGCCCCTCCCAGGCCCACTTCGTCGCACGAGCGCACCAGCTCGACGTGATCGCCGCGGCAGTGGGCCGCGCTGCCGCCGGGGACCCCGGCGCGATCCTCCTCGGCGCCGACGCCGGGGTCGGCAAGTCGCGCCTCCTGGTCCGCGCCGCCGAGCTCGCGCGGGGCACAGGAGCCACTGTCGTCGTGAGCCACTGCGTCGACCTCGGCGACGTCGGCCTGCCCTACCTGCCGTTCACCGAGGCGCTGTCCGAGCTCCGGTCGAGCCACGAGGTCGTCGACAAGACCATCGACGCGCGGCCCGCGCTGGGCCGCCTCCTCGACGCGGGCCCCTCCGCCCTCGACGGCAACGGCGAGGACCAGGCCGGTCGCCTCCAGCTCTTCGAGAGCATCACGGCCGCGCTCACGGCCCCGGGGCGCCCCGGTGCCCCGCTCGTCCTCGTCATCGAGGACCTGCACTGGGCCGACCCGTCCACGCGCGACGTCCTGCGCTTCCTCCTCGCGCGGCTGCGCGCCGACCACCTGCTCGTCATCGCGAGCTACCGCACCGACGACCTCCACCGGCGCCACCCGCTGCGGCCCGTGCTCGCCGAGCTGCGCCGCCACCCGCGCGTCGACCACCTGGCCCTCGACCCGTTCACCCCGGGCGAGCTCAAGCAGTTCACGACCGCCGTCGCGGGCCGGTCCCTGCCCAAGAACGACTTCGAGCGCGTCATGAAGCGCTCGGAGGGCAACGCGTACTTCGCCGAGGAGCTCGTCGAGGCCGGCCCGCAGGCCGACGCCCTCCCCTGGTCCCTCGCGGACGTCCTGCACGCCCGCCTCGAACAGCTCGAGCCCGACGTCCAGCAGCTCGCCCGCATCGCGTCGCTCGCGGGGCGCGTGGTCGCCGAGCCGCTGCTCCGGGCGGTCGTCGCGCAGGACCTCGGCGTGTTCTCCCTCGGCGGGCTCCGTCCCCCGGGCGGCGCCCTGACACGCGCGGCGTGCGAGCAGGCGTTCGACGCGACGCTCCGTGAGGCCGTGGCCCACCACGTGCTGACGGTCGACGGCGGCAAGATCGCGTTCCGCCACGCCCTGCTCGCCGAGGCCATCTCGGCCGACCTCCTGCCCGGCGAGCAGGTCGCTCTGCACCGCGCGTACCTGGCCGCGCTCACCGAGGACCCGTCGCTCGGCTCTCCCGCGCAGCGGGCCCACCACGCGCTGTCGGCGCACGAGACGACGACGGCGCTCGTCGCGTCGCGCGAGGCCGCGCGCCGGGCGGGACGCGTCCTCGCGCCCAACGAGGAGCTGCGGCACCTGGAGCAGGTCCTGCGCCTGTGGGACGTCGTCCCCGAGGCCGCGGACCTCCTGGGCGAGGACCGTGTCGACGTGGCCGTCGCGGCGGCGTCCGCGGCGAGCCGTGCGGGCGAGCCGGACCGGGCGGTCGCGATCGCGCGCAAGGTCGTCGAGATGACCGCGGAGAACCCGCTGCGGCAGGCGTCGCTGCGGCACGTGCTGTCCCTTCACCTGCTCGGGATCGAGCACGTCGAGGAGGTCATCGAGCACACCGCCGCGGCCCTCGCGGTGCTGCCCACCGAGCCCCCGTCGAAGGACCGCGCCTGGACCCTCGCGACACGGGCCCGCGCCGCGATGAACCTCGACCGGGCCGACATGGACGTGGTCGCCCAGGAGACCGCCGAGGAGGCGATCGCGGTGGCTCGCGCGATCGACGCCCCCGACGTCGAGGCCGACGCCCTGACCACGCTCGCGGTGCTCGAGGTCGACGACGCGGAGCGCGCCGTCCAGCTCCTCGCGAACGCGCGCGAGCGCGCCCAGGCCGCAGGGGACCTCCTCACGGAGATGCGCTGCTGGTACAACATCGCAGCCAACCGCTACTACTCGGGGGACCTCGAGCAGGCTCTCGTCGAGGCGCACACGGGGCTCGAGCACGCGGTCGCGGCCGGTCTCGGCTGGAACGGGTACGGGGTCGAGCTCCGCCTCTTCGGCGAGCTCGTCCGGTACGCCACGGGTGACCTCCGCCCACCGCCCACGTCCCCCGACCCCATGCCCCCGAGCGCGGTCGCGGCGCTCTCGGCCGCCCAGCTCTACGCGGCGGTCGCGCGCGGTGACGAGGGCGTGATCGAGCGTGCGCGCGCGCTGCGTCCCGAGTGGCGGCGCGACGGGCAGATCGCCCTCATCGCGGGCGGGTGCATGATCGACGCGCTCGTCTGGACGGCGCAGCGCGAGGAGGCGCTGACGCTCGCGCAGGAGCTCATCGTGTACCTGGGGCGCACGTGGAGCGACTACTTCCTGGGCCGGATCTGGATCTCGGCGCTCGCCCTGACGGCGCTGGCCGACGCGACCGAGGAGCGTCGGCTCGTGGGGGCGCCCGTGGACGACCTCGTCGCGCAGGGCGACGCCCTCCTCACCGAGGCGGAGACCACGGCCCAGCGGGGACGTCCGCGCGGCGGCAGGCTCGGCCCCGAGGGCATCGCGTGGCTCGTGCGGGCCCGCGCCGAGCACAGCCGCCTCACGGGGACGAACGACCCGTTGCTCTGGCAGGAGGCCACGGCCGCGTTCGACTACGGGTACCGCTACGAGGTCGCCCGCTCCCGCTGGCGCTGGGCGCAGTCGCTCCTGGGAGTCGGGGACCGCGAGGGTGCCGCAGCCCAGGCGGGCGAGGCTCTCGAGGAGGCCGACGACATGGGCGCCGGGCCGCTCGCGAGCGCGCTGCGGGACCTCGCGCGGCGCGGCCGCCTGGACCTGCCCGGCCTGCGCCGGGGCGCCACGACGGTCCTGACGGACCGCGAGGAGGAGGTGCTGCTGCTCGTCGCGCAGGGCCTGACCAACCGGCAGATCGGCGAGCGCCTGTTCATCAGCGGCAAGACCGTGAGCGTCCACGTCTCGAACGTCCTGGCCAAGCTGGGCGCCTCGGGCCGCACGGAGGCCGTGTCGATCGCGCACCACCGGGGACTGATCGAGGTCTGACGGCCGCGCGTGTGGTTCGCTGGTCGCCATGAGCGCCCCGGCCCCTGGAACCCTCGTCCTGCTGCGCCACGGGCAGAGCGTCTACAACGCCGAGAACCGGTTCACGGGGCTGCTCGACGTCGACCTGTCGGACCACGGCGTCCGTGAGGCCGAACGGGCGGGCTCGGAGCTCGCCGCGGCCTGCGCGCAGGACCCGACCCTCGTCCCCCACCGTGTGCTGACCTCGCCGCTCGTCCGGGCCTCGGCGACCGCGGCGATCGTCGCGTCACGGCTGCCGGGGCCTCCCCCGCTGGTGCCCGAGTGGCGGCTGGTCGAGCGGCACTACGGCGCGTTCACCGACGACCTGCGCGAGTCCGTCCGGGCGGAGTTCGGCGAGACCGCGTACTGGGAGTACCGGCGCTCGTTCGACCACCGGCCGCCGCCCGTCGAGGAGGGCAGCGAGGCCGCGGCGCGGGTCGCGGACACCTTCTCCCGGTTGCCCGACGCCGCCCGCGTCGGCATGCGCCGCGACACCGAGTCGCTCGCGGACGTGGTCGACCGGCTCGCCCCGCTGTGGTCGACGGTGCGCGAGGCCCTCGACCGCGGCGAGAACCTGCTCGTCGTGGCGCACGGCAACTCGCTGCGGGCGTTCGTCATGCTCGTCGACCGGCTCACGGCCCCTGAGGTCCAGGTCCTCAACGTCCCCACGGGGCTCCCGCTCGTCTACCGCTTCGAACGCCACGTGCCCGACGACGCAGCGCACCCGGGCAGGGACCCCCACCCGGGTGCGCAGCGAGACGCCCAGGCGGCCGGTGCCCACCTCGTCCCCGTGCGCCGCGGCGGTCTCTACCTCGACGCGGACCGCGCGGCGGTCGAGCTGGCCGACCTGGAGCGACGCGGCGGGACGTGAGTCACGAACCCACGCGGAGAGACCCGTCGCCCCTGGGGCTCCTCTCCACCTTGCACTGCGCCAGGTCGGCGGTCGCACCGATGATCTGGTCCTCGTCCTCGGTCGTGAGACCTTCCCGGAACATCGACTCGACGTCGTGCACGCCCGCGCGGCAGCGGAACAGCTCGCGACTGCTGCCCGAGCCCATGACGACGACGTCCTCGTCGGGCACGGACTCGACGAGCGCCGCCCATCGGGGGTCCTCCACCTGGCTCTGGATTGCAGCCCGGCTCTGCGCGTCATAGGACACCGCGCACCCGTCGACCCGCTCCGTGCAGGGCCCCGTCGCGGAGTAGTCGGCCGTGAAGGAGGCCGCCATCACGGGCGCGAACGAGGTCTCCTTCGTCAGCGCGAGAGCGAAGGGCGCCAGCGCCCGCTGAGGGATCGGCAGCGTGGGGGCGATCAGGAACGTGCCGGTCGACCCGTCGACCTGCGTGAAGGGGTCCCAGGACGAGACGAACGTCCCCGGCTCGTCGTCGACGTGCTCGCTGAACGTGGTGCCGAAGACGAATCGGCCGCCGTCGGTGTCGACGACCGCAGCGGAACCGAGGGTGGAGACGACCACCGTCGTCGGTTCCGCCCCGCCTCTGAGCCGTCGGAGCTCGGCCTCGTCCCCCGCAGCCACCTGGATGCGCTGCCTCTCCAGCGGCGCGTAGCCGAGATCGGCCATCTTCTTGATCGTCGCGGGATCTTCCCGGTCGACGCTCGCGACCGAACCTCCGGCTTCGAACTCGACCGTCGAGATGAGGAGGAACCGGTCGCCGTGCGCACCGGTCTCGATGCCCGTGTCGAGCACCACCGTCTCGTCCGGGAGCTCGTAGGTCGCGGCCTCGGCGACGGCCGTGATCCCGAGGGCGACCTCTCGATGCACGATCTCGGTGGTCAGGGTCTCGGAGGACGAGGCGGGCGCGAGGTCGTGAACGACCTGGCTGGGGAGGCCGCTCGCGACCCCGACGCCGAGGACGGCGCACACGGTGAGCACGGCGGTCCCGGTGGCTGCCCGCCGGGCCGTGGCCTTGCGCCGGCTCGTGAGGAGCACGACGGGCAGGTCGAGCGTCGAGGGAGGGACCGAGTCGGCCGCGGCGTGCAGACGGTCGAAGAGGTCGTCGTGCGGTCCGGTCATGAGGTGCTGCCCTTCCGGGAGGAGTCGTCGAGGATCGTGCGGAGCCGGGCGAGGGCCCGGGACGCGGTCGACTTCACGGTGCCGACCGGGATGCCGAGCTCTCGGGAGACCTCGGTCTCCGAGAGGTCGAGCATGTGCCGCATCACCACGACACGACGTTGCTTGAGCGGGAGCTGCAGGAGCGCGCGGACGACGAGGTCTCTGTCGTCAACGGTGGCGGGCACCGCGCCCATCGAGGAGCCGGCCCGCGGTGCGGCGGAGGTTCCCTCGGAGTGGTCGCGGAGGTCGTCCGGGCCGGACAGCACCTCACGGCGGGTCCGCCGCCACGTGTCGACCCGCAGGTTCGCGAGGATCCGTCGTGCGTACACGAGCGGGTCGCCGTCGCGGGCCCTGGACCATGCCCGGTAGGTCCGTTCGAACGTCTGCTGCGTGAGCTCCTCGGCGCGGTGCTGGTCGCCGCACAGGAGGTAGGCCATGCGGTGCAGCGGCCCGACGGCCTGCTCCATGAACGCCGTGAACTCGGCGTTCCTGCTCGCGCGCAGGACCGTGCCGTCGCTGCACTGGGCGTCCTCGGCGAGGAACCCACCGTCGAAGTCCTGGTCGAAGGGGTCCGGTGGGGCGCCGTCGGGCACTCGTCGCGGATCGTCCTGCAGGCCGTCGCCACCGCCCACGAGCGGCAGGACCGCGGTCACGGCAGCGCCCCGGTCGTCACGGGCGGCAGGTGTCGGACCGGGAGCCCGACCCGACGGGACTCGATCAGCTCGACGTCCCGCGTCAGGGCGTCGAGGACGTGCCTGCTCAGGAGCGAGCGCTGCTCGGGGGTGAAGGTGCCACGACCCCGCGCCCCGAGGCCGTCGGGACCTCGCTCGAGCCGGTCCAGGGCCACGATGCGGTCGAGCAGCCTCAGGGCCTCGACCCGCTCGGCCCTGCCGGTCGCGTACGCGACGACCGCCCGGTCGGCGAGCGCCCGCCGGGCACCCGGGGCGCCCGGGACGCCGGGGGCGCCGCCGATGCGCGAGCCGTCGAGCAGGACTCCGCCCAGCGGTCTGCGCACCACCAGCCACCCCCTGTCGTCGTCGGTCGCCACGAGCCGGGCGCCGCGCACCGTGACGTGGTGCGAGGCGAGCGACCACCGGACGATGATCGCGCACACGGGCAGCGCGAGAGCGACGAGGACCACGCTGAGGACCGGTTGTGGTGAGGGCCAGGTCAGACCGACCGCGAGGAGCGAGCCCCCGACGCTGCCGACCACGACCACGACCGACCCCGCCGGCCCGTCCAGCCTGTCCCGGAGCCGCCCCCTGACGGCTCGAGACCTCGCTGGAGCGGGTCCTGACGACGCGCTGCTGCCCCCCGCGGCCCGTGCGCCGGAACTGCTCGGCGGGGGTCGGTGCGTTGTCCTCACGACCAGAACACGCAGCCGCAGGGGCAAAGGTTCCATCCGGTGGGGCACCAGCTCGCTCCCCGGCTCCTCACAGGTGACGCCGAGGTTCCTCGCACGTGCCGCACACATAACCTACGCATCCGTAGGTTACGGTGTAGTAGTGAACACCTTGGCAAAGCAGCCCTGGCTGAGTCGGTACTCCCCAGGGGTTCCCGCAACCGTCGACGTCCCCGACGAGCCCGTGACCGCGGCGCTCGCCCGAGCCGCTGCCCGCTGGCCAGACAGGGTCGCGGTCGACTTCTTCGGCGCCACCCTCACGTACGCGCACCTGGTCGAGAAGGTGGACCGCGCAGCGAGCGCCCTGTCCTCGCTCGGCGTGCGCAGCGGCGACCGGGTCGCGCTCGTGATGCCCAACAGCTCCTCGCACCTCGTCGCGTTCTACGCCGCGCTGCGTCTGGGGGCGACGGTCGTGGAGCACAACCCCACGTACTCGTCCGACGAGCTGGCCCACCAGCTCGCGGACTCGGGCGCGACCGTCGCGCTCGTCTGGCAGAAGGCCGTCCCCACGGTCCTCGCCGCGAAGCCCGGCACCGAGCTGCGCACCGTCGTGTCGGTCGACATCGCCCGCGACCTGCCGCTCGTCAAGCGCGTCGCGCTGCACCTGCCCGTCAAGGCGGCACGCACCCAGAAGGCCGCGCTGCGCGGCCCGGCGTCCGCCGGCGTCCCCGACTGGCACCGGCTCGTCGCGAGCGCCGGACCGCTCGACCCGTCCACGCCCCAGCCCGCGGCCGACGACGTCGCCCTCCTGCAGTACACGGGCGGCACGACGGGCACGCCCAAGGGCGCGGTCCTGACCCACCGCAACCTCGTGGCGAACACCGTGCAGGGCCAGGCGTGGGCGTCGTTCCGCGAGGGCGAGGAGACCGTCTACGGCGTCCTGCCGTTCTTCCACGCGTTCGGCCTCATGTTCTGCCTGACCCTCCCCGCACGGATCGGTGCGACGCTCGTCGCGTTCCCCAAGTTCGACGCCGAGTCCTTCCTGGTCGCGCAGAAGCGCCGCCCCGCGACGTTCCTCCCGGGCGTCGCCCCCATGTTCGACCGCATCGCGGCCGCGGCCGCCACGGCACGCGCGGCGGGCAAGCCCGTGGACCTGCACTCGATCCGGCTCGCGTTCGCGGGAGCGATGCCCATCAGCCCGACGACGGCGCGCACCTGGGAGGAGGCGACCGGCGGTCTGCTCATCGAGGGCTACGGCATGACCGAGACGTCCCCGGTCGCGCTCGGCAACCCCGTCTCGGTCGACCGCCGTCCCGGCACGCTGGGCCTGCCGTTCCCGAGCACCGACATCCGGGTCGTCGACCAGGACGACCCGACGAAGGACGTCGTCCCCGACGAGGACGGCACGGTGCGCGGCGAGCTGCTCATCCACGGGCCGCAGGTCTTCCAGGGCTACTGGAACCGCCCCGAGGAGACGGCCCACCAGCTCCTCGACGGCGGGTGGCTGCGCACGGGCGACGTCGTGACCGTCGACGCCGACGGCGTGGTCACGCTCGTCGACCGCATCAAGGAGATGATCATCACCGGCGGGTTCAAGATCTACCCGTCGCAGGTCGAGGACCACCTGCGCCTCATGCCCGGGATCCGGGACGTCGCCGTCGTGGGCCTGCCGGGCGAGGGGTCGGACGAGCGGGTGGCCGCGGCCGTCGTGCTCGACGAGGACCAGGGCACCACGAGCGGTCTCCCGATCGACCTCGCCGCCGTGCGCGAGTGGGGCGAGCAGAAGCTCGCGCGCTACGCCCTGCCGAAGCACCTGTTCGTCGTCCCCGACCTGCCGCGCTCGCAGATCGGCAAGGTGCTGCGCCGCGTCGTGCGGGAGAACGTGCTGGGCAAGCCGACCGACGGCGAGGGACCGGGACACACGACGGGCGGCGCGGCACCGACCGCCTGACGGTCCCACCTCCGAACGACGCGAGGCGCCTCCCGACCCGGGGAGGCGCCTCGCGTCGTTCCTGGGAACGATCCCGTGCCCTGGTCAGGGAGCCAGCAGGTCCCGCACGTGTGCCGCGATGTCGTCACGCACGAGCCGCATGCGCTCCATGCCCTCGATCCCGCGCAGCGAGGGCTCGTCGGTGTCCCAGACCACGACGGGCGTCCCGTCGTCGGTCGTCACCTGCGCCTCCCGGCCGAGGACGACCACGACGTCCGCGGCCGCGACCAGCTCCGACGTCAGGGGCTTGGGGTGCTCACCCGACAGGTCGACGCCGACCTCCTCGAGCGAGGCGACCGAGAGCGCGTTGAGGCTCGACCCGGGCGAGGTCCCGGCCGAGTCGACCCGGACGTCGGGCGCGATCTTGCGCGCCAGCCCGGCGGCCATCTGCGACTTGCCGCCGTTCTTGACGCACACGAACAGGACAGATCGGGGGGTGCTCATCGGGGTCCTCCTGGTCGTCGGCCGACCGGCTGTCGGCCTGCCTGGTCGTGCTGGTCGCGGTCCCAGGCTACCGGTGGCGCACCCACGGACCCGAGGATCAGACGGTCGAGCCGGGCGAGACGACCTCCCACGTCCCGAGCTGCGTGAACCCGGCGCGGACGGCGAGCGCCCGGGACGCGGTGTTGTCGACCTGGCAGCGGTACTGCGGCTCGTACCCCTGGGAGAGGGCGTAGCGGCTGATCGCCCGGACGATCCGACGGGCGTGCCCCCTCCCCCGAGCGTCGGGGAGCGTCAGGACACCGGTGTCCGCCAGGCGGGACCCTCCCCAGGGGTACGTGCTCGCGGCGGCCACGAGCCGTTCGCCCTCGAACGCACCGAACACGGCCCAGTGGTCCAGCTCGACGTAGGCGTCGTCGAGGTCCTGCTCGGGCGCGCTCTCCTCGAACGCGGTGAAGGCTGCGGCGTCCTGGGTGGTCAGCCGTCGCACGCCGGGCGCGTCGGCCTCGGCGCGCAGCTCGGCCTCGGCCCGAGCGGTGAGGTGGAAGACGCAGTCGGCCTCGTGCAGCGTGATGCCCGCGTCCTGCAGAGCCCGGCGCACGGACGCCTCGGTGACGGCCCGTCGTCCGGCGACCTCGAGGAGCGCCGCGACCTGCGGGGTCACCGCGACCAGGACGACGCCGGGACCGTCGATGGGAGCGGCCGGGTCGGCCGGGCTGCCGGAGGAGCCCGCGCCACGGGTCGTCAGCACCGTGACGCGACGGTCCTCGGCCAGGCCAGGGTTGCTCACCACCGTGAGCACGGCGTCCCGGTACAGGACGTCACCGCCCACGAGCGGCGCACGCCAGAAGTCGGTGATCGTCTGGGAGAACATGGCGGGCTCCTCGGAGGTCGCGGGCAGCGACCTGCTGCGCGTTCCGCACGGTACAGGTGCCCGGGAACGCGCTCACCCCTTTTCACCGGCCACCTGTGCGCGACCCACGCGCACTCTGGGGCGAGGCTGGCGCGCGGGTCAGCGCCCGCCGTCGGGCACCTCGCCCTGGGGGCCGGGGAGCGCCGAGAGCGTGACCTGACGGATGCGGCGGTCCTCGATCGCCGTGACGGTCAGCCGGTGCCCGGGGACCTCGACCGCGTCGCCGACGGCACCGAGGCGTCCCAGGCGCGAGATGACGAACCCGGCGACGGTCTCGTAGGGCCCGTCGTCGAGCCGCACCCCGCTCTCCTCCGCGAACGCCTCGATCGTGAGGCCCGCGTCGAAGTCGCCCTCCGCGAGAGGCGCGTGCGCCGGGTCGTACTCGTCCCGGATGTCCCCCACGAGCTCCTCGACCAGGTCCTCGAGCGTGATGATGCCGTCCGTCCCGCCGTACTCGTCGACGACGATCGCGAGGTGCACCCCCGTGCGGCGCATGAGCGCGAGCGACGGCAGGAGCTGGTTGGTGCCCGGCAGCTCGAGCACGGTCCGGGCCACGTCGCGCACGGTCCGCAGGTCGGCACCGGCGGCCGTCGCGGCGTCGTCCGGCGCGCCCAGCAGGTCCCGCACGTGCAGGAACCCGACGACGTCGTCGAAGTCCTCGCCCGTGACCGGGTACCGCGAGTACGGCTGGGAGCGCACGATCGAGGCCGCCTCCGGCAGCGTCAGGTCGCCCGGCAGGAAGACGACCTCGCCGCGCGGCCGCATGGTCTCGACGACAGACCGCTTGGCCGCGGAGAACACGTCGGTGAGGATGCGACGCTCGTCCTCGGGCAGGCCCTCGTGCGCGATGACCATGTCGCGCAGCTCCTCCTCCGTCATCTCCTCGCTGCGCGCCGTGGGGTTGCCGCCCAGCAGGCGCACCACCACGTCGGTCGACCGCGACAGCAGCCAGATCACGGGACGCATCGCGGTCGCGAACCGGTCGAGCGGGGGCCCGACGACGAGCGCGAACTGCGCCGAGCGCTGCAGCGCGATGCGCTTGGGCACGAGCTCGCCCAGGACGAGCGACAGGTACGAGATCACGAGCGTGAGCGCCACGAGCGAGAGCGTCGACGCGAGACCGGACGGCAGACCGAGCGACTCGAGCGCCGGGACGAAGTCGGGCGCGAGCGTCGACGCGCCGTACGCCGCCGACAGGAACCCGGCCACCGTGACGCCGATCTGCACCGCCGCCAGGAAACGGTTCGGGTCGCGTGCCACCCCCGCGACCCGGGCTCCCCTCGGTCCACGGTGCTCGAGCTGGTCGATCTGCGAGTCGCGCAACGAGACCAGCGCGAACTCGGTCCCGGCGAAGACACCGCCGACCAGCACGAACACCAGGACGAGCGCGACGTTGAGCAGGGTTCCAGAGTCCATCGGGGGTGTTCCTCCGGTCGGGGGACGGTGGAACTGGACAACGAGAGGCGCCACCGGGCGGTTCCCGGCGACCGGTGCCGAGCGCGCCGCAGGGGCACTCGGCGCCCGCCGTCAGCCCCCGATACCGTCGAGGAACCGGATGACCCGCTCGGTGAGCAGGCGCGCCGCGTGCTCGTCGTAGGAGGGCAGGCTCGCGTCGGCGAACAGGTGCGCGTCCCCGGGGTAGAGGAACAGCTCGGCCTCGCCGGGCGCCGCCTCGACCAGGGCCCGGGCGGCGTCGAGGTCCCCCTCGTCGACGAAGATCGGGTCGGCGTCCATGCCGTGGATCTGCACGGGGACCCCGAGCGGCCAGCCGTCCCCGAACTCCGACGTCGGGACGCACGAGTAGAAGAGCAGCGCGCCCTGCGCGCCCTCGCGGGTCTGGGCGAGCATCTGCGCGGGCAACACACCGAGCGAGAACCCGGCGAAGACCAGCTCGTCGGGCAGCCCGTCCGCGACGCCGGCGCCGCGGGACAGGATCGTGTCGAACCCGATCTGCTCGACGTACCCCATGCCGCTCTCGATGTCGGGGAAGGTCCTGCCCTCGTAGAGGTCCGGGAGGTGCACGACGTGCCCGGCCTCGCGCAGCGTCTCCGCAAACGCGCGGACCCCGGGCGTCAGTCCGAGCGAGTGGTGGAAGAGCAGTACCTCGGCCATGGGGGCTCCTTCGCGTCAGGGCGCCGGGGGCGGCGCCGCCCTCCCGATCATCGCGCAGACCGCCCACGCGCGCCGGGTGCGGGGACGCCCCGGGGGCCCGAGGTCGACGGTCAGCGACCGACCGGCACCGGCCCCAGCCGTCGCAGCAGCGCGAGACGGCTCGCCGTGCTCGACGTCGAGCGCGACACCCTCCTCGCCGTGCCGACGCAGCGTCTCGTCGGGGTCCTGGTGGGCCAGGACGTGCAGCGGCACGTCGCGGTCGCACAGCACGTCGACGAGGTTCGCGAACCGCTGCCCCGTGTCGGGGGCCTGTGCGCCCAGGGCCGGGACGCCGTCGAGCACCACGGACCCGAAGCGGTCGGCGAGGTGCAGGACGTCCGAGACCGCGGTGCGTCCCGCGCACCAGTGCTCGAACCCCAGCCACACCGTGGCGTCCCGGACGGCGAGGACCGGGTGCTCGCGCGACCCGATGCGCACGGTCGTCGCCTCGGCGGGCTCGGGGCGCGCGAGACCGGCGGCCGCGAGCCAGGCGTCCGTCGCGGGCCACACGAAAGCACCGCCCCGGAACCCGCGCAGGTCCGCGCTCGGTGAGCGCCGGTGGTCGCGGTCGCCGCCGATCTCGACGACGTCGAGGCGCGCGGTCAGCAGGTCGATCGTCGGGACGAACAGGTGGTGGTAGGCCGGGCTCGGCATGAGGCCCGACGGCGGGTAGTTCGACGTCAGGACCACGCGCACCCCGCGCTCGTCGAGGGCCCGGACGGCCCGGGCGACGAGCATCGCGTCGCCCGCGTCGTGCACGTGGAACTCGTCGAAGCACACGAGCCGGGCATCGCCGAGGATCGCGTCGAGCGCGGCGTCGATCGACCCGCGCTGGAAACGCTCGCCGTGGAGGCGGCGCAGGAAGTCGTGGAAGTGGACGCGGACCGTCGCGGCGGAACCCGCGAGCGGGGCGACCGCTGCGAGGAACACGTCCATGAGCCACGTCTTGCCGCGCCCGACGGGGCCCCAGAGGTACAGGCCGCTCAGCACGTCGGCGGCGGGTTCGGCGAGGTGCGCGGCGAGCGTGTCGAGCGCCCGGACAGCGGGCTCCTGGCCAGGATCGACCGCGAAGCCGCGGAGGGCGGCGTCCAGCCCGACGGCGTCGCGCACCACCGTCAGCGGGTTCGCCGGGGCGTCGATCAGGTCCCTCGGTCGCGCCTCGTCCACGCGTCCGAGGGTACGCGACGGGTCTCGACGAGCCCGAGCCGTGCCGAGCCGAGCCCCCGCGCGCCGGCAGGGGGCCCAGGCCTGCGCCTGGGCCCCTGCCGAGGACCGATCGGTGCGAGCCCCCCGGCTCGCGAGGTGGGTCGACGGGAGCGGCGAGCTCCGCCGTCGGGCCGTGGAGAGCTCCAGACGTCAGGCGAGCGCCTTGGCCTTGAGCGACGCGAACTCGTCGGGCGTGATGGTGCCCGCGTCGAGAAGGGCCTTGGCCGAGGCGATCTGGTCGGTCGGCGACTGACCGCCCGTCGCGACCTCCCGGATGTAGGAGTCGGCCTGCGCCTTGGCGGCGCTCGCCGCGGCGAGGTGCCGCTCGGTCATGCCCCTGCCGCGGGCGATGATGTAGATCAGCGCCGTGAGGAACGGGACGAAGACCAGCCCCACGATCCACAGCGCCTTCCACCATCCGCTGAGCGTGTGGTCGCGGAACAGGTCGGTCAGGATCTGGAAGAGCACCATCAGGTACGCGATGAAGACGAACCACCAGATCAGAAGCCAGAAGAAGTCCCAGAATTCCATGATGAAGCCCCGTTCGACGATCTCCGACGCTCGCGAGCGCGAGGCGCTGACGTCAGGTTAGTGACGGGCGTCACGATGCGCGCGGCGAAACGGGCGGGTTCCGGGTGAAGCGCCCCTGATGCGAAGGTCGCGGGCGCCGTCAGCTCCTCGGCGGTGCGGTGCTGCTGCGGACCATCAGGGTCGTGGGGACGAGCGTCGTGCCGGGCTCGGGGGCACCGTCGTCGGACCGCACCTGCCGCAGGACCCCGTCCACGCACCGGCGGCCGACCTGCGTGAAGTCCTGGTGAACCGTGGTCAGGGGCGGGCTGTAGGACCCCGAGTCGGGCACGTCGTCGAACCCGACGACGCTCACGTCTCCCGGCACGTCGCGCCCCGTCTCGCGCAGCGCCCGCAGGATGCCGAGCGCCATCTGGTCGTTCGCGGCGAAGACGGCCGTGCACCCCGGCTGGTCCGCGAGCAGGAGGCCGGCCCGGTAGCCGGACTCGGCGCTCCAGTCGCCCCGGAGCAGGGGCGGGACCTCCCGTCCCGCGTCGACGAGCGCCCCCTGCCAGGCGTCGACGCGGCGCTGCGAGGCGAACGAGTCCTCGGGACCGGCGACGTGCCACACGGTGCGGTGCCCCAGCCCCAGGAGGTGGTCGACGGCGCTGCGCGCACCGGCCGCCTGGTCGGTGTCGACCACGACGTACTCGGAGCCCGCGTCGGAGTCGACGACCACGACCGGGATGCCCGGCGGGAGGGCGATGTGCGAGCGGCCCAGGAGGTGCACCTCCATGACGATGATGACGGCGTCGACCGCGAGCTCGCCGAGGCGCGAGAACGCGCCCTCGACACCGCCGGGCGTGGGGACCGCGACCGGGATGAGGGTGATCGCGTACCCCTCCTCGGCGGCCGCGACCGAGATCGCGTCGAGCGTGCGCATGTTGCCGGTCGTCGAGAGGGTGAACATGATGACTCCGATGGTCCGGAACTCGCCCCACTTGAGGGCGCGGGCGGCGCCGTTGGGCCGGTAGCCGAGCTGCTTCATGGCGTCGAGGACCTGCTGACGGGTCTCCTCCACGACGCCCGCGTGACCGTTCGACACGCGCGAGACGGTCTGCGCGGAGACTCCTGCGAGCTTCGCGACGTCGGCCATCGAGGCGCGGCGTACCCGCTTCGGGGTGTTCGTCGTCATCGGGCTGCTTCCTCCTGGGATCCGCACCCTCCGCCCCGACGCTCGCCCGAAGCTTCTCCGCCTGCGGACTTGACGCGCCCGCCGAACGGGTGTGACGATCAGGCTAGTCGATGTTTACGCAAACATCCATCGAGGTTCGTTCGGATGTTTGCGTAAACCTCCTCGGGACAGAGTTGATCCGCACCAGGACGTCGAACAACAGCGTTCGACCCGCCGAGACCAGCAAGGACTCGTCATGACAGTGATGTCACCACCGACGGCCACGCCCACCGGTGCGCCCGCCGGCGCCCGACCACCCCGCCCCCGCCGTACCGGGCGGTCATGGAAGGGCTGGGGCTTCATCGGCCCGTTCATGCTCGTCTTCGCGCTGGTCTTCCTCGCGCCGATCGTCTACTCGATCTACCTCAGCCTCTTCCGCAAGCAGATGATCGGCGGGAACTCGTTCGTCGGGCTGGAGAACTACCAGCAGGCGTTCTCCGACCCGCAGTTCTGGTCGGCCGTGGGCCGCGTCGCCCTGTTCCTCGTCGTCCAGGTCCCGATCATGCTCGTCATCGCGCTGATCGTGGCCCTCGCGGTCGACTCCGGGCGGCTCTACGGGAGCAGCTTCTTCCGCATCTCCATCTTCCTGCCCTACGCCGTGCCGGCCGTCGTCGCGACCCTCATGTGGGGGTTCATGTACGGGACACGGTTCGGGCTCGTCGGCAACATCAACGACGCGTTCGAGATCTCGCTGCCCAACCCGCTGTCGCCCGACCTCGTGCTCGCGTCGATCGGCAACATCGTCACGTGGGAGTTCGTGGGCTACAACATGCTCATCTTCTACGCCGCGCTGCGCGTCATCCCGCGCGACCTGTACGAGGCCGCCGAGCTCGACGGCGCGAGCCAGCTCCGCGTCATCACCGCGATCAAGATCCCCGCGATCCGCGGCTCGCTCGTCGTCGCGACGATCTTCTCGATCATCGGCAGCTTCCAGCTCTTCAACGAGCCCAGCATCCTCAAGAGCCTCGCGCCCAACGCGATCACGACGTACTTCACCCCGAACCTCTACGCCTACAACCTGTCGTTCTCCGGGCAGCAGTTCAACTACTCCGCGACCGTCGCGATCATCATGGGCGTCCTCACCATGATCGTGGCGTACGTCGTCCAGCTGCGTGGCATGAAGAAGGAGAGCTGAACGATGTCCGCCTCCCCCGTGACCCTGCGCCCCGCGAGCCGCCGCTCGCCCTCCGCGCTCCGCCCCGACCGGCGCGGCAGCGTCGAGAAGCCGCGCCGCAACGTCCTGCTGACCGTCCTCGTCGGGATCGTGCTGGTCTACAGCCTCGTCCCGCTCGTCTGGCTCGTCATCAACGCCACCAAGACCCAGTCGAGCCTCCTGAGCTCGTTCGGCCTCTGGTTCAGCGGCGACTTCAGCCTGTTCAGCAACATCGCCGACACCCTCACCTACGACGACGGCATCTTCGTCCGCTGGCTCGGGAACACCCTGCTGTACGTGGTGCTCGGCGCGGGCGGCGCGACGTTCCTCGCCGTGCTCGGCGGCTACGCCCTCGCCAAGTTCGACTTCCCCGGGAAGCGTGCGATCTTCGCGGTCGTGATCGGTGCGGTCGCCGTCCCGGGCACCGCCCTCGCTGTCCCGACCTTCCTCCTGTTCAGCCAGATGGGACTGACCAACACCCCCTGGTCGGTCATCATCCCCTCGCTCATCTCGCCGTTCGGGCTCTACCTGATGTGGACCTTCGCGGCCGACGCGATCCCCACCGAGATGCTCGAGGCCGCCCGCATGGACGGCGCCGGGGAGTACCGGACGTTCTTCAGCGTCTCGCTGCCCCTGCTCGGCCCCGGCATCGTCACCGTCCTGCTCTTCACCATGGTCGCGACCTGGAACAACTACTTCCTGCCGCTGATCATGCTCAAGGACCCGAGCTGGTACCCCCTGACGCTCGGGCTCAACGCCTGGAACGCGCAGGCCGCCACCGCAGGCGGCGAGGCGATCTTCCACCTCGTCATCACGGGCGCGCTCCTGACGATCCTGCCGCTCATCGTGGCCTTCCTCTTCCTCCAGCGCTTCTGGCAGACCGGCCTGTCCGCCGGCAGCGTCAAGGCCTGACGAGCCCGGCACGAACAACCCCCTGCACCACCCGGACCCGGGTCCCCGGGACGGCCCCCTCGTCTCACGACGACGTGAAAGGAACACCTCATGAAGACCCCCTCCGGGCGCGCGACGCTGCGCGCCACCGCCCTCACCGCGACCCTGGCGCTCGCCCTCACCGCCTGCAGCTCGGGCGACTCGGGCAGCGGCTCGGCCGACGCCTCGCCCGACGCGGTCAAGGCAGCCCTCGAGGAGGGCGGCAAGCTCACGGTCTGGGCCTGGGAGCCCACGCTCGAGGCGGTCGTCGAGGGCTTCGAGGACAAGTACCCGAACGTCGACGTCGAGCTCGTCAACGCGGGGACCGGCAACGACCAGTACACCGCCCTCCAGAACGCCGTCTCGGCCGGCTCGGGCGTGCCCGACGTCGCCCAGATCGAGTACTACGCACTGCCGCAGTTCGCCCTGTCGGACGCGGTGGCGGACCTGAGCGCGTACGGCGCCTCCGACCTCGACGGGACGTTCACACCCGGCCCGTGGTCCGCGGTGCACTCCGGCGACGGGATCTACGGCCTCCCCATGGACTCGGGCCCCATGGCCCTGTTCTACAACAAGGAGATCTTCGACAAGCACGGCGTCGCGGTCCCCACGACGTGGGACGAGTACCTCGCCGCGGCCCGCACCCTGCACGCCGCCGACCCGAACCTCTACATCGCCAACGACACGGGCGACGCAGGCTTCACGACGAGCCTGATCTGGCAGGCCGGCGGCCAGCCGTACCAGGTCGACGGCTCGGACGTCACGATCGACTTCACGGACGAGGGTTCGACGGCGTTCGCCACCACGTGGGACCAGCTCGTCTCCGAGGACCTCGTCGCACCCATCAGCTCGTGGAGCGACGAGTGGTACCAGGGCCTCGGCAACGGGACCATCGCGACCCTCGCGATCGGTGCCTGGATGCCCGCCAACCTCGAGTCGGGCGTGCCCGACGGCGCGGGCAAGTGGGCGGTCGCCCCCCTGCCGCAGTGGAACGCCGGGGAGAACGCGAGCGCCGAGAACGGCGGCAGCTCGCTCGCCGTCCCGGCTGCGAGCACGAAGCAGGCGCTCGCCTACGCGTTCCTCGACTACGCGAACGTCGGTGAGGGCGTGCAGACGCGCGTCGACGGCGGCGCCTTCCCCGCGACGTCCGCCGAGCTGGCCTCGGACGAGTTCCTCGGCACCGAGTTCCCCTACTTCGGCGGCCAGAAGGTCAACGAGGTCTTCGCGGAGTCGGCGGAGAACGTGCGCCAGGGCTGGTCGTACCTGCCCTTCCAGGTCTACGCGAACAGCATCTTCAACGACACGGTCGGCCAGGCGTACGTCTCGGACGAGACCATCGCCGGCGGCCTCGCGGCGTGGCAGGACGCGTCGGTCAAGTACGGCAACGAGCAGGGCTTCTCGGTCAACAAGTAGTCCCGCACGGGTGCCGGCCGACCTCCGGCCGGCACCCGCCCCTGGGGCGGACCTGCCCGCCCCCACGCACCTGAACGAAGGAAGTCACCATGTCATCGACCCCCACGCCGCACCGCTGGCTGCGGTGGCCCGAGGACCGCGCGACGCCGCGGCTCGGCTTCGGAGCGGACTACAACCCGGAGCAGTGGCCCCGCGAGGTGTGGGCCGAGGACGTGCGGCTCATGCGGGCCGCCGGGGTCAACATCGTCTCGGTCGCGATCTTCTCGTGGGCCCGGCTCCAGCCGACGGCCGACACCTGGGACTTCGCCTGGCTCGACGAGATCATGGACCTGCTGCACGCGAACGGCATCGCGGTGGACCTCGCGACCGCGACCGCGTCCCCTCCCCCCTGGCTCACGACGGCGCACCCCGAGATCCTGCCCGTGACCGCGACCGGCGAGACCCTGTGGCCCGGCGCACGCCAGCACTGGCGTCCCACGTCCCCCGTGTTCCGCGAGCACGCTCTGCGGCTCGTGCGCACCATGGCCCAGCGCTACGGCGGCCACCCGGCGCTGGCCGCGTGGCACGTGTCGAACGAGCTGGGCTGCCACAACATCTACGACTACAGCGACGACGCCGCCGGCGCGTTCCGCGACTGGCTGCGCGCGCGCTACGGCCCGCTCGACGAGCTCAACCACGCGTGGGGCACCGCGTTCTGGTCGCAGCGCTACAGCGCGTGGGACCAGGTCTTGCCGCCGCGCCTCGCGGCGTCGCACCCCAACCCCACGCAGCAGCTCGACTTCAAGCGCTTCTCGTCCGACGCG
Organism: Oerskovia sp. NPDC057915; assembly: GCF_042887685.1. Lineage (NCBI taxonomy): Bacteria > Bacillati > Actinomycetota > Actinomycetes > Micrococcales > Cellulomonadaceae > Oerskovia > Oerskovia sp. NPDC057915. The sequence continues at coordinate 35,179 of NZ_JBHVOS010000022.1, read as the reverse complement.
CTCAGGTCGTACCTGCGCGCGGAGCGCGACGTCCTGCGCGACCTGACCCCGGACGTCCCCGTGACCACGAACTTCATGGTCATGGGCGAGACCAAGGGCATGGACTACGTCGACTGGGCCGACGAGATCGACTTCGTGTCCAACGACCACTACGTCCTGCCGGGGGTCCAGGCGCACGACGAGCTGTCGTTCTCCGCGAACCTCACGGGCCACATCGCGGGCGGTCTGCCCTGGTTCCTCATGGAGCACTCGACGAGCGCCGTGAACTGGCAGCCGATCAACGTCGCCAAGAAGCCGGGCGAGCTGGTCCGTGACTCCCTGACCCATGTCGCGCACGGCGCCGACGCGGTCTGCTTCTTCCAGTGGCGCCAGTCCCGCGCGGGTGCCGAGAAGTACCACTCGGGCATGGTCCCGCACGCAGGCGAGGACAGCGAGGTGCACCGGACGGTGCGCGAGCTCGGAGCGACGCTCGGAGCGCTCGCCGAGATCGCGGGCTCGGAGCAGGTCCCCGCGCGTGCCGCGATCCTCTTCGACTGGGAGTCCTGGTGGACGAGCGAGCTCGACTCGCACCCGAACAACTCGCTGCGGTACCGCCAGGAGGCCCTCGACTGGTACTCGGCGTTCCTCGCCGCGGGCGTGCGCGCCGACGTCGTCCCGGCCCGGGCGGACCTCTCCGGGTACGACGTCGTCGTCGCCCCCGTGCTGCACGTCGTCCCGGGCGCGCTCGCCGAGCGGCTCCAGGGGTTCGTCGAGGGCGGCGGTCATCTGGTCACGACGTACTTCTCGGGGATCGTCGACGAGAACGACCACATCCACCTCGGCGGCTACCCCGGCGCGTTCACCGACCTCCTGGGCATCCGGGTCGAGGAGTTCGCACCGCTGCTCGAGGGCGAGACCGTCCTGCTCGACGACGGCAACGAGGGCTCGCTGTGGTCCGAGCCGATCACGGTCACCGACCCGTCGGTCGAGGTCCTCTCCTGGTACAAGACCGGCGAGCAGGGCGGGCGCCCGGCCATCACGCGTCGCCCCGTCGGGTCGGGCTCCGCGACCTACGTCTCGACGCGCCTCGGCACGGGCCTCGAGCCGCTCGTCCGCTCGCTCCTCGACGACGCGCACGTCCCGGGCGAGCTGCCCGGTGCGGTGCGCGGCAGGGTCGAGCTCGCGGTCCGCGGCACGGACGACCACGAGTTCTGGTTCCTCATCAACCGTACGGCCGAGCAGGTGGACGTCGACGGCGTCGCGGGGGACGTGCTCGTCGGCCGCCGCTCGGGCGGAGCACCGGACGGCACGGTCGTCCTGCCGCCTCGCGGCGTCGCGGTCCTGCGCCGCCCCAAGGACTGACCGACAGGCCCCCGCCGGACCCGGTACCGCCCACCCGACGAGAGCCGCACCCCGCACCACACGACCAGCACCACCGTCCCTCCCGCGTCCACGGACCGGCACCTGCCCGCGCGGCACGTGCCGGCCCGCGGCGTGCACGTCGCCAGATCCGCAGAGTAGCGAGAGAGAGGCAGTTCAAGGATGAACGCAGGAGCATCGAGAAGGTGGGTCGCCGCACTGAGCGTCGCCGCCGTGACCCTGAGCTGTGGTGCGTTGAGCGCCACGGCCCAGGCTGTGCCGTCGGGCGGTGCGCTCGCCACGGGCGTGGCCGCGGACACGGGCGTCGCCGCTGGACCCGGCGTGACCGTGCGACCCGACCCGAGCTACGCCGGCAAGGCGTTCGAGGGCTGGGGGACGAGCCTCGTCTGGTTCGCCAACGCGACGGGCGACTACCCCGACGAGGTGCGCGACAGGCTCGCGGACATGGTGTTCGGCGACGAGGGCCTCAACCTCAACATCGCGCGCTACAACGTGGGCGGCGGGCACGCGCCCGACGTCACGGACTACCTGCGCGCCGGCGGCGCCGTCGAGGGATGGTGGAACGCGCCCGAGGGCACCACGCGGACCGACGTCGACTGGTGGGACCCCGAGGACCCGGCCGACTGGAACGAGGACGCCGACGCGACCCAGCGCTGGTGGGTCGACCGCATCAAGGACGACGTCGACACGTGGGAGACCTTCAGCAACTCCCCGCCCTACTTCATGACCCCGAACGGCTACGTCTCGGGCAGCTTCAACGCGACCGACGACCAGCTCAAGACCGAGAGCATCGACGACTTCGCGGCGTACATGGTCGGCGTGACGGAGCGGCTCGAAAAGGCGCACGGGATCGAGGTCGGCACGATAGACCCGTTCAACGAGCCCAACACCAACTACTGGCGGACCACGCTCGACTCCTCGGGCAAGCCGACGGGTGGGCGCCAGGAGGGCGCCCACATGGGCCCCGCGCTCCAGCAGAAGGTCATCCGGGCGCTCGACACCGCGCTCGAGGGGGCAGACACCTCGGCCGGCATCGCGGCCATGGACGAGACCAACCCCGGGACGTTCACGACCAACTGGAACACGTACCCGGCGGACGTCAGGGCCAAGGTCGACCAGCTCAACGTCCACACGTACGGGACGGGCCAGCGCACCGCGGTGCGCGACATCGCCAAGGGCGAGGGCAAGCGCCTGTGGATGAGCGAGGTCGGCGGGTCCTGGAGCAGCACCGGGCAGGACTTCGAGAGCATGGAGTCGGGGCTCGGCAGCGCGCAGCACATCGCCGACGACCTGCGCGAGCTCGAGCCCTCGGCATGGGTGTTCTGGCAGCCCGTCGAGGACTACACCAACATGGCACCGGGCGGCGAGAGCGCCGAGGGCATGAACTGGGGCGAGATCCAGATCCCGTTCGACTGCACCGCCGAGGACACGCTCGAGACGTGCCCCATCTACACCAACACCAAGTACCTGACGACGCAGAACTTCACGCACTTCATCGCCCCCGGTGACCACCTGGTCGGCGTCGACGACACCAGCAGCACGGCAGCCGTGGCCGCCTCGGGCGACGCGGCCACCGTGGTCCACGTCAACAGCACGACGGCGGAGCGCGCCGTCACGCTCGACCTGTCGGGCTTCGGCAGCATCGAGGCGGGCGCGACCGTGACACCGTTCGTCACGAGCACCGCGGGCGCTCTCGTCGAGGGCGCCCCGGTCGCCGTGACGTCGGGCGCGGCCACGCTCACCGTCCCGGCGGAGTCCGTCACGACGTTCGTGGTCGACGGCGTCGCGGGGGTCGCGCAGGACGCCTCCCTGGTCCAGGAGGGCCACGTCTACCGCCTCCAGGGCGTCCAGTCCGGCAAGTCCCTCGCCCCCGCGGCGAACGGCTCGGGCGTCGTGGTCCGCACGAACGACGCGGCAGTCTCGGCACAGGTGTGGGAGCTCGCTCCGCTCGGCGCCCCCGAGGGCTCCGGGTCGCACACGACGCGCTACACCGTGACGTCCGCGGCGAACGGCAAGCAGCTCGCGGTCGTCCCCGACGGCACGGCCGTCCTGGTCGACGCGTCGGAGCAGCCCACCACGACCGCTCAGTGGATCCTGTCGACGACCGGTGACCGGACGTACACGCTCGTCAACGCCGCGAGCGGGCGCGTGCTCGAGGTCGGCGGCCAGTCCTCGACCGACGGCGCCCCGGTCTCCACCTACACCGCCAACTCGGGCCAGAACCAGCGCTGGCGCCTGTCCGACGAGACCGTGCTCAGCACGACCCCGGTCGAGGCGTTCACGGTGCCGGGGACCGTCCCGACCCTGCCGACCACGGTCGTGCCCGTCTACCGTGACGGCGCACGCGGCACCCTGCCCGTGACGTGGGACCTCCCGGCCGGGTCGGCGTGGGCCGAAGCCGGCATCGTCGAGGTCCAGGGCACGGTCACGACCCCCGGGGTCCCGTGGCCGCCACCGCAGAGGTCGTGGTCGACACGCTGACCACGACGCTGCCTGCCCGTGCCAAGGCCTACGCCGGCGGCACGCCCGTCCTGCCCGCCACGGTCCCCGCGGTCACCGCGGGCGGCCGCCAGGTCGAGCGCCCCGTGACCTGGGCGGCCGCCCCCGCGGGTGCGTTCGCCGAGGTCGGTGTCGTCGAGCTCACCGGGACGGCCGACTCCGGGCTGGGCGAGGTCCTGCCCGCGACGGCCCGCGTCCAGGTCACGGCCGCGGTCGACGAAGGCGCCACGTCCGCTCCCGGGACGACCGCCTCCGCGACCTTCACCGAGCCGGGCTACTCGGCCTCGGGGATCGTCAACGGCAGCACCACGGACAAGGCGTGGTCCAACTGGAAGTCCTCGGGCAAGAACGCCACCGACACCCTCACCGTCACGCTCCCCGCGGACCGCGACGTCACGCACGTCGTGACGACGTTCTACCGTGACGGCTCGACCGCGAGCTGGGCCAAGGACCTTCGGGTCCAAGCCCTGGTCGGCGGCGCGTGGAAGGACGTGAGCGCGTCGGTCGCGGTCAGCGGCGACACGAGCCGCGCCCCCGTGGTCGACGTCCCCGTGGACGTGCGCACCTCGGCCGTGCGGGTCGTCATGACCGCACGCCCCGACACGCACATGGTCGTGAGCGAGGTGCAGGTGCTCGCCAAGGCCCCGGGCACGTCCTCCGACACGGCGCTCTCGGGCCTCACGGTCGACGGCGAGGCCGTCGCCGGGTTCGACCCCGCGACGACCAGCTACCAGGTGCAGACCGAGGCCGGCGCGACGCTCGTCGTGGCCGCGGTCGCCGTCGACCCCTACGCGACGGTCGCCGTGACGCAGGCTGGGGCGTCCCCGGGAACAGCCTCGGTCGCCGTGACCGCCGAGGACGGGACCGTGTCGACGACGACGGTCGAGCTCGTGACCCAGGCCGACCTGAGGGTGGAGCCGACCGTGCGCGCACAGTGCACGGGGCGGACCGCGACCCTCGTCGTGCGGGCGGTCAACGCGGGCGACACCCTCGTCGACGTCGTGGTCACGACCCCGCTGGGCACGAAGACCTTCCGGGACGTCGCGCCCGGGAAGTCGGCGAGCCAGACGTTCTCGGCCCGCGCCCAGACCCTGGCCGCCGGCACCGTCACCGTCACCGCGACCCGCGAGGACGGCGCGACCTCCACCCAGCAGATCGGCTACCAGCCGGCCACCTGCTGACCCGCTCCGACCACCGTCACCCACAGCAGACGGCGTGCCCTCCTGCCGGGGAGGGCACGCCGTCGTCGGACGTGCGGCTCGCCGAGGGTGACGCGCGTGCCTGCCGAGGGTGACGCGCCCACCCGCCGACGGTAACCACCCAAACGGCCGAGGGTGACGCCCCGGACGGTCGACGGTGACCGCACGGTCGCCCCCGGCAGGCTCCACCGTCGCCCTCGGCGGGCGCGAGCGTCACCCTCGGCGGGCGCGCACGTCGCCCTCGGCGGGCGCGAGCGTCACCCTCGGCGGGCGCGCACGTCGCCCTCGGCGGGCGCGAGCGTCACCCTCGGCGGGCTCCACCGTCGCCCTCGGCGCGGCCGGGCGCGCCCTGTGGATCGATTCACCCCACGCTTCCCGATGACGGACGCGAGCCCGCAGGCCATACTGAGGCGGTGACCGAGGCCCAGGCGATCTTCGAGCTGGTCGAGGCGGGTCTCGGGACCCCGACAGCCGACGAGTCCTTCGACCGCTTCGCCCGCCTGGCCATGCGCCAGCTCGGCGTCCCGACCGCCGCGGTGTCCCTCGTCCTGTCCGACGAGCAGGTCTACCCCGGGGCGCACGGCATGCCCGAGGACATCCAGCTGAGCCGGCGCATGCCGCTGACCCACTCGTTCTGCCAGCACGTGACCAACGACCGCGAGCCGCTCGTCGTGCCGGACACCCGCAAGGACGCCCGCGTCTGGGACAACCCGTCCATCCCGGAGTTCGGGGTCCTCGCGTACGCCGGGTTCCCGATCTTCGACCAGCGTGGCCGCGTCGTCGGGACGCTGTGCGCGATGGACGACGAGCCCCACGACTGGACCGACGCCGACCTCGCGACCCTCGCCGACCTGACGGCCGCGTGCACGTCCGAGCTCCAGCTGCGCATCGCGCACGAGCGTGCGACGAGGATGCAGAACCTCGCCATCCAGGCGACCCGACGCAACCGCCTCCTGCTCATGCTCAGCGAGGCCTTCGCCGACGCCACCTCCGTCCAGGACGTGGGCGAGACCCTCGCCTACGTGGCGTCCTCGGCGATCGGCGCCCGGTACGCGGGTCTCGCGGTCGTCGACCCGTCGCGCAAGAGCCTGACGTTCACGAGCATGGACCACCTGGAGCCCGGGCTCTCGCCGTCGTACCGGTACGCGCGCATCGACGACCCGGACCGTGTCCTGTCCTTCGTCGCGCGCACCCAGGAGGCCCTGTTCTTCCGGGACGAGGCCGAGATCCTCGCGGCCTTCCCCACCGTCTCGGAGGCGCTCGACGAGAGCGTGGGCGCCCGGGCGCTGCTGCCCGTGCTCTCCGGCACGACCCTGCTCGCGGTCATCTTCCTCGGGTGGGAGCAGGGCAAGACCGCCGACGACGAGTCCCTGTCCCGTGCGGGCCTGGCGGGATTCGTCGCGCACGCCCTCGAACGCGTGAAGCTGCTCGAGGAACGCCGCGACGCGGCCACGACGCTCCAGGCCGCGATGCTCACGGCACTGCCCGACATCCCGCACCTCGAGCTGGCGTCGACGTACTCGCCCGCTACCCTCACGGACCAGGTCGGCGGCGACTGGTACGACGCGGTGGTGCACGACGAGGACGCCTCGGTCCTCATGATCGGCGACGTGACCGGCCACGACATGCGGGCGGCTGCGGAGATGGGCCAGCTCCGGTCGATGCTCCGGACCTTCGCCTGGAGCCACGACGAGTCGCCCTCGGCACTGCTCCGTCTCCTCGACCGCGCGAACACCGGGCTCTCCCTCCACGCGAGCGGGACCGCCGTCGTCGTCCGGCTCGACAGACGTGGCGACTTCTACGACCTGTCGTGGTCCAACGCGGGACACCCGCCGCCCCTGGTCCTGCGGTCCGACGGGAAGGTCGAGCTCCTCGACACCCGGCCCGACATGATGCTGGGGTTCGTGCCGAACGCCGCGCGCAGCGACCACATGACCCACCTCGGCCCGGGCGACACCCTCCTGCTCTACACGGACGGGCTCATCGAACGACGCGGGGTTCCCCAGAGCGCGCGCCTGTCCGGGCTCGCCCAGGCCCTCGCGTCGCTGCGGCACGGATCGACGCTCGCGCTCCCGAACGCCCTGGTCCAGCGCCTGGTCGGCAGCGACCAGCGCGACGACATCGCAGTCCTCGCGGTCCGTGTCCGGGCCGCGGTCGACTCCCACCCGACGCCCGCGTGCCCCACCCGGATGACCCGCGACGTCGAGCACACGACCGCGGCGATCTCGCCGGCCCGGCGCTGGGTCGACGACATCCTGGAGAGCTGCGGGATCAACCGCGACCAGCGGCGCACCATCATGCTGCTCGCGAGCGAGACCCTGACCAACGCCGTCCAGCACGCCCAGGGACCGCTCGAGGCGGTCGTCGAGGTGTGGCCCGCGACCGTCCGGATCGGCGTCCGCGACGCCTCCCCCGACGAACCGACCCTCCACGACCCCGAACCGCACGAGACCGGGGGGCGCGGCATCCAGTTCCTCGACCGGTTCGCCGACCGCTGGTTCGTCGAGCAGAAGACGTCGGACGGTCCGGGCAAGACCGTGTGGTTCGAGCTGGCCCGCGAAGAGGCCCTCTCCCGCTGACTGTGTCGGCGGTGCGCGCTACGGTGTGAAGTGGCGCACATCGCCGCGCGCCCACGAGAGGACACCATGACCGAACGCACAGCGACCGTCGCGGACGAGGACCTCGGGGAGCTGCTCGACCAGTACCGGTCACAGCTCACGGGCTACTGCTACCGCCTGCTCGGCTCCTCCTTCGAGGCCGACGACGCGGTCCAGGACACCATGGTCCGCGCCTGGCGCTCCTACGACCGTTTCGAAGGCCGCTCCGCGCTGCGCTCCTGGCTCTACCGCATCGCGACGAACGTCTGCTTCGACCACATCGCCCAGCGCAAGCGCCGGGAACGCCCCATGGGCCTCGGCGCTGCGCAGACGGCCGAGGAGAGGAACCTCGGCGAGCAGCTCTCGGAAGAGACGTGGGTCGAGCCGGTGCCCGACGACCGTGTGCTGCCCCGGGACGGCGACCCGGCCGACGTCGCAGTCGGGCGCGAGTCCATCCGCCTCGCGTTCGTCGCGGCCCTGCAGTACCTGCCGCCCAAGCAGCGCGCCGTCCTCATCCTGCGCGAGGTCCTGCGCTGGCAGGCCAGCGAGGTCGCCGAGCTCCTGGAGACGTCGGTGCCCTCGGTCAACAGCGCGCTCCAGCGGGCGCGGGCCACGTTGTCGGCCCAGGCCCACTACGGGTCGGCTCCCGGGGCGGACGGTGCCAACCTCCCGACCGTGCCCGTGGACGAGGACAAGAACGAGCTCCTGGAGAAGTACCTCGACGCGTTCGAGCGCTACGACATGCCGGCCCTGGTCGCGCTGCTCCACGACGAGGCCACGCTCTCGATGCCGCCGTACGCGCTGTGGATGCGGGGCCCGGTCCAGATCGAGCGGTGGATGGTCGGGCCGGGCGCGGAGTGCCGAGGCTCGCGCATGGTCCCGGTGCGGGCCAACGGCACGTTCGGCTTCGGCCAGTACCGGGTCTCGCCGACCGGCGGGTACGACGCCTGGGCGCTCCAGGTCATCGACACCGCCGACGGCAAGGTGACCGGCATCAACGCGTTCCTCGACGTCGAGGCCTGGTACCCGCTCTTCGGCCTGCCGCTCCACCTCGACGCGTAGGACGCACGGGAGGGTGGGGCCGGGATCCCGGCCCCACCCTCCCGTGCTGCGGTCCGCTGGTCGCGATCAGTCGAAGGTCTCGAGGAGCACGCGACGCTCCTCCTCCGTGAGGTTGGTGGCGATGAGGTCACCGTGCAGACCGTGGAAACGCTCGCCCACGCGGTCCAGGTTGCCGTCCTCGGTCACGGCGAACAGCGCAGAGGTGCCCTCGGTGACCTGAGCCCTGATGCGGTCCAGCTGGTCCTTGTTCAGCCCCACGGCCTCCATGGACTTGTGGATCGCTCCCAGGGCCGCGCCCGCGGCGACACCGATCACGGGCACGAAGAAGAGAGCACCGAACAGCAGCCCCCAGAACGCGCCCCAGCCGGTCCCGCGCCACTCGTCCTCGTGCGTGTGGCGCGTCGTGGGCTTCTTCGCCCCCTCGGGCCAGGTCACGATCGCGCGGTCGACGATCTTGATCAGGCCCTCGGACGCCGCGTCCCTCAGGACGCCGGACGCGGTCTCGGCGCCCCCGGGTGTGTCGAACGACCAGACGGTGAAGGTAGCCATCGTTGTCCTCTCGGGTGGTGCGGGTGGTGCGGGCGAGCCACGTGAGCCGCGCAGTGGCGCGAGCCACGCAGGGAGCGCGGCAAGCGCGAGCAGCGGCGAAACGGCGTCAGGCGAGCAGCTTGGCCTTCGCGGCGGCGAACTCCGCGTCGCTGAGGACCCCGCTCGCGTGGAGCTGGCCGAGCTGTTCGATCTGGGCCAGGAGGTCGCTCCCGCCTGCGGCAGGGGCTGCGGCGGCAGGGGCTGCGGGCGGGGCCTGGGCCGCCTGGGCCGCCGCGGCCTGCTGCGCGTAGAGCTGTTGCTGCTGCGCCTGCTGCTGCGCCTCGTACTGCTGCTGCTGCGCCTGCTGCTCGGCCTTGCCCTGCTGGTGCCGGTTCACGGCTCCGACCGTGGCGGACGCCGTCCCGGCGACGACGGCCGTGCGGGCCATGGTGCCCAGCAGACCTGGGCGTCCTACGCGTCGTAGTGGCATGGTGTGCTCCGTTCCTCGTGCGGTGATGTCTGCCTGATGTCCGTGTGCGTGGTGGCCGTGCGGTGGTCCCGTCGGGGTGCCGGGTTCAGACCTCGAGCTCGGCGAGCTCGACGATCTCGTTGACGACGTCGGCAGGGATGCGTTCCTGCGCGATCACCGCCGCCCCGGCGTCGCGCACGGCGCCGACGAACTGCCGCGCCCAGGAGTGCTCGACGATCAGGACGAGGGCGGACGTCCCCGGTTCGAGGTTCGACGCGACGTCGTCGATGTCCTCCTGCCCCGCGAGGCCCGAGCTGCCGAGCTGCGTCTCGGTGATGTCGAGCTCGTCGCCGAGGTCCTCGACCTCGATCACGTCGATCTCCCCCCCGACCCCCTTGCGGATCACGGTGAGGTCGAGGAGCGTGACGACGTCCGACCCGAGGAGGTCCGCGATGGCGATCTTCACCGCGTCGGGGACCCGCTCGGAGGGGAAGGCGATCGCGACGAACTCGACCGGACCGAACTGTGTCGTGGCCATGGGTGGTGCTCCGTTCTTCGGGGTTGCGGGTGCGGGACGGGGTGGAGGGCGGACGAGCGACGTCAGGCAGCGGTTACGGCAGCGACGACGCCGACGCCCGCTGCGCCTCGTCGCCGTGGACCACGAGCGCCCACAGCACGAAGATCCCCAGGACGATCGTCACGACGGACCACCAGGGGCTCGCGGGGAGCGCGACGAACTGGGTCAGCACGTTGAGCACGACGAGCACGATCGCGACGAGCCGTGCCCATCCGCGCCCGGCGAGGAGCGCGAAGCCCACGATCACGAGGAGCACCCCGACGACCAGGTGGATCCACCCCCACGTGGACACGTCGAGCACCACGATCCCCTGCTCCCCCAGCCCGACGAGCTTCTCGGGGGAGAACGCGGCGACGAGGCCGCTGATCGCGTTGAACAGCCCGAGCGTGACCAGGACGATTCCCGCGAACCACACCCAGCCGACCCATCCCGTGACCTGTGACGAACGCGCCATGGTGCCTCCTCGCACACGTAGGACGGGTGACGTCGTCCTGGCCGTGACCGGCCCGGCGTCACCCTGGAAGTCTCGCTTCCCTGATCGTGGCACCGGACTCCCGTGTCGGCATCCGCTGCGCGAGCGACCGCGCACCACCACTATGGGTCCATGGAGCTGGGGTTCACGGGCGGGATCGCGCTGGTCGTCGTGCTCGGGGTCGTGGGGCAGGTCGCCGCGAAGGCGCTCCGGGTGCCCTCGATCCTGCTGCTGCTCGTGCTGGGGCTCCTGGCCGGTCCGGTGTCGGGTCTCGTCGACCCCGACGTCCTCCTGGGCGACGACCTGTTCCCGCTCGTGTCGATGGCGGTCGGCCTCCTGCTGTTCGAGGAGTCGCTCAAGCTCGACATGAAGCGGCTGCAGGGCGGGGCGCGGCGTCCGGTCGTGCTGCTCGTGACCCTGGGCGCGGTCCTGACAGGGGTCGGCGCGACGCTCGTCTGCTGGTGGGTGCTCGACCTGCCGCTGTCCCGGGCCGCGGTGATCGGGGCGATCCTCATCGTGTCAGGTCCGACCGTCGTCGGACCGTTGCTCGCGATGATCCGGCCGAAGCAGCCGCTCGAGTCGGTGCTGGCGTTCGAGGGGATCTTCATCGACCCGATCGGTGCGACGGTCGCGCTCGCGATGGCGAACATCGCGCTGCACACGGCCCCCGTGAACCTGGGGATGACGGCGTTGTCAGGGGCGCTGACGGGAGCGGTTGCCGCGGCGGCGTACGTCGCAGCCGTCCGGTGGGGCAAGGTCCCGCCGGCGACGGAGGTGTCGCTCGCGTTCGCCACGGCGCTCGCGACGTACGCGGTGGCGGAGGCGTTCCACGAGGAGGCGGGCCTGTTCGCGACCACGACCCTCGGCATCGTGCTCGCCAACCAGCGCTGGGCGCGGATCGAGCCGCTGCACGAGTTCGGCAGCCACGTCGGTCTGCTGCTCATCGGGACGCTCTTCATCCTGCTCTCCGCGCGGGTCGACCTCGACGCGCTCGTGGCGTACGCCCTGCCGACGCTCGCGATCGTCGCGCTCCTCGTCCTGGTCCTGCGTCCGCTCGTCGCGTCGATCGCGACGACGGGCAGCGTCCTGTCGAGCCGAGAACGGGTCATGGTCGGCTGGATGGCTCCGCGCGGGATCGTCGCTGCGTCGACGGCGTCGGTCTTCGCGCTGCGCTTCGAGGACGACGGCCAGCCGTTCGAGCAGCTGGTCCCGGTGGTCTTCGGGGTGATCCTCCTGACCGCGATCGTGTACGGGCTCACGGGTCCGTGGGTCGCGACGCGCCTGGGCGTGCGGTCGCCCGGCCCGGAGAACCTGGACGACGACGGCGTCCCGGTCGCGGAGGAACGCGCACCCGGGTGACGAGCGGTCGCACCGCGCGTCGCGCAGGCTCTCTGCACGAGACCTTCCCGCCCGACGGCGTGGGCGCACCCCGCGCGCGCGGGCGTTCGCTACGTTCGCCCCATGACGAGCGACGCGAGCACCACTCCGGAGCCGGCCCCTGGGCCGTCGGCCACCTCGGGCACCGACCTCGACCGGCCCCGCGACTTCCTGGCGCTCTCCCCCGACGACCCGCGCAAGCCGCCCCGCTGGCTGCCGCGCGCGCTCTTCATGACCGTGGTCGCGGTGTTCGTCGGGATCTTCGCCTGGTACGCGATCGGCACCCTCGAGAGCCTCGGCGTCAACATCCTCATCGCGTTCTTCATCGCGCTCGCGCTCGAGCCGATCGTGGTGTGGCTCGTCCGGCACGGCTGGCGGCGCGGTGCGGCGGCGGCCACGGCCCTCATCGGCGGGCTGGTCGTGGTCGTGGGCATCTTCGCGCTCTTCGGCAACCTGTTCGTGCAGCAGCTCGTCCAGCTCGTCCAGTCGATCCCGGCCCTCTACACCGACGTCCAGGAGTTCGTCTCGACGCGGTTCGACATCGATCTGCCGAGCTCCGACGAGCTCCTCAAGCAGGGTTTCAACGAGTTCGGCGAGGACGTCGCGTCGGGTGCCCTCGTCGTCGGGACGACGATCGTCGGCGTGATCTTCGCGTTCCTGACGATCATGCTCGTGACGTACTACCTGCTCGCGGCGGGCCCCAAGTTCCGGGTCGCGATCTGCCGCTGGCTCACGCCGAACCGTCAGCAGGAGGTCCTGCGCCTGTGGGAGATCACGCAGGTCAAGGTCTCCGACTTCATCAACTCGCGCATCGTCCTGGCAGCGCTGTCGAGCGTGTTCACGTTCGTCTTCCTGCTGATCGTCGGCACGGACTACGCCCTGCCGCTGTCGGTGTTCGTGGGCGTCGTGTCGCAGTTCGTCCCCACGATCGGTACGTACATCGGCGGTGCGCTGCCCGTGATCGTGGCGCTCACGTCGCAGGGGCTGCCGCAGGCCCTCGCGGTCCTCATCTTCATCGTCGCGTACCAGCAGCTCGAGAACCTGTACTTCTCGCCCAAGGTCTCGGCACGGGCCCTGGAGATGAACCCGGCGGTGTCGTTCGTGGTCGTGCTCGCGTTCGGGGCGGTGTTCGGTGCGCTCGGGGCGTTCCTGTCGCTCCCGATCGCCGCGACCATCCAGGCCGTCGCGAACACGTACATCCAGCGGCACGAGCTCGTCGACTCCCACATGCTGCACGACCCCGGCCACGGGAAGGACGACGACCCGGACGAGGGCCCGGACGAGAAGGACGGCGGACTGACGCGACGCCGTCGGGCGAACCGCAGGGCCGGGCGCGACGCCGCGCGGACCGTCGACGAGCGTCACGCCGACGGCATCGAGTAGCCCGCAGCACCCTTTCCGGCGCGGCGTGGGCCGCCCTCTCGGACGGGACGGCGGCCCACGCCGTCCCCTACTCCCGTGCCCGACGGCGGACGCGCACCAGGAGCGTCCCGAGCAGCACCAGGAACCCGGCCCCGGCGACGAAGCCCGCCACCCCTGCGCCCGTGAAGGCCAGCCCACCGGTCGTCGGCCCACCGGTCGCCGGCGGCCCGACGACGGGCGGGACCTCGTGCGTCGTCGTGCACACCACGCAGCCACCGCCCGGGCCCGGCGTCGCGAGGTTCGTGACCGTGACGCCCCGGGCGTTCGACGCGAGCCGCACCTGGTAGGTCAGGGTCGCGGTCGCCCCTGCCGTCGTGAGGTCGGGGACCTCCCAGGTGAGCGTCGACCCCGAGATGGTGGCACCCTCGGGCGGCGCGACGAGGGCCCCGTACGCGAGGACCTTCGACAGGTCGTCCGTGACGACGGCCCCCGAGACCAGGGCGTCCGTCGTGCTCGTCGCGGTCAGCGTGTAGGTGATCGTGCTGCCGGGCGAGACCTGCGTGCCCGAGGCCGGGTCGCTCGACTTCGTGAGCGTCCACGCCGGGGTCACGTGCGACGTCGTGCGGCAGGCCTCGGCCGGGTCGACGACCGCGAGCGCCGCCGCGGCCGTGCCGTCCGTGGCGACGGGTTCCACGGCCGCCGCCGCTTCGACGGCGCCGTCGGTGGCCGCCGCCGCGAGGTCGAGCGAGGACGCGAGCACCCTCACCGTGTCGCCCTGGTCGGCGGGCGCCGGGGGCTCGGGCTCGACGCAGGGCTCGGCCCCGGGAACAGTAACCACGTTGGTGAGCGTGACCCCGTACGCGCCGTCCGCGACCCGCACCTGGTAGGTGACGGTCTCGGTGTCGACGAGCTCGCCGACGTCCCAGGTGAGCGTCGTGCCCGTCAGCCCGGCGCTGCCGGTCGAGGTGACGATGCTTCCCTCGACGAGCGTCGCGTTGTTCAGCACCGCGGCGAGGTCGTCCGTGACGACGACGTCGGCCCCGAACCTCTCACCGGTCGGCGAGACCGTCACGGTGTACGTGATGACGTCCCCGGGCAGGACCGTCGCACCGCTGCCGGGGTCGCTCGTCTTGACCGCGGTGAACGGGCCGGGTGTGTCGGCGTTCGTGAACGAGCAGCTCGCGGTGTCGAGGCGTTGGAGCGTGAAGGTGAGGCCCCGTGGCTGTTCGACGATCGTGCACGCGGCGGCGGTCTGGACGTACCCCTCGGGCAGACCCGACTCGCTGACGGTGTAGGTCACCCCGGGACGGACGGTGATCGGCGTGGCGGTGTTCGAGCCCGTGACCGTCTGCGCCACGACGCCGGGCGGGACGGTCCCGAGCGGGGTCACGGTGAGGCTCCAGTCGGACGGCACCGCGGTGCCGCCGAACCGGTTCTCGACGAACTTCTGCACGTTGACCGTCGCCGCCTGGTTCACCGCCGTGCAGCGGATCCACCGGCCCAGCGGTACGTTGACGCCACCGTTGAGGCCGTCGGAGAAGCCGGGGATGACCGTGGTGCCGTCCGCCGCGAGCTCGACGCACAACCAGCTCCCGGACGACCCCGGCACCAGGACCGCGTTCGGACCCGTGGCCTGGGCGTAGTTCGGGTCCCCGCCCGACTCCGCGAGGGGATAGACGATCCCTGGTGTCACGAGCGCCGTCGCCCCGGACGACCCCACGACCCCGTTGGGTCCGGGGAGGGCGCCGCCGGGCGCGACCGCGTCGAGCGTCCACCCGGTCGGGGCGGCCGGGCCGCCCTGGACCTCCTTGGCGAGGGTGAGCGTGCTGGTGCACGTCACGACGTTCGTGATCACGGCCGAGTTGGGACCGGCGACGAGCGTGACGGAGGACGGGAGCCCCACGTCGACGGTCGCACCGTTCACCGCGGTCACGCGCTGGCTCGTGATCGTGCACCCCTGCAGGCCGTTGGTCGTCGTCTCGGCGATCGCGACCGACTGGCCCTCCTGGAGGCCCGTCCGGGGGACGGTCCACGGTTGCGGCGTGCCCGCGACCGACGCCGCGGCGGTCAGAGCCGCGGGCTGCTGACCGTCGGGGTAGGTCTGCCCGTTCACGACCCACGTCTTGTTCAGCACGAGCGAGGCCACCGGGCTGGGGGCGCGGTTGTAGATCGTGCAGGAGACCGCGGCCGTGGTCGACACGGGCACCAGGAACCCGGTGTCGCCGCTGTTGGTCACGGTCACGTCCGCTCCGGTGGCGAGGTTCGTGCAGACCGCGTTGGCGCCACCGACCTGCTGGAGCGTGAACCCGCTCTGCTGCGTCTCCATGACACCGACGGTCCCCGAGGTGGTCCCGCCCGCGAACGTCAGGTCGAAGTTCGCGGCCCCGGTCCCGACGGCGGTGGTGGTCGTGGTCGGCGCGTTCACGGTGACGCCCGCGCTCTGCGACTCGGAGGTGAGCTCCCACCCGCCGGCCGGCTGCGCCCCCTCGATCGACCCGGGCGGGGCGCTCGGCGGGACGACCTGCTTGACGACAGACACCGACCCCGCGCAGCTGCCGAGCGCGAGCTCCCGCAGCTGGTCGCCGGCCTCCTCGTAGTCCGTCGTCTGGAAGTAGTCGGTGCCCGCGAGCTCGCCGGAGATCGCGCGGAGGTTGAGCCCGCTCCCGACGCTGTCGATCCCGTCGCCGACACCGAACGCGACCATGTGCGTCCCCTGCGCCTTGACCGCGTTGGCGCTGAAGACGCCGTTCTCGGTCTCGCGGAGTCGCGTGAAGTTCCCGGGACCTTCCTGGTTGCCGTAGAAGGTCGGGTTGCCGTCCGTGATGACCACGGCGACGTCGTAGGTCTGCGGGTCGGTCGCCACCTGGTAGATGCCCCGGTCCCAGTTCGTCCCGCCCACCGCGGTGTAGGAGTTGATCCGGTCCGTGACGACCTGGGCGCTCTCGGGGGTCGAGACCGGGGTGAGGGCAAGGTTCGGGTTGTTCGCCGCGGGCGCCAGGGAGCTGAAGGTGAAGAGCCCCATGTTGGACGGCGTCCCGGTCAGCGATGCGACGAACTGGTTCGCGGCCGCCTTGAGCTCCGGCAGGTCGGGGGCCACGGAGCCGGACAGGTCCAGCACGAGCGCGACGTCGATCCCGCACTGCGCGGGGAACGTCGGGTTGTCGCGCGAGCTCTGCCAGATGCCGCCGGAGGCCGTCGCGTTCGTGTTGCCCGTCGCGAGCATGAAGCTGCCCTGCGACGTGTAGGTGCTCCCCGCCCGGAGCAGCGTCCCCGTGCGGAACTCGTACGGTGTGATGGTGGAGCCGCTGCTCCCGGTGCCGAGGTCGGGGTTCGTGTACCAGCCGGTCGGCGCACCGGACTGGACGACCCAGAACCTGCGGTCGTAGTTCGAGGCGTTGAGCTGGGTGTCCGGCACGACGAACGAGCAGTCGCCGTCCGCGTCGGACACGCACGTCGCCCAGGCGTCGGCGACCGGGGTCGTCGGGGCGTTCACCCCGTCGTAGAGCTGGAGCGTGACACCCGCGAGCGGCCCGACGGCGACCAGGCTCGTCCGGTCGCTGCCGACCTTGACCGTGATGACCGCGTTGTTCCCCGTCGCGGGCGGGACGAGGAAGGGCGTCACGCCGGGGTCCGTCGGGGCGTCGGCCTCGGCGGCGGTCGCCTCCGGTGCCGGCGCCGGTCCCGGCTCCGGGACGGCGGGCCCGAGCACCTCACCGCCGCCGGGGGGAGGTGTGCCCGGCGGCGTCGCCGGGTCCGTGGGTGCCGCCGGGCCCGTGGGCGCCGTGGGCGCCGTGGGCGCCGTCGCGTCCGTGGGTGTCTCCGGGGCGCTGGGGGTCTCCGTCCAGCCCGGTGACTCCTCGGGCGCGGGATCCGTCACCTGCCCCGGCGCCGTCGGCGGAACGGTCTCCGCCCCTGCCGGGGCGACGAACCCGACCACGAGGAGCGACACCGCGGCGACCGCTGCCACCGCTCCGGGCAGGGCCCGACGAGCCCCTGGGCGTGAAGAGCCGATGTACCGTGCACGTCTCATTGCCGTCCCCTTGCAGGCGCAGATCGTTGCTGGCGGTCGCGTCGACGACGACGCGGCTGCTTCTCAGAGTCGCACCGGTTCGTGGACGAGGCGACTCAGGCGCGCGTTCACCGCGCACCACCGGCAGCGGCTCCCCCGACGCATCCTCCACGCCCGTGGCACGATGGACAGATGATCCGACCCCTGCTCGTCGGAGTGCACCCGGGCCAGCACCCGGACGTCGTGCAGCGCGCCGCGGGTTTCGCGCACGCCCTGGGGACGACGGTCGTGTGCGTGTGGGTGGACGCCGGGCCCGTGCCCGACGACGGGCCCGCGACGCAGCGCCTGCGGGACGAGCTGGACCGTGCGCTGCACGGGACGGGCGTCGCGTGGAGCCTCGTCGTCGCGGGCGACGGCGACGTCGCCCGCCAGCTCGACGAGGCCGCCGTGAGCCACGACGCCGCGATCGTCGTGGTCGGCGCGCACCGTGCCGGGGCCGACGGGTGGCGCAACGAGGCGCTGGGCGGTTCGGTCGCCGGGAGGCTGTCGCACCTGCAGCACCGGCCCGTCGTGGTGCTGCCCGTGCTGCCCGCGCCTGCCGAGGAGCCGGACGAGGACTGAGCCCGCGTCGGGTGCCCGGGTGCCCGACCGGACCGCCCGGGCTCCCGGGACATCTGCCTCTGCCGCCCGGGACACCTCCCGCCCCACGCTCGTCGTGTCAACCACCCACGGCCGACGCCCGTCCGGGCCCGGCCCCACGACACGCAGGGGTCCACCATGACCGCACGACCGACAACCTCCGTCACCTCCGGGACCGACCTCGCCCACGGCCATCCCGCCCGCGCCTCCCGCGCCTGGGCGTGGACCGGCGTCGCAGCCGGTGTCCTGGGCATCGTCTCGATCCAGGCCTCGATGGCGCTCGGCGCGAACTGGGAGCAGACCGCCGGTGACGCCGACGCCGTCGTCGCCGACCTCGCGGGCAAGACGTCCACGCTCCTCGTCTTCCACACCGCGACCGTCCTCGTCGCGGTCCTCGTCCTGATCTTCGCGGCGGGGCTCAAGCGCCGGCTCGACGTCCAGGCACCGGCGGGCAGCCTCCTGCCGACGGTCGCGGGCTCGGGCCTGGTCCTGACGTCGGTCGCCGCGCTCATGGGCTCGGGGCTCGACACCCAGTTCATGTTCGGGTTCGCCGAGCTCGACAAGATCGTCCCCGAGTCGGGCGCGTTCTACGCCGACTGGACCGCGACGATCCCGTGGCTGTGGGTCGGCGCGGGCCTGACCGCGGTCGCGGTGGCCGTGGCCTCGCTGCGGCACGGAGCCGCGCCTCGGTGGATCGGCGTCGTGAGCCTGCTCCTGGGCGGTCTCACGCTGCTCGTGGGCATCTCGCCGCTGCAGTACATGGCGGGCTTCGTGGGCCCGCTGTGGCTCACCGTCGCGGCGCTCGGCTTCGCGCTGGGCGACCGGCGCTGACCTGCCCGACGGCGCCGCCCACCACCGTGGACCCGTCACCACCCCCACGGCCCACCACGGGCCGCACGACCGGTCCCGCCCCTGCCTCCAGGGGCGGGACCGGTCGTGGCCGTGCCGCCGGGTGCGGGGGTGGAATCGCTCCCGACCCCTGTCGCCCGGGTGGTCGCGCCCCCTACCGTGGCGCTGTGGACGCTGTCGCAGGGGACGAGCCACCGGAGTCCTCCGGCGGCTCGGCCGTGCCCGCGGTCGCCGGTGCGGGAGCTGCGGAGGCTGCAGGGGGTGCGGAGGCTGCGGCCGGCCGGTCCTGGCGCCGGGCAGCGTTCGGCCGGGCCGCCCTCGGGACCGGTGGCCTGCCGCGGACGGCCCTCGTCATCGCGGTCGCCTCCTGGTTCTTCGGGGTCTCGGCGCTCGTCCTGCAGCTCACGTCGGGCGTCGACCTGCTGCTCGGCGACCTGCTGTTCGTGGTCGTCGACGCCATGGTGGCGCTCGTCTACGGCACGGTCGGCGCGATCGTCCTGTCGCGGCGGCGGCACGTCGTCGGGTGGCTGGTGTCGCTCGCGGGGATCGGCGGCGGGTTCGCCGCGCTCGGCGGGGCGTGGCGCAGCTTCGCGAGCACGCACCCCGACCTGCCGCCGCTCGAGCCGCTCGCCGCGGCGTACGGCCTCGCGTGGGTGCCCGGGACGGTCGGGCTGTTCGTGCTCGTGCCGTGGTTCGTGCGCGACCACCCGTTGTCCGTGGGCGCGTGGCTCGGGGTGGCGGGCGGCGCCGGGTCGATCCTCTTCTTCCTGCTCGCGCCGGCCGACGACCCGCGGCCCGCGATCCTCGGCGTCGTCGTCATGGGGCTCGTGACCGCGGCCGCGACGTGGTGGCGGCACCGGCACGGGCCGCCCGAGGAACGCCGGGGCCTCGGGCTGCTGGCCCTCGGCACGGCGGTCATGGCCCTGTCGTTCCTCCCGCTGCTCGGGACGTGGAGCTCGCCCGACGTGATCCTCGCGCTGCCCCTGACCCACCTCGCCTGCCAGGCGCTGTTCCCCGCGGCGCTGCTCGTCTCGGTCCTGCGCAACCGGCTGTGGGGGCTCGACCTCGCGCTGAGCCGCGCGACGATCGGCGCCCTCCTGACGCTCGCCCTGGTCGCGGTCTACGTCACGCTCGTGGTCGCGGTGACCGCGCTCGTCGGCAGCCGACCGCTAGCCCAGGTCCTTGCAGCCGTCGGGGTCGTGCTCGCGGTCCAGCCCGCACGCACGTGGCTCCAGCGGCGCGTGCGCTCCCTGGTCTACGGCGAGACGGCCGACCCGGGGCGGGCCGTGCTGCGCATGGGCCGCCAGCTCGGCGTCGCGGCGACGGCCGACGGGCTGCTGCACGGGCTCGTCGCCTCGACGGGCGAGTCGCTCAAGCTCGAGTCGGTCACGCTCACGAGCGGCGGGCGCCCGGTGGGTGCGGGGACACCGCCCCGCGCGGCCTCGCTCGTGGGTGGCGTGCCGGCCGCGGGCGACGCGCCACCCGCCGGGACGAGCCCCGGGGCGGGCTCCGGGCCGGAGACCGTCGGTCTCGGGGAGCCCGGGACACCTCCGACCGTCGAGGCCTCGTGGGGTCGGCCCACGTCGTCCCACGTCACGCACGTGCCCGTCGAGCACGGCGGCCGGGTGCTCGGCGACCTCGCCGTCACGCCCCGCGCGGGCGAGCGCCTCGACGACCGCACCCGCGACGCGCTCGCCCAGCTCGTGCCCGTCGTCGCCGCGGGTCTCGCGCTCGCGAGCGGCGCGCGCGACCTCGAACGGGCCAAGGACGCCGTGACCCGGGCGCGCCTCGCCGAACGGCGACTGGTCCGCCGGGAGCTGCACGACGGCGTCGGGCCGTGGTTGAGCGGGCTGCGGCTCGGGCTGCAGGGCGCGCGCAACACCCTCGCCACCGACCCGGCCGCCGCGGCCGCCGTGCTCGAGGCGCTCCAGCGCGAGGTCGAGCAGCGGGTCGGGGACGTGCGTACGCTCTCGCGCAGCCTGCTCCCGCCGGCCCTCGACGAGGCCGGGCTCGAGGCCGCGCTGCACGACCTCGCCGACCACCACGACGCGGGCGGCTTCACGGTCGAGCTGCTGTGCGATCCGTGGGACGACCTCGACACGCGCATCGCCGCCGCGGCGTACGCGATCGCGAGCGAGGCGGTCATCAACGCGTCCCGCCACAGCGGGGCCACGGGCTGCCGCATCGAGGTCACCGCCCACCCGCCGGGGACGCCCGGGACGCCCGACGGGTGGACGCACCTGGTCGTGACGTGCGACGACGCGGGCTCCGGCGTCGGGCAGGACGCGCGGGCAGGCGTCGGGACGCGGTCCATGCAGGAGCGCGCCGAGGAGCTCGGTGGGACGCTGGAAATCACCCCGCTCGCACCGGGAACGCGCGTGCGGGCCGTCCTCCCCCGGAAGGTCCTGCTGTGAGCGTGATCCGCGTGGCCCTCGTCGACGACCATCCCGTGTTCCGCATCGGGATGGCCGCACTCCTCGACTCGTTGGACGGTGTCCGCGTGGTGGCGCAGGCCGCGAGCGCGGCCGAGGCGCGCGCGGTGCTGACGGCGCCCGACGACCTGGACCTGGTCGTCATGGACCTCGACCTGGGCGACGGGTCGGGCGTCGAGCTCACACGGGACCTGGTGCGCAACCGGCCGGACGTGCCGGTGCTCGTCATGACGATGCACGAGGACGACGACTCGGTCGCTGCGTGCCTGCGCGCCGGGGCGCGGGGCTATCTCGTGAAGTCGGCGTCACCGCACGAGGTCGAGCGGGCCGTGCGGGCCGTCGCGAACGGCGAGCTGATCCTCGCGCCGGGGGTCGCGGCGCGGGCCGTGGCGAACGTGCTGGGTGGTGCGCGGACGGCCGTGCCGTTCCCGCAGCTCACCGACCGCGAACGCGAGGTGCTCGCGCTCGTCGCGGCCGGGCTCGACAACACCGCGATCTCGCGACGCCTGTCCCTGAGCACCAAGACGGTCCGCAACTACGTCGCGGGCGTGCTCGCGAAGCTGAGCCTGCGCGACCGCGCCGCGGCGATCGTGGCCGCCCGGGAGGCGGGCCTGGTCCCGGACCGGGCGGCGTCACCCCGCTGAGCCGGCGGCCCCCGCTGAGTGCGGAGCAGTTGTCGTGCATCCGGCTGATCGACGACAACTGCCCCGCACTCACGGCGCCTCGACGTGTCGGTCGTGACGCAGGACCGGGGAGCTCGCGCCACCCTCCGCGCCGACGGTGCGCGCCGCCGTCGGGCCGGTTCCGTCACGGGTGGACGAGGATCTTCACCGCGGTCTCGTTGCCGCGGACGAGGGTATCGAAGCCCCTGCTGACGAGGTCGTCGAGCGGGATCCTGGCCGTGATGAACGGGGCCAGGTCGATCTTGCCCTCCTGGACCAGCCGGATCGTCTCGGCGTGGTCGCGCACGTAGGCGATGGTGCCGCGCAGGTCGATCTCCTTGAGGACGAGCTTCTGCATGTCGACCGCTGCCGTCTTGCCCCAGATCGACACGACCACGATCACGCCCGCGGGGCGGACCGCGTCGAAGAGCTGGTCGAGGACGGCGTTGACGCTCGTGCACTCGAAGGCCACGTCGACGCCCTTGCCGCCCGTGATCTCGCGGACGCGGGAGATCAGGTTGTCCTGCGTGGGGTCGACGACGTGGTCGGCGACGTGCGTCTCGCGCGCCGTGGTCTTCCGCGCCTCGGAGACCTCGGACATGATGACCGTGACGCCTCGGGCCTTGAGGACCGCGGCCGTGAGCAGACCGATGGGGCCCGCGCCGCCGACGAGCGCGACGTCGCCGGCCTTCGCGCCCGAGCGCACGACCGCGTGGTGCCCGACCGACAGGGGCTCGATGAGCGCCGCCTGGTCGAGCGGGATGTCGCCCACGGGGTGGACCCAGCGACGGTCGACGACGACCTTCTCCGAGAGTCCGCCGCCACCGCCCGCCAGGCCGATGAAGCCCATCTTGACGCACAGGTGGTAGTTGCCGGCCTCGCACTGCGCGCACTCGCCGCACACGAAGTACGGCTCGACGACGACGGACTCGCCGACCGCCAGGTCGTCGACACCCTCGCCCAGCGCGGTCACTGTCCCGGAGAACTCGTGCCCCATCGTCACGGGCATCTCCTCGTGGGTCAGCGGGTGCGGGCGTCCCGGCGCGGGGACGAAGATCGGGCCTTCGAGGTATTCGTGCAGGTCGGAGCCGCAGATCCCGCACCACGCGATGTCGATCGCGACCGCACCGGGCCGCAGCTCGGGGGCCGGGACGTCCTCGATGCGGATGTCTCGTCGTCCATGGAATCGTGCAGCCTTCATGTCCTCGCCACGCCTTCTCTCGTTGGTCGCTGGGTTCCTGACAGACAGCACGGGAGGTGCCGCCCAGGAGCCCTGGGCTCTTGCCACCATAGGTGCGTGACCTGCGGGAAAGTTCCGCCAAAGGTCCCGAACCGGATGTGACATGCCACTCGTCCGGGCGTCAGATCACCTCGGTCGCGACGTCGGGGGCGGCGCTTCGGCGGGCCTCGGGACGACCCGGGCGCGACGCCGGAGCGGCCCCCGTGGGCGGCCGCCGGTACGTTGGGGACCATGACGGACCCGGCGACGCCCGCTCCCCTGCGCGACACCCAGCTCCCCGGCAGCGGCGGCCTGCTGCTCCTCGACTCCGCGTCGCAGTACTTCCGCGCGTTCTTCGGCGTCCCGGACTCGGTCAAGGCCCCGGGCGGCACACCCGTCAACGCCGTGCGCGGCTTCCTCGACACCATCGCGGTGCTCGTGACCGAACGTCGCCCCGCGCGCCTGGTGGCCTGCTGGGACGACGACTGGCGCCCCGCGTTCCGAGTCGACGCCATACCGTCCTACAAGGCCCACCGCGTCGCGACCGAGGTCGCCGGCACCACGGGCATCGAGGAGGTCCCCGAGGCCCTGACCGCACAGGTCCCGATCATCGTCGACGTCCTCGCCGCCCTCGGCGTCGCACGGGTCGGCTGCCCCGGCTACGAGGCCGACGACGTGATCGGCACGCTCGTCGAGCGCGAGTCGGTCCGTCGGCGGGCCCTGCGCGAGGCGAGCGGGGAGCCCGGGGCGAGCGGCGCCGTCGGGCCTGCGTCGCCCGGCACCGGACCGGTCGAGGTCGTCACGGGCGACCGCGACCTGTTCCAGCTCGTCGACGACGACGTGCCCGTGCGCGTCCTGTACACCGCGCGCGGCCTCAAGAAGCTCGACGTCGTGGACGTGGAGCGCCTGGCCGAGCGCTACGGCGTGACGTCCGGCCAGGCGTACGCCGACATGGCCGCGCTGCGCGGCGACCCGAGCGACGGCCTGCCGGGCGTCGCGGGCATCGGCGAGAAGACCGCGGCGGGTCTGCTGGCCCGGTACGGCGACCTCGCGGGCATCCTGCACGCTCGCGACGAGGGCGACAAGGGCCTGAGCCCCACCCAGCGCCGCCGACTGACCGAGGCCGCGGACTACCTCGACGTCGCGCCGCTCGTGGTCCAGGTCGCGCGGGACGCGCCCGTCCCCCCGGTGCCCGACGGCGTCCCGTCCGTGCCTGCGGACGCTGCGGCCCTCGACGAGCTCGCCTCGCGGTGGGGGCTGCGGTCGAGCGTCGACCGGGTCCTGGAGGCGTTCGCCTCGGTGCGGTGAACGGGGCGGGCGCCAGCCGAGCGCCCGTCAGCGGCGGTGTGCTCGACGGTGACGGCGACGCTCGTCGCCGCGCAGGCCGCCGAGGAACGCCCGGACGACGATCGCCACGAAGACCAGGATCGCCACGACGACGGCGATGTTCACGACCTGCCAGGGCTCGATGTCCACTGCACCTCCCGTGCTCGGCGCCGTCCGCGGCGGGCGCTCCCGTCGCGCGTCGACGCGCTGCAAGGAGGGTCCCACAAGCGGGCCGTGCCGTACAGATCCCTGTCACCTCGGTGGTTGACACCGCTGTCATCGGTGCAGGATCGTACGGAGACGTCGCCCCCGACCGGCCTGGAGCCCTGATGCCATCTCACGCCCCGCACGTCCTCGTCGTCGGCGAAGCGCTCGTCGACGAGGTCCGACGTGCCGACGGCACGACCGACGAGCACCCCGGCGGCAGCCCCGCCAACGTCGCACTGACCCTCGGCAGGCTCGGGCGCGAGGTCCGCCTGGCGGCCCACCTCGGCCGCGACGAGCGCGGCGAGCAGATCCGCACCTGGCTCGCCGACTCGGGCGTAGCCCTCACCCCCGGGTCCGACGGCGCCGCCGCCACGAGCGTCGCACGCGCAGTCCTCGACGGGGCGGGGGCCGCGACGTACGACTTCGCGATCACCTGGGACCTGGCCCCCGGCACCGGCGCCACCGACTCGACGCTCGCGGTCCACACCGGGTCGATCGCCGCAGTCCTCGAACCCGGCGCGACCGCGGTCCACGACCTCGTCCTGGCGGCGCGCGACCGCGCGACCATCACCTACGACCCCAACGCGCGCCCCAGCCTCATGGGGACGGCTACCGCGGCCCTCGCTCGGATCGAGCCCCTCGTCGCGGCCGCCGACGTCGTCAAGGTGAGCGAAGAGGACGTCGAGTGGTTGTCTCCCGGCGCCGACCCCGTGGAGATCGCGCGGACGTGGGCCGCCCGAGGACCCGCGATCGTCGTCGTGACGTTCGGCGGGGAGGGAGCCGTCGCGGTGTGCGCGGCGGGAGAGGTCCGGGTGGCGGCACCACGGGTCGAGGTCGTGGACACCGTGGGCGCCGGCGACACCTTCATGGGAGCGCTCATCGACGGGCTGTGGGAGCGGAACCTCCTGGGCGCCGCGAGGCGCGACGCGCTCCGGGCGATCGACCTGGACATGCTGACCGCGGTGCTCGAACGGTGCGTGGCCGCCGCCGCGATCACGGTCTCGCGCGCGGGCGCAAACCCTCCGCGGTGCGAGGAGCTACCCGCCTGACCGCCGACGGTGACTGCGCCGGTCGCCGACGGTGACCGAGTCTGCTGCCGAGGGTGACCGTGCCGTCACCCTCGGCGGGCACGACCGTCACCCTCGGCGACAAGGTACGTCACCCTCACGCCGCCCCGATCGCCTCCTCGACCCCCAGCTCGAGCAGCAGCCGCCGTCGGAAGTCCCCGAACCCCGGCACGCCACGCCGCCGCGGCCGGTCGAACGGCACGTCGAGCTCGACCCCGACCTTTCCGTCCTGCAGCACGGCCACGCGGTCGGCGAGCAGGATCGCCTCGTCGACGTCGTGCGTCACGAGCAGCACCGCGGGCTGGTGCTCGTGGCACAGCTCGGCGACGAGGGCCTGCATCTTGATGCGGGTCAGGGCGTCGAGCGCCGCGAAGGGTTCGTCGAGCAGGAGCAGCCGGGGGTTGCGCACGAGCGCCCGGGCGAGCGCGACACGTTGCGCCTCTCCTCCGGACAGGGTCGTGGGCCAGGCCGCCTCGCGACCGCCGAGGCCGACCTCCGCGAGCGCCGCCGAGGCCGCGGCACGCCGGTCGCGCGTGGCCCGCTGCCCGAGGATCACGTTGGACCCGACCCGCTTGGACGCCACGAGCCGCGGCTCCTGGAACACGACGGTCCGCTCGGCGGGGGCGTCGACGGTCCCCGAGTCGTGGTCCTCGAGACCGGCGAGGATGCGCAGGAGGGTCGTCTTGCCGCTGCCGCTGGCGCCGAGCAGCGCGACGAACTCTCCGGGCCGCAGCGTCAGCGAGAAGTCGGCGAGGATGGTCCGGTCGCCGTACGACTTCCCGACGTTCTCGACCCGCACCGTCGGTGCGGCGACGTCCTGCACGATCGGCGTGCTCATGGCTTTCTCCCGAGTCGCTTGTAGGGCAGCAGGATGCGTTCGAGGGCGCGCACGACGAGGTCGACCGACAGCCCCCACACCGCGTAGATGAGGACGCACACGACGAGCACGTCCATCTGGAAGTACTGCTGCGCGGACACCATGAGGAACCCGATGCCGCGCGGCGCGTTGGACATCTCGGCGACGATGAGCGCGAGCAGCGACACCGACAGGGACACCCGCAGCCCCACCAGGACCGACGGGATGGCCTCGGGCAGGATGACGTGCCGGACGAGCCCCAGCCCGCGCAGCCCGAAGACCTTGCCCGCCTCGAGGATCTTGCGGTCGACGTTGCGCACTCCGCTGTGGGTGTTGAGGTAGAGCGGGAACAGCGCGGCGGCCGCGATGATGATGATCTTGGGCCGCTCGTCGATCCCGAACCAGAGGATGAGCAGCGGCGCGATCGCGAGGAACGGGATGGTGCGCAGCATCTGGAGCGTGGGGTCGAGGAGCTGGTCGCCGAGGCGGAACAGGCCTGCGACGACGCCGAGCGTGAGCCCGAGCAGCCCGCCGATCGCGAAGCCCACGGCCACGCGCCCGAGCGACACCGACAGGTTCTCCCACAGCACGCCCGTGCTCACGAGCTCGACGAACGCGTCGCCCACCTGCCAGGGCGCGGGGAACTGCTTCTCGTCGATCCACCCCTGGGCCGAGCCCAGGAACCAGAGGGCGAGGATCGCGGTGGGCACCGAGGCGCGCAGCAGCACGTCGCGCGGTGAGCGCCTCGTCCTGCCCGACGACGTCGCACCCCTCCGCGCCCCGGCCTCACCGGGGGCGGTGGTCGGCACCGTACCGGCGGCTGCCGGTGCAGCGACCGGGGGCGTCTGCGCGCCGGCGCGCGACGTCGTCGTGCCGGTGGTCACTCGACGCCCCACGTGCTGACGTCGAACGCCTTCGGGGCGGCCCCGGAGCCGACGAGGAAGTCGAGCGTCGACTGCACGGTCTTGAGCCCGTCGGGGTCGATCGCCTGGGTGCCGTACTGCCAGAGCTCGGCCTCCTTGACGACCTCGACGGGCGAGCCGGTGGCGTCGAAGACCCACTGCGCGTACGCGTCGTGGTCGGCCTCGATCTTCGCGATGCCGGCCTCGGTCACGTCCCAGACCGCGGCGGCGAGCTGCGGGTTCGCGTCGTAGGTCTCGCGCGAGGTGAGCGAGACGCTGGTGGCGAGCAGGTCGGGGTCGTCCTCGCTCGCCTTGGACAGGACCGGGAAGTCGTTCTGGAGGCGCCAGATCCCGGCCGTCGTCGCGGGGACGGGGACGGCGTCGATGTCGCCGCGCTGGAGTGCGGGCAGGGCGTCGGCGAAGAGGAGGTTGACGAGCTCGACGTCCTCCAGGACACCGGCACGCTCGAGGACCGCGCGGCCGTACTTGTCGAAGTTCGAGCCGAACTGGAGCCCGACCTTCTTGCCCGCGAGCTGGTCGATCGTCGTGACGCCACCGGACTTGGTGAGGAACCAGATGTCGGAGGACGGCTTCGCGATGACGAGCGCCGGGACGTCGAGACCGCTGGCCTTCGCCTGCGTCGCGGGGGTGTCACCGATGAAGCCGACCTGGATGTCGCCCGTCTGGAGGGCCTGGACCACCGGCGGCCCGTTGTTGAACCCGACGAACCCCTCGTACTCGTAGCCGTGCTCGGCGAGGATGTCGTCGGCGATCCCGGTCTCGACCGCGTACCCGAACGGCCCGGTCGCGACGGGCGTCTTGCCCGCGACGCCGTTCCAGGGGCCGCCCGTGGTCAGGGGCGTGAGCTCGGCGGCTGCGCCCGACCCGTCGCCCGAGGGCGTCGCGGCCTCCGACGTGGAGCAGGCCGCGAGCGCGGCGACGAGGGCGAGCGACGCCAGGGCGGCGAGGGTGCGGTTCCGGCTCATGAGGGGGCTCCTTGGAGGTGGGTGGTGCTGTCGGGGTGGTTGCCGGGCGGGGCCGGGGCGAGCGCGGCCGAGCGGTGGTAGTCGACGTCGGAGGAGAGGACGGTCTGTGCCGGTGCGTCGGTCGGCGCACGTGTCGCGGCAGCGTCCTCGGTATCGGTTCCGGTCTTCCGCGGTGCACGCCGCCACCCGACCCGGTCCCGGTACAGGCCCAGGAGGTCGCGGTCGAGCAGGTCGGCCTCGTCGAGGAACGGCGAGCCTGCGGGTTCGGGCGTGCGCGACGGGGACACGAAGATCGCGTCCTCGGGGCAGTACGCCTCGCACTGGAAGCAGGTCTGGCAGTCGGAGTGCCGTGCGATGGTCGGCACCCCGCCGTCGACCGCCTCGAAGACGTTGGTGGGACAGATCCGCACGCAGATGTCGCACGACGTGCAGCGCGCGGCGTTGAGGATCTCGATCACGACGCCTCCTCGGTCCGGGTCGGTGCGGTGGTGGTGGTCAGGGCGGTCGCCACGGCGCCCACCGGGCGGCCGGACCGCGTCTCGGCGCTCCGGGTGACCGGGTAGGGCGCACCGGCCGCGCCAGTCACGGGCGGCTCAGGGTCCGGCACGACCCACAGGTCTCGCAGCCCGCCCGTGAGCAGGCGGCGCGCCTGCTGCGGGTCGGTGTCGGGGAAGTCGGTGCGCGTGTGCATGCCGCGCGTCTCGGTGCGGTGCAGCGCGGTGCGGTCGGCCCAGCGCGCCATCGCGAGCATGCCCGCGGTCTCGCGCGTGCGGATCGCGTCGGGGCCGCGCACGTCGGGGGGCACGAGCTCGGTGCCCGCGCGGTCCCACAGGTCGTCGAGGACGTCGAGCGAGCGCACGAGGCCGTGGTGGTGACGGAAAGCCGACTTGTCGATGGGCAGCATCTCGTCGCGAACCGCTTCGGTGATCTCGCGCCACGCGTCCGCCGCGGCCGACCGCGGGCGGTGCGCTCCGCCGTCGGGCCGGAGACCGAGCGTGCCCGTGGGGTCGAGGCGCACACCGCGGGTCGACGGGCCGCGGTCCGTCGCCAGGGCGGCCGCCGCCCGGCCCGACCACGTCCCCGACGCCACGGCCCACGCCAGGTTGGGTCCGCCTGCGCCGGTCGCGGCGCCGACGACCCGGTCGCGCGCGGCGACGTCGCCCGCCGCGAACAGGCCCGGGACACCGGTCCACGCGTCGCGGTCGAGCACGTGGATGCCGCCCGTGCCGCGCACCGTGCCCTCCTGGACCCAGTCCATGGGGAAGCGCTCGGTGAACGGGTCGACGCCCAGCTTGTCGGTGACCATGAAGAAGTTCGGCATGGCGGCACGCAGGGTCGGGCGCACCTCGGGCCCGAACTGCGTGAACTGTGCCGTGATCGTCCCGCGCAGCGAGGCCCCGAGGAGCTCGGCGCGGCTCTTGTGCAGGTTCTCGTACGCGATGGGGACGCCCTCGTGGTCCCAGTAGGAGGCCGTGACGAAGAAGCCGTTCTTGTCCATCGAGGTGCCGAACGGGACCATGCCGTAGAAGTTGGAGAACTCCATGCTCGACAGGTGCGCACCCACCTCGGCGGCCATCAGGTGCCCCTCGCCCGTGTTGACGTCGCCGCCCAGGGAGTGGGACTTCCAGGTGGTCCCGCCCGTCGCGAGCACGACGGCGCCGCTCGCCACGCGCCACGCCCGCCCGGTCTGGCGCTGGTAGCCCTGGGCGCCCGAGACGACGCCCGCACCGTCGACCAGGAGCTCGAGCGCTGGGCTGTGGTCGAGGACCGTGACCCCGTTCTTCTTGACCTTGCCGCGCAGGAAGCGCAGGTAGTCGGGCGACGAGCCGGAGAACGACCGCTCACCGGGGTGGCGGGCAAAGGGGTTCGGGGCTGGGGCGGTGCCGCGGGCTCCACCTGCCGCCGGGCGCGACCGGCGCGTGCGCTCGTACCCCCACTCCTCGATGAGCGCGGTGCGGTACCAGGCCTCGTCGAGGACATCGTTGGTCCAGTCGCGGTCGGTGAGGTAGCCGCCCTGCTCCTCGCGCGGTGTGATCTCCTCGTCGCGGCGGTCGGCGTCCGGCGGGACGAGCCAGTGCCCGACGCCGGCGGTCGCCGCGACACCGCTCGTGCCGCAGTAGCCCTTGTCGACCAGGACGACGCTCGCGCCCTGCTCGGTCGCGGCGATCGCGGACCAGGTCGCGGCGGGGCCGCCGCCGACGACGAGGACGTCGGCGTGGAGCAACAGGTGCTCGGCGGAGTCCTCAACCAGGGTCGGGCGGGGGGCGCGGTGCGCGGGGCGCCGGGGCGTTCCGGGGCTCGAGGAGGCTCCGGGGCGTGGGGAGGCTCCGGTACCCGAGGAGGCTCCTGGGGCTCGCGGAGTACGGGACGAGGAAGAGGGCACAACCATGAGGGGTCGCTTTCGGGGGGCCGCGACCTGGTCGCGGGTGCACAGGGGCGCCGGTGGGGGCGGCGCGGGGAGGCTGTCTCGTCGGTTCAGACGGGCCGACAGCAACAGCCCGGCGCGGTGGCGCGGAGCGCGCGGTGCGTCGGCTCGGTGTGCATGAGAGGGACGCTAGTTGAACTGGACCGAAACGGTCCAGATTGACCTGACGGATGAGACAAGGTTTCGCAGTGTTAACCGCGGAGCGTCAGGCCGCCCCCGCCTCGCCCCCCCCCCCGACGCCGAGGGTGACGTTGTGGACCGCCGACGGTGACGACGCGGGTAGCCGACGGTGACGCCCTGGGTGGCCGACGGTGACGTCATGAACTACCGACGGTGGCGGGCCGTCGGCCTCGGGGGGGCAGCCACTCCCCCTCGGTGGTCCGGATGGTCACCCTCGGCGAGCATCACCGTCACTCTCGGCGGGTCGGACCGTCGCCCTCGGCAGTCCGCATGGTCACCCTCGGCGGGTCGGACCGCCACCCCCGGCAGTCCATACCGCCATCCTCGGCGAGCAGCACCGCCACCCTCAGCGGTCCGCCTCTCCCCCACCTCGCAGCTCCACCTCGTCGCCGAACGGGCGCGTCACCCAGGCCTCCGAGTCCCCGACGAGGTGAGCGACGTCGTCGGGCAGCGTGCCCGACGCGAGGTCCGCGATGGTGACGTGCTCCAGGACCGACCGCATCGCGACCCGCAGCGCGACCCACGTCTGCTGGAGGGCCGCCGCGGACTCTGCGTACGACGTGTCCTCGGGCTGGACGCCCGCGATGTTCGCGAGCGGGCCGTCGATCGCGCGGATGACGTCCGCGACCGCGATCCTCGCGGGCGACGCCGCGAGACGGAACCCTCCCTCGGCGCCCCGACGGCTCTCGACCAGGCCCGACCGGCGCAGCTGGTTGAGGATGCCCAGGAGGAACGACCCCGGGATGTGCTGCGCCTTGCCGACGCGCTCCGCGGTCACGAACCCCTCGTCGTAGGCGACGGCGAGCTCCACGCACGCGCGGACGGCGTAGTCGATCTTGGCGGTGATGCGCATGGGCCCAGTATGCCGACGCCATGTTTCCGATCGTGCAGGATTATCGGGTGAAGCGCCCCGCCCGACCGGGCCGTACGGGTTCGGCCCGGGCGCCCGAGGTGTGCGAAGGTGCAGCGGTGACTTCGTACCGGGTGAGCCTCGTCGTCGGGATGCTGCGCCCTGGCGCGTCCCCGGAAGCCGTGCTGCCCGCGGCCGCCGCAGCGGCGCGCGAGATGACCGAGGTCGAGTCCTACGACCTGGGGATCGTGAGCGGCGAGGCCCGCGTCACGGTGCGCTACCTCGCCGAGGACGACGACCAGGCGGCCGAGATCGCCCGCGCGGTCCGTACCGCGGCCGGCGCCCTCGTCGACGTGAGCGGTGCAGTCTTCACGCGCCGCTACGGACCGAGGTGGCACCCTGTCGCGGGTGGCATCCACCGCTGACCTGCACGTCCACCCCCTTCGGGAGCCCACCGGGGCGGGCGTTCTCACGGGCCGGACAGGGATCGTGTCCCGTCCGGGCTCGGACGCGCTCCGCGCGGGTAGACCGTAGGTTGGACACATGCTTGCCGCCTACGTGACGCACTTCGACCAGCAGGACCCGCTCGCAGGACTGACCGTGGGAGACCTGCCCGCTCCGGAGCCACGGGAGAGCTGGTCGGTGGTGGACGTCCGGGCCGCGAGCCTCAACCACCACGACCTGTGGTCGCTGCGCGGGGTCGGGCTGCGCGCCGAGCAGCTCCCGATGATCCTCGGCACCGACGCCGCGGGCATCGCGCCCGACGGCACCGAGGTCGTCGTCCACGGCGTGATCGGCGCCGACGGGCACGGGGTGGGGCCGACGGAGTCGCGCACGCTCCTGTCGGAGAAGTACGCGGGGACGCTCGCCGAGCAGGTCGCCGTGCCCACGAAGAACCTGATCCCCAAGCCGCCGGAGCTCACGTTCGTCGAGGCGGCCTGCCTCCCGACGGCGTGGCTCACCGCCTACCGCATGCTCTTCAGCGTGGCGGGGCTCGCCCCGGGCGACCGCGTGCTCGTGCAGGGCGCGGGGGGCGGCGTCGCGAGCGCGGCGACGCGCCTCGCGAGCGCGGCCGGCGTCGAGGTGTTCGTGACGTCGCGGTCGTCGGCCAAGCGGGCACGCGCCCTGCAGAACGGTGCTTCTGCGGTCTTCGAACCTGGGGCGCGGCTCCCCGCGCGGGTCGACGCCGTGATCGAGACCGTCGGTCAGGCCACGTGGTCGCACTCGATGCGTTCGGTCCGACCGGGTGGGACGGTCGTCGTCGCGGGCGCGACCTCCGGCGACGCGAGCCCCGCGGAGCTCTCGCGCATCTTCTTCCAGGAGATCACGGTGCGCGGCGTCACGATGGGCTCGCGCGAGGATCTCGCGGCCCTGCTCCGGTTCCTCGCCCGCACCGACGTGCGCCCCACGGTCGACGAGGTCCTCCCGCTCGCCCAGGCCGCGGCCGGCCTCGCGCGGCTCGACGCCGGGGAGCACTACGGGAAGATCGTGCTCACGACATGACCGAGGACGCGGAGCGAAGGCGCCCGGCGCGGGCCGAGGGGCGAGTGCGACCGACGGCTGGGCGCGAGACCCGGCGAGCCTCCGACGGTGGTACTGACGCCGACCCGGCCGGCGGCACGGCGGGTGGCTCCGCGCCGCGCGGCGGCGAGGTGCGGGCGGCGGGGTCGGCCGGTTCGCACGAGTGGACGGGCTCGCCGCGGATCGCAAGTTCCCGACGACGCACCCGCACCGCGGCGCCCCGCACCCTCACGCTCGCGTCCCTGCGCGCGCCGCTCCTCGAGGGCGGCCCGCTCGTCGCGCCGGTGCCTCGCAGTCCTGCGACCCGCCCCCGCGTCCGACCGCAGCACGGACGGTGGGAGGAGGACGACCTCGGGCCGGACTACCGCCGCCTCACCCTCCAGCTCACACCCGACGACGAGGGCGAGGTCGTCGCGACCCTCGTCCGCTACGACCCACCGACCGAGGAAGCCGTCCGGCCCGCACGCGCGGTGCTGTACGTCCACGGGTGGAGCGACTACTTCTTCCAGACCGAGCTCGCCGAGTACTGGCACGCCCAAGGTGCGGCGTTCTACGCGGTGGACCTGCGCAAGTACGGGCGCAGCCTCCGGCCGCACCAGACGCCCGGATACATGGAGCACCTGCACGAGTACGACGAGGACCTCGAGACCGCCCTCGCCATGATCCATGCCGAGCTCGGTACGCACGCCTCGATCATGCTGGTCGGCCACTCGACGGGCGGGCTCACCGGGGTCCTGTGGGCCCATCGCAACCCGGGACGGCTGCACGGACTGGTGCTGAACAGCCCGTGGTTGGAGCTGCAGGGGTCGTCTACGGTCAGGACGGTGTCCTCCCCCGCGATCCGTCAGCTCGCCCGGTTCCAGCCCAAGGCCCCACTGCCGAACATCGACGCGGGGTACTACGCGCGCACCCTGCGCGACCTCGAGAGCGGCGGGTGGCAGTTCAACCCCGAGTGGCGACCCGTGCCGTCGTTCCCCGTCCGGGCCGGCTGGCTGCGCGGGATCATCGAAGGCCACGCGACGGTCGCTGCCGGGCTGTCCGTCACCTGTCCGATCATCGTCCTGACGTCGGACCGGACCATCATCAGTCCGCGCTGGAGCGAGGACATGCGCCAGGCGGACATCGTGCTCGACGTCGAGCTCCTCGCCCGGCGGGCACCGAACCTGGGGCCCGTGGTGACGATCGCCCGCATCCCCGGAGGGATCCACGACCTCACGCTGTCCGGTCCTGGGCCGCGGCGACGGTTCTATCGCGAGATCACCCGGTGGTTGGCGGGGTACGGCTGGAGCTGACCCAAGCGTTTCCGGTGAGCCGGCCAGATGGCCCGGGCCCTCGAGGACGGAAAGAGCCCCGTGCCGCGTGGGGCGTGCGGGGCTGGGGTTGTCGGGGTTTTCTCGGGGGTTGTCTGGGTGGTGCTGGTGTGTTCTGGGTATGCCAAAGGCCCACCCCGTTCGGGGTGGGCCTTTGGTGAATGGTTGTCCGGCGGCGACCTACTCTCCCACCCCGTCTCCAGGGCAGTACCATCGGCGCTGAGAGGCTTAGCTTCCG
>NZ_JBHVOS010000021.1:0-84700 GCF_042887685.1 Oerskovia sp. NPDC057915 | reverse complement strand
GTCACGGCTCTGGATGCCGACGAGGCGCTCGACACGCTCGCTGGTCGTGGCGCCGACGTGCGTCTGGTCGCCTCCCGCTCCGGCGCCGACGGCCGCCCCGAGCTCGGCGTGAAGCTCGACACGAACGGACCCGTCAACGTGGTCGCCGACGGCCAGACGGTCGTCGCGCCCGACGGGTCCATCGGCGTCGACGCCCTGCTCGAGCAGCAGGGCGTCGTGCTCGGCGAGCAGGACCGGGTCTCGGTCGCGCGCGACGAGACCGCGGACCCCGCGGTCTCCCTCGTCGTCCAGCGCGTCGCCGTGAGCGACGTCCCCACCGTGACGCCCGTCCCGTTCGAGACGACGGTCCAGGAGGACGCGAACGTCTACAAGGACGAGGCGCCGGCCGTCGCCCAGGAGGGCGCCGAGGGCACGCACACCCTCGTCGAGCGGATCACCGTCGTCGACGGCGTCGAGGAGTCCCGCGAGGTCGTCTCGGACGGCGTCACGGCCGAGCCGGTCGCCAAGATCGTCGTGCAGGGCACCAAGGAGCGCCCGAGCGGTCCGGCAGCGGCCGGGTCGGCGCGCGAGATCGGGCGCCAGCTCGTCGCGGCCCGCGG
Source organism: Oerskovia sp. NPDC057915 (assembly GCF_042887685.1). NCBI lineage: Bacteria > Bacillati > Actinomycetota > Actinomycetes > Micrococcales > Cellulomonadaceae > Oerskovia > Oerskovia sp. NPDC057915. The sequence goes on along the minus strand of NZ_JBHVOS010000021.1, from coordinate 84,101 downwards.
CTGGGGCGGCGACCAGTTCCAGTGCCTCGACCGGCTCTGGACCAAGGAGAGCAACTGGAACTCCTCGGCGACCAACCGGTCGTCCGGTGCGTTCGGCATCCCGCAGTCCTTGCCGGCGTCCAAGATGGCCAGCGCGGGCGCCGACTGGCGAACCAACCCGGCGACCCAGATCACCTGGGGCCTGAACTACATCGCGGGCAGCTACGGCACCCCGTGCGCCGCGTGGGGCCACTCCCAGGCGAAGAACTGGTACTGATCCCGCGCGGACGCCGCGACCCCTCCCGGCGGAGGGGTCCGGGCCGGGCCACCCGGTAGGCTTCCCTGCATGAACGACACCCCCAGCGCCCTGCTCGGTCCGGCACAGATCCGCGACCTGGCAGGGCGTCTGGGCGTGCGGCCCACCAAGACGCTCGGCCAGAACTTCGTGCACGACGGCGGGACCGTCCGCAAGATCGTCCGGACCGCCGGGATCGGTGCGGGGGACCGCGTGGTCGAGGTCGGCCCCGGGCTCGGCTCGCTGACGCTGGGGCTGCTCGAGGTCGGTGCGAGCGTGGTCGCGGTCGAGATCGACCCGCCGCTGGCGCAGCAGCTCGCGGCCACTGTCGCCCTGCACCAGCCGGACGCTGCCGACCGCCTCACGGTCGTGGCCGCGGACGCGCTCGACGTCACCGAGCTCCCGGGCGAGGCGCCCACGGCGCTCGTCGCCAACCTCCCGTACAACGTCGCGGTGCCCGTCCTCCTGACCTTCCTCGAGCGTTTCGACTCGTTGCAGCGGGTCCTCGTCATGGTGCAGGCCGAGGTCGCGGACCGGCTCGCGGCACCGCCCGGCAGCCGGACCTACGGCGTGCCGTCGGTCAAGGCGGCCTGGTACGCCTCGGCGTCGCGCGCAGGCACGGTGGGGCGCAGCGTGTTCTGGCCCGTGCCGAACGTGGACTCGGCGCTCGTCGCGCTCGACCGCCGTGAGCCTCCGAGCACGACGGCGACCCGCGAGGAGGTCTTCGCGGTCGTCGACGCGGCCTTCGCCCAGCGCCGCAAGATGCTCCGCTCGGCCCTGGCCGGCATCGCGGGATCGTCGGCCGCGGCGGTCGACGCGCTCGAGCGCGCGGGGGTCGACCCGACGGCACGTGGTGAGCGCCTGACCGTCGAGGAGTTCGCGCGCATCGCGGAGCAGCTCCCGCTGGTGCAGGCCGAGGCGGCCGCTTCGGCAGGCGAGCACCCGGACCGACCTGGCACAGTGGACGCGTGAGCCCTCACCTGTCCGCTGCGCCTCCCGTCGCCGTGCGGGTGCGGGCTCCAGGGAAGGTCAACCTGTCGCTGCGGGTCGGGGCGCGCCAGGAGGACGGCTACCACCCGCTGGTCACGATCTTCCAGGCGGTCTCGCTCGTCGAGGAGGTCGAGGCGACCCTGACGACGCCCGGCGAGGGCATCTCATTGACGGTCTCCGGTGCGCAGGCCGACCGTGTCCCGGTCGACGAGTCCAACCTCGCGTGGCGTGCCGCGGAGTCGCTCGCCCGCTACACCGGGGTCGACCCTGACGTCCGGCTGCACATCCACAAGGGCGTGCCCGTCGCGGGTGGCATGGCGGGCGGTTCCGCCGACGCGGCGGCCGCGCTCGTCGCGTGCGACCTGCTGTGGGAGACCGGGCTCTCGCGGGGCGAGATGGCGGACCTCGCGGCGGGTCTCGGCTCGGACGTGCCGTTCGGCCTGGTCGGGCACACCGCGGTGGGCACCGGACGGGGGCACCTGCTGACCCCGGCGATGTCCCGCGGCGAGTTCCACTGGGCCTTCGCGGTGCGGGACGAGGGGCTGTCGACCGCCAAGGTGTTCCAGACGTTCGACGAGGTCGTGGGCGGGACCCCGGACGTCGAGCTGTCGGACGACACCGAGCTCATGCAGGCGCTGCGCGCGGGAGACCCCGTGGGGCTCGGCAGGGCGCTGCACAACGACCTCCAGGCCGCGACGCTCGCGCTCGCCCCCGAGCTCGCGCGGACCCTCGAGGTCGCGCGCGAGGTCGGTGCTCTGGGCGTGATCGTCTCGGGCTCGGGGCCGACGATCGCGGCCCTCGCCCGCAGCAGGCAGCACGCGCTCGCGATCGCGGCCTCCTGGACGGCGGCGGGCGTCGCGGACTCGGTGCACTGCGCGACCGGCCCGGCGTCGGGCGCCCGCGTCCTGCCCTCCTAGGCGCCCCCCCGACGGCGCTCAGACGGCGGACGGCGGCGCTCCGGCCTCGCTCCGGCGTCGCCGGGGTGCAGAGCGCCCTCAGCCCGACCAACGCGACCTTCGGGACGATCCGGTCGTTCACCGCGCTGGATCGACGGGTGCTTCCTAGTCTCGATGCATGACGCTCCCCAGCCACGGCGTCCCGCCGGTCGTCGACGATCCGCTCAGCACCCCCCACGTCCTCGTGGTGGTCGGGACCCGTCCGGAGGCCATCAAGATGCTCCCGGTCGTCCAGGCGTTGCGCGAGCATGCACGCATCGAGCAGGTCGTCGTCACGTCGGGCCAGCATCCGGGGCTCGTCGCGGACGTCCTGCGGCTGGCCGGTGTGGAGGTCGACGCGGACCTCGCGATCGGACGCCCGGGCATCACGCTCAACGAGCTGTTCGCCGAGGTGCTCGAACGGCTCGAGCGGTTCTGCGCCGAGCGCTTCGGGCCGCCGTCGTCGAGCGTGGTCGGGCGGGACATCGACCGCTACCCGTTCGCGTGCCTGGTCCACGGCGACACGACGACAGCGGCTGCGGCCGCGCTCGCGGCGTTCCACCTGCGGATCCCTGTCGGGCACGTCGAGGCGGGCATGCGGACCTCCTCGACGCTCTCGCCGTTCCCCGAGGAGCTCAACCGTCAGCTCATCGCGAGGATCGCGTCGTTCCATCTCGCTCCGACCGAGGTGGCCAAGGGAAACCTGGTCGCGGAGGGGATCGACATCCAGCGCGTCTTCGTCACGGGCAACACCGCGATCGACGCCCTCCAGCTCGCGGCAGACCGTTGTACGCCGTACGGCGTACCCGAGCTCGACGACCTCGAGGACGACACGACCACCCGGGTGGTCGTCGTCACGGCCCACCGCCGCGAGAGCTGGGGCCGGGGGCTCGAACGTGTCGGCACGGCCATCGCGCGGCTGGCGGGCGAGTACCCCGACGTGCGGTTCGTCCTCCCGCTCCACCCGAACCCTGCGGTCGCCGGGACGCTGCGGCCCCTTCTCCTGGGCATCCCGAACGTCGACCTGGTCGCCCCGATGGTCTACTCGGCGTTCGCCCGCCTGCTGGGCCGGGCCGACATCGCGATCACGGACTCGGGTGGCATCCAGGAGGAGGCGCCGGCGCTGGGGACGGCCGTCCTGGTGACGCGCGAGAGCACCGAACGGACCGAGGGGGTCGACGCGGGGACGCTCGAGCTCGTCGGGACGGACCCCGACCGCATCGTGGCCGCCGCGCGCCGGCTCCTCGACGACAAGGCCTACTTCCAGGAGGTGACGCACCGGACGAACCCGTACGGGGACGGTCGCGCGGCCCAGCGGATCGTCGAGGCCATGGACCACCTGGTCTTCGACGATCCGGCGCCTGTCCCGTACGGTGCGGGCTTCTCCCGCGGAGTGGTCCTCGACTGGGCAGGGTACGAGCGGGAGCCGACGGGGCAGGGTGCGACGGCACCGACGGGGCCCGGCCGTGGGCTCGTCGACCCGTCTCCGGGATCGCCCATCCCGGACGTCGACACCACGATCCCCGAGGGCGTGGGCATGTGAGCGACGACCTCCGTTGGTGGGACCCGTACGCGGGCCTCCCCGCGGTCGTCCAGGTCGTGTTCTGGGTGCTCCTCGTGGTCACGGTGACGTCGTTCGTGTGGGTCCTGGTCCTCGCGGCGACGGCCTGGGTGCAGGAGCGTGCACTGGCACGGCGAGCGAAGGTGGTCGGTCGGCAGGGGGACGCCCCGGAGTCCGACTTCCTCTGGGTCTTCGTCGTCCCGGCGCTCGACGAGGAGGTCACGATCGAGGACAGCGTGACCCGGCTCGCCGCGACCGAGGCGACGCACCGGGCGATCGTGGTCGTGGACGACGGTTCGACCGACCGGACCGCGGAGATCCTCGCGGACCTCGCGATCGAGGACCTGCGCGTGCTGCGCCGGGTGCCGCCCGACGCGCGCCGCGGGAAGTCCGCGGTGCTCGACGACGCATGGTCGTACGTGCACCGCGACCTGCTCGCACCAGGCGGACCGTTCGCGGCCTGGGAACCCTCGCGGGTCGTGGTGGGGATCGTGGATGCCGACGGCCGTCTCGCCCCGACTGCCCCCGCGGTACTGGCCCGGCACTTCGCTGACGAGCGGGTGGGCGGGGTGCAGGTGCTGGTGCGCATCTACAACCGGCGGACGGTGCTGACGTGGGCCCAGGACGTCGAGTTCGGTGTGTTCGGGCTCGTGTACCAGCTCGCGAGGGGGCGATGGGGGACTGCCAACATGGGCGGCAACGGGCAGTTCAACCGCCTGTCGGCGCTCGACGACGTCGTGACCGAGGACGGGATGCCACCCGGCGTCGTGCGTGGTCCGTGGCGGGACCGCCTCACGGAGGACCAGGACCTGGGGGTGCGCCTGGTCCACGAGGGGTGGCGGGGCGAGCAGACCGTCGAGACGCAGATCGAGCAGCAGGGGGTGTCGGGACTCCATCGCCTGGTCCGGCAGCGGACCCGCTGGGCGCAGGGCGGGTGGCAGGCTCTCGACCTGGTCGGCTCGGCGCTGACCGCCCCGGTGTCGTCGTGGGCACGGCTCGACCAGCTCTACTACCTGCTGACGCCGGTGCTGCAGACCGCGATGGGTTTCGGGCTGCTCCTGTCCCTCCTGCTGCTGGGGGTCGAGCACGTGCCGTTCTACTCGCTGTTCTGGCCCGTCGTGGTGTTCTTCCTCGGGCTCTCGTTCGGGCCCGGGTTCGTCGGGCTCGCGCGCCGGGGGAGGGGTGTGGTCGGCGTGCTGGTCGCGGTCGTGGCGGTCGTGCCGTACGTGCTGTACTCGTGGATCCTGTTCCCGGTCGTCCTGCGTGCGCTGTTCCGCCAGGTCGCTGGCCGGACCGGTTGGGCCAAGACGGCCCGCGAGCCCCTGACGAGCGTCGAGGACGAGGGCCGGGCCGCCCGCTGACCCCGGCCCGGCGCGTATCCTCGCTGGAGCACCGTGCGTCGCCGGAGCCGCGTCCGCGGCGGGCCCGACGCTCCCCGAGCAACTCGAAGGACCCCATGGCACACCTCCTCGGCGCCGACGACATCCGCCTCGTCGTCGGCACCCGTACCCTGCTCGACGGCGTGAGCCTGGGCCTCGACGACGGCGACCGTGTGGGCGTCGTGGGCCCCAACGGCGCCGGCAAGTCCACGCTGCTGCGCCTCCTCGCGGGGACTGCGGTGCCCGACGCCGGACGCGTCACCCGGGTGGGCGGGCTGCGGATCGGGATGCTCGACCAGCGCGACGAGTCGCCCGAGGGGACCACGATCCGCGACCTGGTGCACGGGGAGTCGGCCGAGCACACGTGGGCCGGCGACGCGGGCATCCGCGCGGTCCACGCGGGGCTGCTCGAGGACCTGGACCTGGACGCCCCGGCGTCGACGCTGTCGGGCGGTCAGCGCCGCCGCGTCGCGCTCGCGGCGCTGCTGGTCGCGGAGCACGACGTGCTGTTCCTCGACGAGCCGACCAACCACCTCGACGTCGAGGGGGTCGCGTGGCTCGCCGAGCACCTCCAGGCGCGCTACGCCCGTCCTGGTGCCCGCGGCGCGCTCGTGGTCGTGACGCACGACCGCTGGTTCCTCGACGCGGTCTGCACGCGCATGTGGGAGGTCACGGGCGACGGCTCGGGGGCGGTCGAGGGGTACGAGGGCGGGTACGCCGCGTACGTCCTGGCCCGCGCCGAGCGCGCCCGGACGGCGGCCGTCACGGCCGAGAAGCGCAACAACCTGCTCCGCAAGGAGCTCGCCTGGCTGCGTCGCGGCGCCCCGGCGCGCACCTCGAAGCCCAAGTTCCGGCTCGATGCAGCGGCCGCCCTGATCGCCGACGAGCCGAACCCCCGCGACACGCTCGAGCTCACGCGCATGGCCACGCGTCGACTCGGCAAGGACGTGCTGGACCTCGAGGACGTGACGGTCCGCATGCCGGCTCGCGACGGTGACCCGGGCGGAGCCGAGAAGGTCCTGTTCGACGACGTCACCTGGCGCCTCGGCCCGGGCGACCGCTACGGCGTGGTCGGGGTCAACGGCGCGGGCAAGACGACGCTCCTGCGGCTCCTGGCCGGGCGGCTCGCCCCCACCGCGGGAACGGTCAAGCGCGGCAAGACGATCCACGTCGCCGAGCTGACCCAGGACGTCGACGAGCTCGACGAGATCGGCGGCCTGCGGGTCGTCGAGGTCATCGAGCAGGAGAAGCGCACGGTCGCTGTCGACGGCAAGGAGCTCACCGCGGCCCAGCTCGTCGAGCGGCTCGGCTTCACGCGCGAGCGCTCCCAGACGCTGGTCCGCGACCTGTCGGGTGGTGAGCGTCGTCGTCTGCAGCTCCTGCGCCTGCTCGTCGGGGAACCCAACGTGCTGCTGCTCGACGAGCCCACCAACGACCTCGACACCGACACCCTCGCGGCCATCGAGGACCTCCTCGACGGCTGGCCGGGGACGCTCGTCGTCGTCTCGCACGACCGGTACCTGCTCGAGCGCGTCTGCGACCGTGAGGTCGCGCTGCTGGGCGACGGCACGATCCGTGACCTGCCGGGCGGCGTCGAGGAGTACCTCGCGCTCCGCAAGGCCGCCATCGCGGCGGCCTCCGCCGGGACGCGCACCGGTGCGACGAACGCCGGGGCGGGTGCGACGTCGTCGGGCACGGGGAGCTCCGGCGGCGCGGACGACGACGGCACCCAGCCTGCCCCGTCCGGGGCCGACGTGCGGGCCGCGAAGAAGGAGATCGGGCGCATCGAACGACGTCTGTCCAAGATCGCAGAGCTCGAGGCGCGCCTGCACGACAAGATGGCGGCCCAGGCGACCGACCACGCGGCGATCCTCGACCTCGACAAGCAGCTCCGCGACCTCGCGGACGAGAAGGACACGCTCGAGGCCGAGTGGATGGAAGCGGCCGAGCTGCTCGACTGAGGCCGCGCCACGCCGCCCCGGCCGGTCCCGCCCAGGCCCGCCCCGCGCAGGGCGCCCAGGCCCGCCCCACGAGGGCAGGAGCGGGCCGGGCCGCGCCGGGAGCGGTCAGGCCTCGAACTGCCCCACGACGGTGCGGAGCAGGTTCGCGAGCTGCAGGCGCTCGGCGGGTGCGAGGGCCGCGAGGACCTCGCGCTCGACGGCCAGGAGGTCGGTCATGGCGGCGTCGACGCGCTCGAGACCCTCAGGGGTGAGCTCGACGAGCACGCCGCGCCGGTCGTCGGGCGAGCGGTGGCGCTGCACGAGCCCGCGCGCCTCGAGGCGGTCGATCCGGTTGGTCATGGTGCCGCTCGTGACGAGCGTCTGCGTGATGAGCGCCCCGGGGGACAGGCGGTACGGCTCGCCGGCCCGGCGCAGCGCGGACAGCACGTCGAACTCCCAGGTCTCCAGGTGCCCGCGCGCGAACGCGCTGCGGCGCGCGAGGTCCAGGTGGCGGGCCAGCCTGCTGACGCGGGAGAACACGGTGAGCGGCTCGACCTCCAGGTCCGGACGCTCGCGCTGCCAGGCGTCGACGATGCGGTCGACCTCGTCCGGGTGCGGGTGCTGCATGAACGCGAGATTACTCGACATTCCTCGACATCAAGAGTCTTGACGGGTCGACCCGCCCCGGACGGGGCCCGTCAGCTCGCTCGCAGGGCGTCCTTGAGCCTGACCCGGCCGCCCGTGTGCAGCACCGCGTTCGAGTAGATCTTGCCCGCGAGCCACACCAGGACCGGCACGAGAGCGAGCGAGAGCCCGACCGCGAGCAGGATCTCCCACGTCTCGACCGTGCCCAGCGCGATGCGGATCGGCATGAGCAGCGGTGAGCAGAACGGGATGTACGACAACCACACGACGAGCGGGTTCTCGGGGTCCCACGGGCCGATCGAGATCCCGATGATGTACGGGATCATCATGAGCATCATGACCGGCGTGATGACCGAGCCCACGTCCTCCTGCCGGGAGACCAGCGCGGCGAGCGCGGCCAGGGCCAGCGAGTACATGACGAACCCGATCACGAACCACACGAGCACCCAGGCTGCGGTCGCCCCGAGGTTCACGCTGCTCGCGTCGACCAGCCCCAGGGCGAACGCCGTCCCGACACCGCCCCCCACGACGACCACGAGCTGCATGAGGCCGATCGCGCCGATGCCCAGGACCTTGCCCGCCATGAGCTGCCACGGCCGGATCGTCGCGAGCAGCAGCTCGACCACGCGGCTCGTCTTCTCCTCCACGACACCCTGCGCCACGAGCTGCCCGCACGTCATGAGCGCGATGAAGATGAGGATCCCGCCGACCATGCCCGTGACGATCTGCGCGGGATCGCGCACCTCGGCGGGTTCGAGCGTCTCGACCGTGGGCGCGGCGGCCGCGATCTCCTGCGCGACGGCGGACGGGTCGCCCCCGAGCCCGGTGATGGCCCCGGACAGTGCCGCCTGCTGGGCGAGGCCCGTGAAGACCGGCGTCAGGGTCGTGCCCAGCTCCTCCTTCACGACGACCGTGAACGACGCGGGCGTGCCGGTGACCAGTGCGTCGAGGTCACCGTCGGCGACCTGGGTCCGTCCCTCGGGCTCCGAGACCTCGGTGACCTCGATCTCGGTCCCGGCCGCGCTGCCCGCAGCGGTGAGCAGAGGGCCGAGCGGCTCGGCCCCGGACGTGACGCCGACCTTCTGTGCAGCGGGTCCCTGGTCGCCCACGACGCTCAGCAGGAACCCGCCGAGCACCACGCCCACGAGCAGCGCGACGGTGGTCCAGACGAACGCCTTCGAGCGGATACGGGTCGAGACCTCCCGTCCTGCCACGAGGGACACCGCGCCCCACGTGCTCACGGGGGAGTGGTCCTGCGCCCCGGTCGACCGGACCGAGGGGCGGCGGTCGGCGCTCATGCCGAGACCTCCTGCCGGGTCGTGGGGGGCGTGGGGTCGTCGCCCGCCGGGCCGACGTCGGCGCTCGCCGCAGGGGCGGCTGCGTCGTCGCTGCTCACGACGTGACGGAACAGCTCGGTCAGGGAGGGGCGCTGCGGCGTGAACTCACGCACCGGGCCGGTCGCCAGGGCCGCGCGCAGGATCACCTGCTCGGCCCCGTCCTGCGGGGAGTCGACCTCGAGGAAGGTCCTGGCGCCGTCGTACCGCACGACGTGGACGCCCGGGAGCTCCGCCGCCCAGCCGGGAGGTGCCTGCGGGGCGTCGACGACCCACTGGGGCCGCTGCGTCGCGCGCAGCTCCTCGATCCCGCCGACCTCGACCATCTCGCCCGCCTTGACGATCCCCACGCGGTCGCACAGCCGCTCGACCAGGTCGAGCTGGTGCGACGAGAAGACGACCGGGACGCCCGCGGCGGCGCGGTCGCGCAGCACGCCGCTCATGACGTCGACCGCGACGGGGTCCAGGCCGGAGAACGGCTCGTCGAGCACCAGGATGTCCGGGTCGTGCACGAGCGCGGCCGCGAGCTGCACGCGCTGCTGGTTGCCGAGCGAGAGCTTCTGGACCTCGTCGCCGCGACGCGAGTCGATCCCGAGGACCTGCGTCCAGTGCTCCGTCGCGGCGCGCGCCGCGGTGGGGCTCAGCCCGTGCAGCCGGGCCAGGTACACGAGCTGGTCGCCGACCTTCATCCTGGGGTAGAGCCCGCGCTCCTCGGGCATGTAGCCGATCCGACGCCGCATGGCCAGGTCGAGCGGTCGGCCGTCCCACCTGACCTCGCCCGAGTCGGGCGCGAGGACACCGAGCGCGATGCGCATCGTGGTCGTCTTGCCGGCCCCGTTCGAGCCGACGAAGCCGAAGATCTCGCCGGCGCCGACCGTGAAGGACATGTCGCGCAGCGCGCGCACCGTCCCGTACGTCTTGTTCAGCCTGTCGATCTCGAGAGTCGCCATGGCTCAACGAAACCACGGGACAGGGCCGCCGTCACGGGCGGAATGCCGTGCGTCCGGGCGCGGGCCGCCCGCCGTGGGGCCGAGCGCGTCGAGAGGGGGCAGGGCCGACGTCAGTCGGCGGCGCGGTCCTTCGTCGTGAGCGACGGCTTCTTCTCCATGCCGGACAGGCCGTTCCAGGCGAGGTTGACCAGGTGCGCCGCGACGTCGGTCTTCTTGGGGCTGCGGACGTCGAGCCAGTACTGGCCCGTCAGCGCGACCATGCCGACCAGCATCTGCGCATAGATGGGCGAGACCCGCGGGTCCAGGCCGCGGCGCTTGAACTGGTCCGCGAGGAGGTGCTCGACCTGGGTCGCGACGTCCCCGATGAGGCTCGAGAACGTCCCCGTCGCCTGGGCCACGGGGGAGTCGCGCACGAGGATCCGGAACCCGTCCTCGGACGTCTCGATGTACGTCAGCAGCGCGAGCGCCGTGCGCTCGAGCAGCACCTTGGGGTGGCCGCCCAGCGAGAGGGCTCCGGTGAGAGCGCTGGTCAGGCCCTGGATCTCGCGGTCCACGATGACCGCGTAGATGCCCTCCTTGCCCCCGAAGTGCTCGTACACGACGGGCTTGGACACCTCGGCGCGCGCCGCGATCTCCTCGACGCTGGTCCCTTCGAACCCCTTCTCCGCGAACAGGACACGGCTCACCGTGAGGAGCTGCTCACGGCGCTGGCTCGCGGTCATGCGGGATCTGGGAGGACGTCTGGAGTCTGCGGGCACGGGACCATCATGCCGTGCCCGGCCGTCCGGGGGGCCGGGATGAGACGGTTCTCCGCGCGTTCCGGACCGGCCGTCGCCTCCGCGGGCGACGATGCGGCCCCCGCCCCGGACCCCGGGTGACTGCCTCCTCACACGTTATCTCCACGTCCGGACCGCTCCCGGGCCCCGAGCACCGCGCGAGACCTGGCAGACTGTTCTCCGGACGAGCGATGGCGCGCGCGGTCGAGGGTTCATCCCCGGACCGTGCGCCGTGTCCGGTCCGTTCCGCCTTGGTGTAATCGGCAGCACAAGGGTTTTTGGTGCCTTTAGTCCAGGTTCGAGTCCTGGGGGCGGAGCTCGTGCCACCAACCAGATGGGAAGCCCCAGTGACCGACGCTGTGCCCGACTCTCCGCCAGCCGCAGTCATCGTCCTCGCCGCAGGCGCCGGGACGCGCATGAAGTCCGCGACCCCGAAGGTCCTCCACACGCTCGCCGGACGCAGCCTGCTCGGTCACGCGATGGTCGCGGCCCGTGACCTGGAGCCGCGACGGATCGCGGTCGTGGTCCGGCACGAGCGCGACCTCGTGGCGGCAGCAGCCCTCGAGGTCGTCCCGTCGGCCCTCGTGGTCGACCAGGACGACGTGCCGGGCACCGGTCGTGCCGTGCAGTGCGCGGTCGAGGCGCTCGACGTCCGGGCGCAGGCCGAGGCGGCGGCCCGCGGGGTGCCGATCGGGCACGAGGGGCGCGGCCCGGTCGACGGGCTCGAGGGCTCGGTCGTGGTGCTGGCGGGAGACATCCCCCTCCTGGACGCGGCGACGCTCTCCGGGCTGCTCGACGCGCACCGCACGGACGGCAACGCCGTGACGGTGCTGACGACCGAGGTCGACGACGCGACGGGCTACGGCCGGATCGTCCGCGACGACGCCGGGGGAGTCCTCGCGATCGTCGAGCACAAGGACGCCACCGACGACCAGCGCGGCATCCGGGAGATCAACTCCTCGGTCTACGTCTTCGACGCGGGGGTCCTGCGCGGTGCGCTCCAGCAGGTCACCCAGGAGAACTCGCAGGGGGAGGTCTACCTGACCGACGTCCTGCAGATCGCCCGTGAGGCCGGCGGCCGCGTGGGCGCCCTCAAGGTCGGCGACCCCCTGCTCGTCGAGGGCGCCAACGACCGCGCCCAGCTCGCGACCCTGCGCGCCGAGCTCAACCGCCGCATCCTCACGCGCTGGATGCTCGAGGGCGTCACCGTGATCGACCCGGCGACGACCTGGGTCGACGTCGACGTGGACCTCGGTCACGACGTGACCCTGCTCCCCGGGACCCAGCTCCACGGCGCGACGACGATCGGGGCGGGCTCGACCATCGGCCCCGACACCACGCTGACCGACATGGAGGTCGGCGCGGGGGCCACCGTGACCCGTGCGCACGGCAGCCTGTCGGTCATCGGTGACGGCGCGAGCGTCGGGCCCTTCGCCTACCTGCGCCCCGGCACGGACCTCGGGGCCCAGGGCAAGATCGGCACGTTCGTCGAGACCAAGAACGCGACGATCGGCACCGGCTCCAAGGTTCCGCACCTGTCCTACGTGGGCGACGCGACCATCGGCGAGCACACCAACATCGGTGCCGCGAGCGTCACGGTCAACTACGACGGCGTCTCCAAGCACCGCACGGTCATCGGCTCGCACGCCCGGACCGGCGCGGACAACATGTTCGTCGCCCCGGTCACGGTGGGTGACGGCGCGTACACGGCCGCGGGCTCCGTGATCCGCCGCGACGTGCCGGCCGGCGCGCTCGGCGTGAGCGGCGCACCGCAGCGCAACGTCGACGGCTGGGTCGCCCGCCGTCGTCCCGGCACGGCGGCCGCCGACGCGGCGGCACGGGCCCACGAGAACGACGACGACACGCCCCCTCCGCTGGGCGCCCAGGCCCAGGCGCAGCTCGCCGAGGCCACCGCGGCGGCCCCGGCCCCCCGACCGACCCCGGCGCCTGCGAGCCCGGGTGTCCCCACGGTCCCCGACGGACCCAGCACCACGACCAGCAGCACGAACGAAGGGCCTTCCCCACGATGAGCAGCACGATCGCCGGCAACGGGGACAAGTCCCTCGTCCTCGCGTCCGGGCGCGCGCACCCCGAGCTTGCCAAGGACGTCGCGCGGGAGCTGGGCATCGACCTGCTCCCCACGACCGCGTACGACTTCGCCAACGGCGAGATCTACGTCCGTTTCGGGGAGAGCGTCCGCGGTGCGGACATCTTCCTCCTGCAGAGCCACACGGCGCCGATCAACCAGTGGATCATGGAGCAGCTGCTCATGGTCGACGCGGCCAAGCGCGCCTCGGCCAAGACCATCACGGTCGTCCAGCCCTTCTACGGCTACGGTCGCCAGGACAAGAAGCACCGCGGTCGCGAGCCGATCTCGGCCCGTCTCATCGCGGACCTGTTCCGCACGGCCGGGGCCGACCGCCTCATGAGCGTCGACCTGCACGCCGCGCAGACGCAGGGCTTCTTCGACGGTCCCGTGGACCACCTGTGGGCCATGCCGATCCTCACGGACTACGTCCGTACGCGCGTCGACACGTCGAACGTCACGGTCGTCTCGCCCGACGCGGGTCGTATCCGCGTCGCCGAGCAGTGGGCCGCGAAGCTCGGTGGCGGACCGCTCGCGTTCGTCCACAAGACGCGCGACATCACGCGCCCCAACCAGGCCGTCGCGAACCGCGTCGTGGGAGACGTCGAGGGTCGCGACTGCGTCCTCGTCGACGACCTGATCGACACGGGCGGCACGATCGCCGAGGCCGTCAAGGTCTGCCTCGCGGCGGGTGCCAAGTCCGTCATCGTCGCGGCGACGCACGGTGTCCTGTCCGACCCGGCCGCGCAGCGTCTGTCCGAGTGCGGTGCGAGCGAGGTCGTCGTGACCGACACCCTCCCGATCTCCGCGGAGAAGCACTTCCCGCAGCTCACGGTCCTGTCGATCGCGCCGCTCCTGGCGCGCGCGATCCGCGAGGTCTTCGACGACGGTTCGGTCACGTCGTTGTTCGACGGCAACAGCTGAGGGCTCGTCCCGCGCGGCACGACGGCCCGCCCCACCGACCTGGTCGGACGGGGCGGGCCGTCGTCGTTCGCGGAGCCCTCGCACGGGTGGGGCGAGGTGCCCCGGGCGCGTGGCACCCGGGCGGCGACGCCGTCGGGCTGGCAGCATGTCAGACGTGAACCCGCCGACCCAGCCGACCCAGCCCGTCCTCGACCCGCTCGCCGGGGTGACCACGACCGGGCAGGGGGCCGCGTCCGCGGTGCCCGACGTCGTCGTGGTCGAGCTCGGCGCCGAGGCGTCCGGTGCCGACGTCCAGGTGGCGCTCGACGCCGCGAACGCGGGGGTGCGCGCGGCACGCGAGGCGCTGCTGGCCGGCGGGGTCGCGGGCGAGGACCTGCGCACCGCGCAGACGTCCACCTGGACGCAGCAGTCCCAGCAGCCCGACGGCGCCACGTCGTTCTCCGTCACGGCCCGCCTGACGCTGCGGGTCACCGTGCGCGACGTCCTGGCGTCCGGGGAGCTCGTCCGGGCAGCGCTCGGCGCGGCCGGTCCTGTCGCCCGGCTCGACTCGATGCGCTTCGCGGTGAGCGACCCCGCACCGCTCGCGGTCGCGGCCCGCGAGGAGGCGTTCGCCGACGCCCGGGCGAGGGCCGAGCAGTACGCGGTCCTCGCGGGGCGCGTGCTGGGCCCCGTCGTCGAGGTGAGCGAGCAGGGCGGCGGGTTCGCACCGATGCCCCGCATGCTGTCGGCCAAGGGCGCGCACGACGCGACGGCCGTCGACCCGGGGCGCGAGCAGGTCGACGCGAGCGTGACCGTGCGCTGGGCCTGGGCGGACTGATCGCCGCAGGATCGTGACATTTCTCAGGGCGTCCGACACCTCGGCGCCAGTAGGTTGGATGCATGCTCATCATCGAGGACTACCTCCTGCTCGTGCTGGACGACGTCACGGGCCGGCCCGTCGGTGACTCCTCGTACCTCCAGCAGGTCGCGGCCGGTGCGCTGCTCGTCGAGCTCGCGCTGAGAGGACGCGTCGACCTCGCGGGCGACTCCTCGGGGTGGCGCTCGGGACGTGTCGTGGTCCGTGACCAGTCGCCGACCGGGAGCGCGCTGCTCGACGACGCTCTGGTGACGATCAAGTCGAAGGAGGGCTCCAAGCCCAAGAGCCTGGTCGAGGTGCTGTCCCGGTCCAAGCCCGCGGACGCCGCGCTCGACGGGCTCGTCGCGCGTGGCCTGCTGCGCCGCGAGGAGGGCCGCATCCTGGGCATCTTCCCGACGACGCGCTGGCCGGCCGCAGACTCGCGCCACGAGGGCGAGGTGCGACGCACGCTCACGCGCGTCCTGCGCGACGGCGGTTCCCCCGACGAACGGACGGGTGCGCTGGTCGCGATCCTCGCCGCCACGAAGCAGGCCGGCCGGGTCATGGCGGCCGGTGCAGAGCTCTCGGGGACCGAGCGGCGCGAGATCGACCACCGCGCGAAGGAGCTCGCCGAGGGGAGCTGGGCCGCAGGGGCGACGCGGCGCTACGTCGAGGAGATCACGGCTGCCACGACCGCGGCCCTCACCACGACCCTGGCCATCGCGGGCGCACAGGCGTGAGCGGTCGCACCGTGGCGGTGACGGGCCGCGACACCCCGCGAGTTTCCCTTGACGTCGCGCGCCCGGGTACAGTAGTTCGGTTGCCTCGGCGAGGGACGTCTGACGGCCGGTGAGACACCGGAAGGTCAGCAGGATCCTGAAGGGTCCCCGTAATCGACTGGGCGGTCGTCCTCGTGCGCCCGTCATGTGTCCCGCGCCGACGCAGCCGCCCCGTCCTCCGGTGCCAACCAGCCGGCCGGACAGCCGATCGCTTCCCACTGGTGGTCGGCCCGCAACCGTTCTTCAGGAGTTCACGTGTCCGAGATCAAGCTTGTCGCAGAGGCCCGCACCGAGTTCGGCAAGGGTGCCGCCCGTCGCATCCGTCGCGCTTCCCAGATTCCTGCCGTCCTGTACGGGCACGGCACGGACCCCGTCCACATCGCGCTCCCCGGGCACGTGACGACGCTGGCCCTCAAGCAGTCCAACGCCCTCTTCTCGATCGACCTCGACGGCAAGGCGGTCCTCGCGATCGCCAAGGACGTCCAGCGCGACCCGGTCAAGGACGTCGTCGAGCACATCGACCTTCTCATCGTGAAGAAGGGCGAGAAGGTCGAGGTCGAGGTCAACGTGCACGTCGTCGGCGAGTCCGCTCCCGGCACGATCCACGTCGTCGAGTCGCAGACGCTGCTCCTCGAGGCCGAGGCCACGCACCTGCCGACCTCCGTCGAGGTCTCGATCGAGGGCCTCGAGGCCGGGCACATCGTCCGCGCCGGCGAGATCACGCTGCCCAAGGGCTCCGTGTTCCACGGCGACGCCGAGCTCGCGGTCGTCGCGATCACCGAGCCGCGCAGCGAGGTCGCTGCCGAGGCAGAGGCCGCCGAGGCAGCCGAAGAGGCTCCCGCCGCCGAGGCCTGAGCCTCACCCTCCTGAGAGCCGGTCCCCGCTTCGCCGGGTCCGGCCCGCAGGACCGCAGGACACGTACGTTCGAGGCGTCCGGTGCCGTACGGCGCCGGACGCCTCGGACGTTCCCCCCAGACGTCGATGAAGGACCAGGTGACATGACCGACCAGCCGTGGCTCGTCGTCGGGCTCGGGAACCCCGGACCCACCTACGCGGGCAACCGCCACAACGTCGGGCACATGGTGCTCGACGTCCTGGCCGGGCGGGCCGGCGCGACCTTCAGCGCGCACAAGGCGCGTGCCGCGGTGGCCGAGGCGCGCCTCGGCGTCCTCCCGGGTGGTGCCCCAGGACCCCGGGTCCTCCTGGCCAAGCCGTCGACGTACATGAACACCTCGGGCGGCCCGGTCGCCGGCCTCGCCCAGTACTTCGGGATCGACCCCGACCACGTGATCGTCGTCCACGACGAGGTGGACATCCCCTTCGGGGACGTCAAGCTCAAGTCCGGCGGTGGCGAAGGCGGCCACAACGGCCTGCGCGACATCACCAAGGCTCTCGGGACCCGCGACTACGTGCGCGTCCGCGCGGGCGTCGGTCGCCCACCGGGCCGCATGGATACCGCGGACCACGTGCTCAAGAACTTCTCCGGCGCGGAGGCCAAGGAGCTGCCGTTCCTGCTCGACGACGCCGCCGACGCCGTCGAGATGGTCCTCACCGAGGGGCTGCTCGCGGCCCAGGGGAAGTTCCACACCAAGGCCTGACGTCGGGGCCGCCGTCCGCCACGGGTCGGCGTCCCCTTGACGGCCGTGGTCCGGGAGCCCGGACTTCACCCGGGTGATGTGTCCGGTTCGCCCGTTGTGGCCGGGGCGTGCGCCCTAGGCTGGATCGATATCCAACCTGGGCGGGCGGCCGTCTCCTGCCCCACGACGGAGGCACGATGACCGAGGGTGTGGCGCTCGCGCACGACTACGCGACGCAGCGCGGGGGCGCCGAACGGGTGGCCCTGTGGCTGGCCGAGGCCTTCCCCGGCTCGCCGATGTACACGACCCTCTACGACCCGGCCGGCACGTTCCCCGAGTTCTCCCGGCTCGACCTGAGGACGTCCCCGCTCGACCGCGTCGGTGCGCTGCGCCGCCACCACCGGCTCGCGCTGCCCCTCCTCGCCCCCGCGGTCTCGTCGCAGCGGGTCGACGCCGACGTCCTGCTCGCGAGCTCGACGGGCTGGGCGCACGGATACCGCGGGGCAGCCCGGACGGTCGTCTACTGCCACGCGCCCGCCAGGTGGCTCTACCAGCGTGACCGCTACCTCGGAGGCCGGGACGGAGCGAGCAGCGCAGACCGGCTCCGCAGCGGCGTCGCGTCCGCCGCGCTCACCGCGCTGAGCCCGGCCCTGCGCGGCTGGGACCGACGCGCGGCCGAGCGTGCCGACGTGTACCTCGCCAACTCGACCGTCACCCAGCGGGCGATCCGCGAGGCGTACGGCATCGAGGCCGAGATCCTGCCCCCGCCGCCCGCGATGCTGCCCGCAGGCCCGGAGCGTCCCGTCCCCGGGATCGAGCCGGGGTTCCTCCTGTGCGTCGCACGTCTCCTGCCCTACAAGAACGTCGACGTCCTGGTCGAGGCGGCCCGCCTCGCGGGACGCCACCTCGTGATCGTGGGGGACGGCCCGGACCGGGCGCGCCTCGAAGGCCTCGCGGCGCGCGGTCGACCCGTCTCGGGGAGGTGGGGCACGTCGTCGGGCACCGGCGGGACGACGCTGCTGGGCAGGGTCGACGACCCCGAGCTGCGCTGGCTCTACCGGAGCTGCTCGATGCTCGTGGCCGCCTCGTACGAGGACTACGGGCTGTCCCCGCTCGAGGCGGGAGCCTTCGGGCGCCCCTCGGTGGTCCTGCGGGACGGCGGGTACCTCGATACCGTGGTCGAGGGCGTGACCGGTGCCTTCTTCGACGCCCCCGAGCCCGACCTCGTGGCGCGGGCGGTCCAGGACGCGTCGGTCGTCCCGTGGCAGGATGACGTCCTGACCTCGCACGTCGAGACCTTCGCGCTCCCGCGCTTCGTCGCCCGGCTCCGTGAGGTCGTCGAAGAGCAACGTGGCCTCGTGCACGCAGGTGCCGGCACCTCACAGGGGGAGAGGGACTCATGACGGTCAGAGAGTTCGTCCGAACGGTATGGGCCGGCAAGTACTACGTGCTGGCGGCGGTGCTCGTCGTGGTGGCCGGGGCGTTCGTCTACCTCAACCAGCAGGAGACCGTCTACAAGGCGACCGCGACCGTGCGGCTCGTCGGCGTGCAGTCGGCGCAGGGCGGGGAGCAGGTCGTCGAGGTCACGGTCGACACCGACCTGGCCGACGTCACGTCCGACCCGGTCGTGCAGGCCGCCGCGACCACGCTCGGCTACACGGGCAACCCGGCGACGCTCGCGGCCCAGGTCTCGGCGGAGTACCCCGGCGAGAGCCAGAAGGTCATCGCCATCAGCGCCAAGACCCTCGACCCGCAGGAGTCCCAGGACGTCGCCAACGCGTTCGCCGACGCGTACGTCGCCCAGCTCACGGTGCTGCGCGACGCACAGATCGCGGCGCTCGACGCGAGGAGGCAGGCGCTCGCCGAGCAGCTCGCCGGAGTCACGGCCCGCCTCTCGGTCGTCACGGACGACCCGCTCGCGCTCGCCGAGAAGGAGACCATCGTGACCGACTACACGTCGCTCACGGTCCAGGCGAACACGCTCCGGGCGATCACCGTCCCCGCCGAGGTCGAGACGCCTGCCACGAGCGCCGAGGCGCTCGGTCTGGGGCGGAGCACGGTGCTCGCCCTCGCAGCCCTGGCCGGGCTCGTCGCGGGCATCGGTCTGGCCTTCGCACGCCGCGGCCTCGACGTCCGGGTGCGAGGTGCGGCCGACGCCGCCCGCCTCGCGCAGACCCCCGTCCTGGCAGAGCTCTACGGCGTGCGGACGTCGGACCGCGACTACAGCCACTCGCACACGCTTCCCGTCTCCCGCAAGCTCGCGACCCCGTTCACCGAGTCGATCCGTGAGCTCAGGACGGCCGTCCAGGTCTCGCTCGCGGAGGCCGACAAGGTCGTCGTGGTGGTCACGGCCGCAGACCCGCACGCGCCCCGCACGTTCATCGCCGCCAACCTCGCGGCGTCGTTCGCCCTGAGCGGCCGACGGACCATCGCCGTCTCGGGAGACCTGCGCCGCCCTCAGCTCGACCGGGTCCTGCCGCCCCCCGAGGGCTGGTCGGGCGACCCGCACACGCTGCGACCCACCAGCATCCCCAACCTGGGCGTCTTCCCCGTCCCGGAGGAGGAGATGGACCCGGCGGACTTCCTCGCGACGACCCGTGCAGGAAAGCTCATCGCCGACCTGAGCGACGACGCCGAGGTGGTCGTGATCGACGCCCCGCCCGTGCTCGCCGCTGCGGACGCGACGATCCTCGGGCGCTACGCGACGGGCGTGGTGCTCATCGCGTCCGCGGGAAAGACCGACCGGGCCGTCCTCGCGGAGGCCTCCGAACGACTGCGCATCAACAACGTGCCGCTCGTCGGCATCGCGCTCGCGGGCGTCAAGAGCGACCGGCGCATGCTCTACGCCTCGACCTACGGCGACCCGGACCGCCAGGACGACGGGCACCTCACCCGGTCGACGGGAGGGGACGCGGTCGCGCAGGCGCCCGTGCTCGCCGCCGAGCGTCCCGACGTCGGCGCCCCCGGGCAGGGCGGCGCCGAGCAGGTCGACGAGCCCCGGCGCGCAGCCCGCGAGCGGGCGGCGGCCGTGGTCACCGGCGTCGCGCCCGCGGCCCCCGACGGCGCCCCGGCCGCAGGGCAGCCCGCCGACCCCGCGGCGACCACCCCGTCGCGGCGGGACGGCGGCGGCCGACAAGGACCGTTGCTGTCGCCGGAGTGGGGGAAGATCACGACCGGAGGGCAGGGCGAGGCGCGTCCCCGGACGGGCCCGGCCCGCAAGAACGACGAGTCGGAACAGGGCGGGAGCAGCGCAGGGCGCAGGCTGCCGTTCCGTTGGTGACGGCCGCACGCACGCGGGGATCACAGCCCGGTCGGCCGGTGCGCGTCCTCGTCCTCGACCACACCGGCGAGCTCGGCGGTGCCGAGCTCGCCCTGGTCCGGCTCCTCGAGGTGCTGGGCCCGGACGTGGACGTGCGCGTGCTGCTGTTCTCCGACGGCCCGCTGGTCGCTCGGCTACGCGCCACGGGGGCGGTCGTCGAGGTCCTGCCCCTCGATCCGGCGACGGCGACCACGTCGCGGGGCGCGGTCGGGCGGGCGGGGCTCGCCCAGCTCGTCTCGCTCGCGCGTCTCGTGCCGTTCACGTGGGCGCTGTCCCGCCGGGTCCGTGCGCTGGGACCGGACGTCGTCCACACGACGTCCCTCAAGGCCGACGTGCTCGGCGTGGTGCCCGCGAGGGTCGCACGGGCCGCGCTCGTCTGGCACGTCCACGACCGGATCGCCGACGACTATCTCCCGGCGCGGGTCGCGCGCCTCTTCCGGTGGGCCTCGACGCGGTTCCCCGCGGAGGTCGTCGTGAACTCCCGCGCCACGGCGTCGACGCTCCCCGGTCCCACGACCGTGGCGTACCCGGGCTTCGCGGCGGAGCAGGTGCGCCGGGTTGGACGTCCGACGCGTGGGGCCGGTCGTCCGCCGGTCGTGGGCATGGTCGGGAGGGTCGGCCCGACGAAGGGGCAGCTCGAGCTCGTGCGTGCTGCGCGGCTGGTGCTCGACGAGCACCCGGACGCGACCTTCCGCGTCGTGGGCGAGCCCAGCTTCGGCGCGGCGGACTACGCGGAGCAGGTCCGGGCCGAGGCGGCACGGCTCGGCGTGGCCGAGCACATCGTGTGGGCGGGCTTCGTCGAGGACCCGTCGGCCGAGCTCGACGGGTTCGACGTGTGCGTGCACGCCTCCCCGGTCCCTGAACCGTTCGGTCAGGTCGTGGTCGAGGCGATGGTCCGCGAGGTCCCGGTCGTCGCGACGCGCGCAGGGGGTGTCGAGGAGATCCTCGCAGGGACCGCGGGCGATCCCGCACCGCTGGGCGAGCTCGTCGAGCCGGGGGACGTCGGGTCGTTGGCCCGGGGGATCTCGGCCGTGCTCGCCGACCCGGGGGCCGCGGCGGACAGGGCCCGTCGCGCCGCGGACGTCGCGCAGGACCGGTTCGCGGCGACGCGCACCGCGGAGGTCGTCAGCGAGGTGTGGCGGCGAGCCGCCGGGCCCGCTCGATGACGTCGCGCATGGCCCGGCCCTGGGCGTCCCACGTGGGGATGTCGTCGTCCAGGTGGGTGTCGGTCGCTGCCGGCGCGGTGAGCGCGGTGCGCACGGCCTGCGGGTAGTCCGCGGGCCCGGCGACCGTGACCCGTGGGTCGTCGGCGTCGCGGAAGCCCGCGACCGGGGTGGCGACGACCGGTCGTCCCACGGCCCGGTACTCGTAGAGCTTGAGCGGGTCGAGGCTGTCCGTGAAGTCGTCGACCAGGTGGGGGACGAGGAGCGCGGTCGCGTGCTGGAGGTAGGCGGGCACCTCGGTCCAGGGGCGTGCGCCGAGGAGCCGCACGCCGGCCCCGGTGAGGTGGTCGTACTCCTGGCTCGTCAGGTCGAGCACGGGCCCGACGACCACGACCGTCCCGGCCCCGGCCGTGGTCGTGGCGGTCCGGGCGACCAGGTCGAGGTCGAAGCGGTCACGGTGGACGGTGCCCAGGTAGAGGGCGACGGGTCCGTCGGGCAGGTCCGCAGGACGCTCCGTGGGCTGCCGGTAGCGGTCGACGTCGACGCCGTTGGTGAGGAGCGTGACGGGGCGTTCGGCGCCCTTGCTCGCGGCGAGGTGGGGCGAGCACACGGTCACCTCCTCGCACGCCTGCAGCAGGAGCGCCTCGTCCGCGAGGAGCCGACGGCGGATCTCGGGCGGGCGGTCGGCCGCGAGCCAGTCGTCGGTCACGTCGTACAGCGACGGCCAGTCGGTGTCTCGCACCAGGGTCGCGGCCGCGGGGTCGTTGACCCACAGCACGGGTCTCCTCAGCCCGACCCGGTGCGCGGCCCGGCGCACGAGCGACGCGAGGCGGGCGTCGACCCGGCGGTCGACGCGGCGCGGCAGGATCTTGGTCGGCTGGTAGAGCCACAGCTGGTCGGGTCCGACCCCCTCGACCGGGTCCGCGCGCCGGAGCCCGTGCCCGGCCCGGGGCCGGAAGCCGCGGCGGACCTCGTGCAGAGGGTCGGCGGCGGGCTCGACGAACAGCACCACGAGCGACGGGTCGGCCCGCAGGAGCTCCGTCACGAGGTACTGGTTGCGGCGCCACACGAGGTCCCAGGACTCGAGCGAGACGACCACGAGCTGGTGCACCGCGGGCGGGGTCGGGGAGGTCACGTCGCGGGGCTCCGATGCTCGTCGTGCGGTGGGCGGCCCGGCCGGACGACGCCGCGGTACACGGCAGCCGTCGCCTCGACCTGGGCGCGCGGGGTGAAGTGCGTGCGCTGGACCGTGCGCGCTGCCTCGCCGAACGCGTCGCGCCGGGACGCGGACCCGGCCAGGGTCGCGAGGTTCTCACCCGCCCGGTCGACGTCGGTCGACGGGTAGAGGGCGAGCGGGTCGAGCCCCGCGAGCGTCTCCAGGTGTCCACCGGCCCCGGCGGCGACGACGGGCAGCGCGTTCGCCATCGCCTCCAGGACGCTGAGCCCGAGCCCCTCGACCGGGCAGGGCGCCAGGAGGACCGCCGCGTGCTGCATGAGGTCGTCGACGTCGGAGCGCGCACCGAGGAACCGGACGTGCCCCGCGAGACCCTCGCGGGCGACGAGCGCCTCGAGGTCCGCACGCTGCGAGCCGTCGCCCGCGACGAGGAGCTGCCAGCCGTCGTCGTGCAGGCGGGACGCGGCGAAGGCGAGCACGCCCAGGTCCGTGCGCTTCTCGGGCTCGAGCCGCTGGACGAGCAGGACGCTCCGGTCGCGGTCGGCCGCGACCCGAGCGGTGGGGCGGTCGTCGATCCCGGGGTGGACGACGACGCTGTCGCCGTCGACGTGGTCGGCGACGTACCGGCTGATCGAGATCTGCGCGCGCACCGGACGGCGGGCGACGGCAGCGGTCAGCCCGGCGGCCGGTCCGCTGCCCCGGGTCCGCGCGAAGTGGCGCGTCGCGACCACGGGCGGCACGCCCCGGACGGTCGCGCCCGCGATCGAGGCGGCGATCTCGGCCGACGTCATGTGCGCGTGCAGGACGTCGGCGCCGGTCGCCGTCGCGCGGACCGTGCGCACGACCTGCGCGAGCGAGCCCGCGGGCAGGACCCGCACGGTCGGGTCGTCGACCGTGGCCTTCATGCGGGGAACGTCGCCGCCGACGACGACGACCTGGTCGCCGTGCGCGGACTGCGCGCGTGCCAGGCGTGCGACGTGCCGTTCGACGCCCGCGAAGGCGTCGGAGTGCACGACGTGGAGCACTCTCACGTGATCGGGTCCTTCCGGTGGCGGCCCGTGGACTCGGGCTGGGGGGCGGGGATCGCGGAGGGGGTGAGCACGAGGCGCTTCGAAGGCCCCGTGGCGTCGATCATCTCCTCGACCGACCGGAGGTCGTCGACGGGCAGCGTGTCGCCGGTCTCCTCGCGCGCGGCACGCCGGGACTCGGCGTACGCGTCGGCACCTACGCAGACCCCCACGATGAGGAACGGCACGGACACCTGGACCGAGACCCAGAAGAGGTCGAACTGCCCCTGGATGAAACGCATGAGGAGCACCGAGAACGCGAGCGTCCCGAAGCGCGGGTTGAGGCGCCACAGCACGACGAGCGAGCCGAAGAACAGGACGATGAACGCGACGAGCCCGACGATCCCCGCCGACGTGAGCACCTCGAGCTCGGCGTTGGGCGGCTGGAAGGTGTACTCGGTGCGGTTCGCGACCCACCAGCGCAGCCCGACCCCGACCCACGGGCTGCGCTGCCAGACGTCGATGGCCTGCTCGTACCAGGTGAGCCGCTGGTAGGCGGAGTTGAACTGGTCGTTGGTCGCGAGCTGCTCCTGGACGGCGGCCCACACGAAGTACACCGCGGGGATCGCGGCGAGCAGGATGAGCTTGGAGCGCTTGCGGTCGGGGTCTGCGCGCAGGGTGATGAGGACGACCCCGATCGCGAGCCCGATCAGCGCCTGGCGCGACTGCGACGCGAGGACCGCGAGGCCGCACAGCCAGAACGCGGGGTAGGTGAACGTCTTCGGCCACCCCACCCACCAGGGGCGGGCGTAGGCGAGCAGGGCCGCGCTCCCGAGGACGCACCCGACGAAGTTCTTGTGCATCGGGAACGGGATCTGGAGGTACACCGGTCCCGTGTCGCCGGCCGCGAGCTGCTGCAGGGAGGTGACGCACGTCAGGGCGGCGATGATCAGGCACGGGATCATGAACAGCGTCAGACCGAGCCGTGCGCGTCCTGCCCGCCCCACGGCCCACCCGACGAGCAGGGCCCCGCCGACCGAGAGCCAGGCGTGGAACCACTCGACGGTGTTCGCGGTGTACGGGTTGGCGATGACCGTGAAGAGCGTGGCGACCTGGTAGAGCGCCGAGAGCCACAGGAGCGAGCGCATGGGGCGCGAGAGGGGGCGCTGGGTGAAGAAGAGCGCGAACCAGAACGCCCCGAAGAGCGCGAAGTCGCTCAACGACAGGTTGACGGCGTCCCCGCCGACGCGCTGGACGATCACGATCGCGGGCATCGAGAGGATCGGCATGGCGGCCGGCTCGTAGATCGTCATCCCGACGACGAGGACCAGCGCGGCGACCGCGACCGAGATCGCGGTGTACTCGGGTACCAGGAGGCCGATCCCGACCAGGACCACGGCGACCGCGACGGATCCCGCGGCCCAGGCGAGGGACCGGCGGATCACGTCGTGGGGCCCGGGTCGGCGGGGCGGGCGAGCATCGCGGCCTCGGCCGACAGGGGGCCGCGCGCGTACAGCCGGAGCCGGAGCAGGGCCAGGTCGCGTCCGGTGCCGCGGAGCGCGACGGCGCGCGCGGCCGAGCCCGCGAGGACCCCGGCGCGTGCCGTGTGCCAGCCCGTCGCGCCGAAGTGCTTGCGCAGGTACCGCTCCTGGGACGCGTGGAAGTGCGTCTCGCGACGGGTCGGGTCACCGCTCGTGGCGCCGCCGAGGTGCAGCGCCCGCACCTCGGGCACGGCCAGGTGGCGCCTGCCGAGGAGGGTCGCGCGGTAGGCCCAGTCGGTCTCCTCGGCGTAGAGGAAGAAGCTCTCGTCGAACGGCCCGACCTGTTCGAGGGCGTCGGCCCGGAGCATCAGCACGGACCCGATGACGAACGACCGGTCCGCCGGGGTGCGGCGCAGCGCGCCGAGACCGACGGCCTCGATCCAGGTCCCGGCGGGCGACGGGTAGGGCCAGACGACGCGCGCGGCCTCGCCGTCGCCGTCGACCTGCGCCGGGCCGACGCTCGCGAGGTCCGGGGCCTCGTGGAGCCGCCCCTGGAGCGTCAGGACGTCCTCGGGGCTCACGACGGCGTCCGGGTTGAGCAGGAGGACGTCCGACCCGGGGGTCTGGCGCCGGCGCAGCGCGTGGTTGACCCCCGCGGCGAACCCGCCGTTGCGCCCGGGGTCGAGGTATCGGGCGCCCGCGAGCTCGGCGACCTCCCGGATCTCCGGCATCGACGAGTTGTCCACGACGGTCAGCGGGAGCTTGCCGACGAGGGGGCTCAGCGCGTCGCGCACCAGGTCGGGGGACCCGTACGCGACGAGGACGACCTCGGGCGGCAGGCGCTCGCTGCCCGACGGCGGAGCACCGGTCCCCGAGGTGTGCTCGCCGCCCGCGCGGGTCGAGGTCCCTGCCGGCGCGGGCGACGCGGGCGAGGGGTGCGCCGTCGCGTGCTCGTAGAGGGCGAGATAGCGGCGGGCGACCTCGGGCCAGGCGCACGACGCGGCGCGCGCCAGGCCCTGCGCGCGGAGGGCCTCGGCCAGGTCGGGCTCGTCGACGACCCGGACGAGCGCCTCGCGCAGCGCCACGGCGTCACCGGGCGGGACGAGCAGGCCCGCACCGCCCACGACGTCGGGCAGGGCGCCCGAGTCGCTCGCCACCACGGGCGTGCCGCACGCCATGGCCTCGACCGCGACCCGACCGAACTGCTCGATCCAGCCGGGGGTGTCGAGCGACGGGACGGCCAGGACGTCGAGCGAGCGGTAGAACGCGACCAGGTCGTCGCCCGTGAGCGGACCGACGAACCGGACCCGGTCGCCCAGCGCCCGCGCCCGGTCGCGGAGCGCGCGGGCCGACGGGCCGTCGCCCGCGAGCGTCACGTGCAGGCGGTCGTCGTCCCGGGCCGCCGCGAGCAGGACGTCCACGCCCTTGTGCGGGGCGAGGCGCCCCGCGTAGCCGACGTGCACCGGCCCCCCGGCCGGCGGCCCCGTCCCCGGGCGACCCGGACCGGGGGCGGACGCGACGCCGTCGGGCAGCAGGGAGGACGGGCCGGGAGCGACGGCCTCACCCGGCGAGAAGACCGACAGGTCCACGCCCAGCGGGACCACCTCGACGGCTCCTCGCGCGCCCTTCGTCCGGACGATGCCCGCTGCGGCCTCGTTGCAGACCGACACCGCGGCCGCGCCGCGCAGGGCCGCTGCCTCGAAGGCGCGGAACGGCCAGGGGTAGCGCTTGGGGATGTTCTGCGCCGAGTACAGCACGTAGGGCGGCGCAGGACGTCGGGCACGACCCGGGAGGAGGGCGCGGAGCCGGCGCAGCGCCAGGATCTCCGCCGTCGCGAGGGCGAACGGCTCCTCGTGCAGGTCCAGGACGTCCCACTCCTGACCGAGGGCGCGCCAGAGCGGGCCGGGGGCGTAGACGAACAGCGCGGGGTGCGACCCGAACGTCCGGACGCCCTCGACGGGCTCGCCCGGGCGGGGCGTCAGCGGGACCGTCGTGCCGCCCTCGTCCCACGCCCGCGCCGACAGGAGCTCGACCTCGAGCCCGGCCGCCCGCAGCCCGCGCTCCCGCTCTCGCCACGCGTCGACGACGGCGCTGTGCGAGACGCGGAGGATCCTCATGTGGGAGATTGTCCACCAGCGAGGGGTCCCGGCCCCTGCGATCTCACCGAATTCACCCCGACCGAACCGAGGAGCGCCGTGCCCGACCGACGTCCCGACGCCGCGGACGCTGCCGTCGCCGAACCGCTCGTGAGCGTCGTCGTCGCCACCAACCGGGGCGGGCCGTTCCTGGCCGAGGCGTTGGCCTCCGTGGCGGCGCAGACGTACCCGCACGTCGAGCTCGTGGTCGTCGACGACGGCTCGCCCGAACCGGCCGTGATCCGCGGCCTCGTCGAGGAGGCGGGCGTCGGGACGGTCCTGCGTCTCGACCCGTCGGGCGTCTCGACCGCGCGCAACACGGGCGTCCGGCACACCCGGGGCGAGCTGCTCGCGTTCCTCGACGACGACGACCGGTGGCACCCCGACCGGCTGCGCCTCGCGGTCGACGCGCTGTCCGCCCGACCCGACGCCGTGATCTCCTACTGCGCGATGCGCACGGTCGACCCAGCCGGCGTGCAGCTCGTGGCCGCCGACCAGCGCCCGGCCCACGACGCACGCGACGTGGTCCGCGGCCGGACCGGGATCATGCTGCCCAACCTCGTGGTCCGCCGTGACGCCTTCGACGCCGTGGGCGGGTTCGACCCCGCGTACCGGCAGGGGGAGGACCTCGACCTGGTCCTCGCGGCCGCGACGCTCGGGCCGTTTGTCTTCGTCGACGAGGTCCTCGTCGACTACCGGTACCACCCGGGCAACACCACACGGGCCTACCGCGACCTCGCGGCGGGCATCCGGGTGATCCTGCGCGAGAGGCGCTCGCAGGCCCGCGCGGCCGCTCGCGCCGGGAAGGGCGGCTCTGCCGGCTCTGGCGGTTCTGCCGGCTCTGCCGGCCTTGACGCCGCCTACCGCGACCGGCTGCGCGCCAACGACCGTTTCGCCGCGTGGAGCGCCGTCCGGGCCGCGCGGGCCGACCTCTCCGAGCGCCGGGTCGGCGCCGCGCTCGGCCACGTCGCCTGGGCGGCGCGGTTCGCGCCGCTCGTGCCCCTCGACTGGGCCCGGGAGCGGGTGCGGCGCGTCGTCGGCGGGTCGCGTGACGGGGCGAAGGACAGGGCAGACGGCGGGGCGACAGACAGGCCGACGGGCGCCACAGGCCCGGGCACGGGCCCGGGGGCCGGGACGACGAAGGGCTAGGACGGGTCCTGTCGCCAGGTCGGTGGCGGGACGATCGGCGGAGCCTCCGGGACGCGCCCGAACTTCCAGCCGGCGCTCCAGCTCAGCCGCCACACCAGGTCGGAGAGGTCCCCCGGGCGCCGGATCGTGGACGCCTTGCGGAACGCCTTGCGGACGAACGAGGCCCCGCGGACGGCGATCGCCCGGCCACGCCGGGCGAGCCCCGAGAAGCGGCCCGCGGGAGGCGTGCTCCGGGCCGGCGCCGAGTCCGTTCGTGCGTCGTCACCCACCGGCTCGTCGTCACCCACCGGCTCGTCGTCGCCTGCGGTACGCGGCGCCTGCGCGTACAGCAGCGCGTACCGGTGGCTCAGCCAGCGCTCGCCCGCGCCGTACGCGAAGGACTGCCGGGCGATGTTCCGCAGACCGTCACGGCGTCGGACGTGCAGCACGATGTCCGGGTCGAACACCAGGTCGTGCCCCGCGAGCTGGACCCGGATGCAGAAGTCGTCGTCCTCCGCGGTGCGGGCCCCCTCGTAGAAGCCACCGACCTCGTCGAAGACCGCGGTGCGCACACCCATGTTGCCCGAGCCCGCCGTGACGAACTGCTCCAGCCCGGGCTTGACCGTCAACCGGTCCGTCTGGGCCGTCCACGTGACCGACGACGTCAGGTCGGCGTTGAGCCGGGCCCCCTCGAACGGGCCCGCGACGAACTCGTGCTCGGCCAGCGCGCGGTGCATCGCCTCGACCCAGCCGTCGGCCACCATGTCGTCGGCGTCGCAGAACGCTAGGGCCTCCGACCGCGCCTGCGTGACCGCGATGTTGCGGGCCGCGCTGGGCCCGCGACGCGCCGAGGCGTCGACGAGCCGGAGCTCGGGCATCCGAACGGTCCACTCCTGGACGAGCCGACGGGTCCCGTCGCTCGACCCGTTGTCGCTCACGATCACCTCCCAGGGCCACGAGGGACGCTGCGCGAGCAGCGCGCCGAGCTGGACCCCGAGGGTCGCCTCGGCGTCGTACGCGGGGATGACCACCGAGAGCTCGGGGCGGGCCTGCGCCCCCGTGGGTGTGCTCATGTCTGACGCATCCTCTCGCGGGCCATGCTCATGACGGGCTGGTACGTCGTCACGAGGTCGTGGGCGGTCACGGTCCGGTAGCCGTCGGCCGCGAGGCGGTCGAGCAGCAGGTCCAGGACCCGGGCGCGGTCGAAGGCCGGGAACACCTCGTCGGGCGCGAGCGTCTCGGGGTCGCCCCGGTCGTCGTGGAGCAGGAGCATGCTCCCGGGGAAGATCGTCGACAGGGCGCGCTCGGCGATCCGTTCCTCCTCGTCGTCGACCCAGTCGAACGCGTCGCCCGACCAGATGAGCACGTCCATGCCGAGCCCGGCGATGCCGTGCGCCTGACGGACCGTGTGCGCGCCGTACGGGGGCCGGAACGAGACGAGGGGCGCCGAGACGATCGACTCGACCTCGTCCTTGGCGTCCCGCACGTACCTGACCGCCTCGGCGTCCCCCATCGTCAGCAGGGACCGGTGGTCCTGCCCGTGGAGCGCGAGCTCGTGACCCTCGGCGAGGATGCGGCGGGCGATCTCCGGGTGCGCCCGGACCTGCCGGGCGAGCGCGAAGAAGGTCGCGGTCTCGCCGCGCGCGGCGAGCAGGTCGAGCAGGCGGGGCGTGTGCTCGGGGTGCGGGCCGTCGTCGTACGTGATCGACACGACCCGGTCCGACGTGTTGACGCAGAACGTCCCCAGCGCGCGCGTCAGGGCGCGGGGGAGCGGGAGGCGCGTGTACGCGACCTCCGCGAACCCGCCGCCCACTGGCGCGGGCCTGCTCTCGATGTCGCGGCGACGGACCACGATCCCGCGGCGAGAGCGACGGGCTGCGGTGCGGGATCCGCCGGGCAGGGACTCGGACATCGGCTGACCCTCTCTGGTCGTCCGGGACGGGGACCGCACCGGACGGGCCGGGCGGGGTGGTGCAGATGCTACGGGTGAGGCGGGACGGGCGCGTGCGCGTCCGGCCGAGGTACGGACGTCCGGCCTAGGTGCGGACCCCGTCGAGCGCCTCGAGCCTTGCGAGGGCCGCAGGGTCCTGGGCGCTCGCGGCGACGAGCCGGGGCCGGAGGGCGTCGACCGCGTCCTGGAGGCTCACGCCGAGCATGTGGTGGAACGACCAGTCGTCCTCGGGGTCGAACGCCGGGTCGAGGCTCCGGTCGCGAGGACGCGGGTCGTTGCCCGTGATGTCGCCCGAGTCGAGGAACGGGATGCCCGGGGTCCGCGGCCCGAACGTCTCGAAGTCGGTCACGACGGGCCTGCCGTCGAGCATCCAGATGTTGTGCGGCTGCAGGTCGCCGTGCAGGTTGCCCGTGAGGTAGATCTCGAGCAGGACCTCCAGCGTCCACGCCCCCATGTCGACGCGGTCGTCGCGCGAGAGCTGCTGCCCGGCGACGTCGAGGCGGGACTCGTCGGGCAGGCGCGGGACCGTGAACCCGCGGCGGTGCCACCGCACCACGGGCATGCGCCACGGCCGGTCGCCGAAGAGGTCGCCCGTGGCCTTCTCCGCGAGGAACGCGTCCTTGCCGACGCGGGTGCGGGCGAAGTACTTCGAGACCGTGGGTCGCCCGTGGGTCGTGGTGTAGACCGTCACCGAGCGGTCGGTGGCCTTGACGAAGGTCGCGCCGACGGGGCTGCCGAAGATGTAGACCATCCGCGCCCGGTCCACGACCCTGCGGACCAGCGAGCGGGGCGGCCCCTCCGCCTGGACGGCAGGCATGCTCATGACGACTCCTCGACTGGTGGTGTGCGGTCGCGGACCCCCACGATCGATCCGGCAACGGTAGCGGTGAGCCCTGCGGCCGGTCCATGGCAGGACACCGCGAGAGCGGGCGAAATCGGCACGCGCGAGGGCTGCGCGGTCGTCGACAGCTCCGTCCAGCGGGTGTGCGCGAGGCCCGCCGCGGGCGCCCGCCGACGGCGGCCGCCGTGTCCGTCAGGCCCGGCGGTCCTTGAGCGCGTGGACGGCCGAGCGCAGCCGGTGGTACGCACCCCGCACGACGCGGGACCTGCCCAGTGCCCGGGCCACGGGGCTGCGCTTCGCGGACTGCCACAGCTCGGCCGTCGCGACCTTGAGCGGCGGGTCGGCGAGCGGCGTCAGGCGGAAGAGCGTGAGGAACTCGGCGTTGCGGTGCACCGCGGGGTCGACGGGCAGCGGCACCGTGAACCCGTGCCCCGCGAGGTACCCGTCGAGCTGGGAGGCCGCGACCTCGTCCTGCGTCAGGGTGCGCGCGACCTGCTCGGGCAGCCCGACGTCGAGGGCGAGCTGCGTGAGCCGCCCGACGTAGGCGGGCTTGACGGCCGGCTTCTGCACCTTGGCGTGGTAGAGCAAGGAGAAGAGGTGGTCGTCGTGCCGGGGCACCGCGACCTGGCCGTCGCGCCACTCGCGGCGCGCGAGGATCTCGCGCTGCCACTCGGTGTCGAGGTAGCCGTCGCCCACGTACCGGGTGTCGAAGAAGACCTCCTCGCCCCCGACCAGGGTCCGGAACTGCGCGCCCTCGGGGCCGGGGTACACCTCGGTCGCGTTGAGGACGGCCGCGAGGTCCGTCTGGTCGTCGCACAGCACGTCGATCTCGTGGTCGTCCTCGAGGCTTCCCGGGAGGTCGTCGAAGTTGCGCAGGACGACGTAGCGGGACGTCCAGCGCAGGGTGCGGAACACCTGGTCGAGGCTGTCCCAGCCGTGGCTGCCCACGACGTCCTCCGCGAGCACCGACGTGCCGTCGGCCGGACCGTCCTGCGCGATGATCTCGTGCAGGCGCTCGGGACCCAGGACGAGCGTCGCGTCGCGGAAGAACTCGCGGATGTTGTTGCTCGAGTGGATGCGGTACCCACCCGTGAGCGCCCGGGCCGCGGCCTTGACGCGTGCGACGTTGACGTTGGTGAGCTCGACGTAGCCCGTGACGTTCTGCCGGTAGGAGTAGGCCGGGGCGTGGTCCTCCAGGATCAGCAGGAGGAACGGCCCGTCGCCCACCTCCTCGTGCTTGGGCGAGGTGCCCCACAGGGTCTGCCCGTAGAGCCGCTCGAAGTCGTTGACCATCTTCTCGGGGCTCCACCGGACCTCGATCCGTGCGAGGACCATGAAGTCGGCCGCGACGCGCTCGAGGATCTCTGCCTCGTGCGCCCGCCCCCCGGACCACACGACGAGGAGCTGGAGGTCGCGGTCGTACTGGTGGGCGAAGGCGCCGATCGCGGGTGACCACCGGTAGGTCAGGTGCGCGGGGTCGTACGAGGTGACGGGCGTCCGGGCAGGGGGCTCGGTCCGCGCAGGGTCGAGGTCGCTGCCGGGACGGTTCATGGCGCGACAGTAACGCACACCTCGTGCGTCGCGCGGGGCTGCGACGCGCTGGGAGCGGGCTCTCGCCCGGGTGAAGTTTGGCCGTCGACCTTCCGCAGGATTCCGCGCCGATGGTTCCATGGGACATGGTGGCCGCTCCGGGGGTACGTCGCGAGCCGTCGCTCGTCGCGTACGGAACCACCACCAGTGACTCCGGACAGGATCGATCATGACGGCACGCCCCGACGGACCGCCCCGTCGAACGACGACCGCCCGCCGCAGGATCGCGCGCGCCGTGGCGCCCCTCGTGGTCGCCGGGCTCGTCCTCGCCACGGCCGGATCGGTCGTGACGGGGGACGTGGGGCCGACCTCGGCGTCTTCACCCTCGCCGGTCCCCGTCACCGCGGTCCAGGGCGACAGCCGGTCGGAGAGCCGTGCGATCGGCGGCACGGTCGGGCAGGACGTCGCCCCCAACTTCTCGGCGGACGGTGCCGGGCCGGAGACGCCGTCGACGGTCGCGAAGTCGCTGTGGTGGCGGTGGACGGCTCCGGCGTCGGGGCCCATCAGCTTCTCGACCAGCGGCAGCGAGCTCGACACGACGGTCGCGGTGCGCCGGGCGTCGGCACCGAAGACCGTGGTCGCGACCAACGACGACGACGGTGACGTCTCGACCTCGCGGGTCACGTTCGACGCGGTCGAGGGCGAGGAGTACCTCGTCGAGGTCGGCACCAAGGCCGGCGAGCCGGGCCTCGTGACCCTGGCGTGGCAGGAGCCCGCACCGTCGCTCGACGCCGCCCCGAGCGGGCCGAGCGCCCTGGCCGCCGAGACCGCCCTGACCACGACGGCGGTCCCGCTGAGCGGCAACACGGGCGAGAAGCCGCAGTCCAAGCTGTGGTTCGCGCACGACACCTGGTGGGCCGCGCTCGCGTCGACGAGCACGACCCCCGCGGGGACCTGGGTCTGGCGCTACGACCAGACCGCCGGGACCTGGACCAACGTCGTACGCATCTCGGACCGCACCGACGTGCGCGCGGACGTCAAGGTCGTGGGCGACGTCGCACACGTCCTTCTCCACGGCCCGACGACGTCGCTCGTCTCGGTCGAGTACGTCGCCTCCTCGAACTCCTACCAGCCGTGGTCGCAGCGCCAGACCGCGACCACGGTGTCCCTGCCGGGCAGCGAGACGGGCACGATCGACGTCGACTCGACGGGTCGGCTGTGGCTGGTCTCGGACACGAGCACGAGCATCCAGGCGCGCTACGCGGATTCCCCGTACTCCTCGTTCTCCGCTCCCGTCACGGTGGCCTCGGGCGTCCTGGACGACGACATCGGCATGGTCACGGCTCTGCCGGGCGGGAAGATCGGGGTGCTCTGGTCCAACCAGAGCACCGAGCGTTTCGGCTTCCGCACGCACGTCGACGGCGCCGCGCCCGGGACGTGGACGGCCGACGAGAAGCCTGCGCAGTCGTCGGCCCTGAACCTCGGCGACGGCATGGCCGACGACCACATGAACGTCGCGGTCGCGGCGGACGGGACCCTCTACGCCGCGGTCAAGACGTCGTACGACTCCCCGGGGGCCACGGTGATCGGACTCCTGGTCCGTCGCCCGAACGGCGCCTGGGACCCGATCTACGAGGTCGACCGGTTGGGCACGCGCCCGATCGTCGAGATCGACGAGGTCACGGGACTCCTGCGCGTCGTCTACACGCACAGCGAGGTCCTCGACGACATCATCGAGAAGGTGACGCCGCTCGCGTCGATCAGCTTCTCCCAGAACGCCACGACCGTGCTCGACGGGACGTACAACAACGTCACGGGCGCCAAGCAGAACGTGCCGGGTGCGACGCTCGTCATGGCGGCCTCGAGCTCGACCGCGGGCACGGCCCGGCTGCCGTGGATCGACCCGCGCGGTCCGGTCGCCACGGCCGGCCTCACGGCGACGTCCGTCGGGGTCGCCGCGACCGGGACCCTCAAGGGGTCGTCGCCGGTGGGCGGTGCGCTGACGTTCGAGGTCGTCGCGGCTCCGTCGTCGGGCACGGTGACGGTCACGAACCCCGCCACGGGGGCGTTCACGTACACGCCCGCTGCGGGCTTCGTGGGGGCCACGAGCTTCACGTTCCGCGTCAAGGCGGGGACGACGTGGTCGAACGTCGCGACCCAGAGCGTGCGGGTCACGGCGGTGGCCGGGGCCCGGGGCACGTGGGAGCTCGACGAGGGCGCGGGCGTGCTCGCGGTCGACTCCTCGGGCTGGGGCTTCCAGGGCACGCTGACCGGGGGCACGAGCTGGGTCACGGGCAAGGCGGGCAAGGCCGTGCGTCTGGACGGGTCGACGGGCCGGGTGTCGGTGCCGGATGCGGACGGGTTGGACGTGTCGTCGGCGTTGACGGTGTCGGCGTGGGTGCGTCCGGAGCGGTCGGCGACGCAGTACGTGGTGAAGAAGGCGGTGTCGGGGTCTGCGGACGGTTACGAGCTGGGTATCTCGAGTGCTGGGAAGCCGTTCCTGCGGGTCAACCAGAAGACGTCGGGCGATACGTTCCGTGTGAACGCGACGTCGGTGCTGCCGACGAACGGGAGCACGTGGGTGCATCTGGCGGGGACGTACGACGGTCAGCGGTTGCGGATCTACGTCGACGGGGTCGAGCAGGGGAACGTCGCGGGGCCTGCTTCGGTGGGCGTGAACACGCTGCCGCTGACGATCGGTGCGCAGCCCGACGGCCTGTACCCCTTCCAGGGCGCGGTCGACTCGGTGCGCCTGTCCGACCGGGCGCTCACCGCGGCCCAGGTCGCCGAGCTCGTCCAGGGCAGCGGTCCCGTGCCCACGACCCCGGTCGCGACCGACGGGGCCTCCACCACCACGACGGGTACGGCGGTCACGGGCACGCTCACAGGCAGCTCGCCGAGCGGCGGTGCGCTGACGTTCGAGGTGGTCGCGGCTCCGTCGTCGGGCACGGTGGCGGTGACGAACCCCGCCACGGGGGCGTTCACGTACACGCCCGCCGCGGGCTTCGTCGGGACGACGAGCTTCACGTTCCGCGTCAAGGCGGGGACGACGTGGTCGAACGTCGCGACGCAGACCGTGCGCGTGACCTCGGCTGCGGGGATCCGGGGCCTGTGGGGCCTCGACGAGGGGACCGGGACCACGACCGCCGACTCGTCGGGCTGGGGCCAGGCCGGGACGCTGTCGGGCGGCACCACCTGGGTGACCGGGATCGACGGCAAGGCCGTGCGTCTTGACGGGTCGACGGGCCGGGTGTCGGTGCCGGATGCGGACGGGTTGGACGTGTCGTCGGCGTTGACGGTGTCGGCGTGGGTGCGTCCGGAGCGGTCGGCGACGCAATACGTGGTGAAGAAGGCGGTGTCGGGGTCTGCGGACGGTTACGAGCTGGGTATCTCGAGTGCTGGGAAGCCGTTCCTGCGGGTCAACCAGAAGACGTCGGGCGACACGTTCCGTGTGAACGCGACGTCGGTGCTGCCGACGAACGGGACCACGTGGGTGCACCTGGCGGGGACGTACGACGGTCAGCGGCTGCGGATCTACGTCGACGGGGTCGAGCAGGGGAACGTCGCGGGGCCTGCTTCGGTGGGCGTGAACACGCTGCCGCTGACGATCGGTGCGCAGCCCGACGGCCTGTACCCCTTCCAGGGCGCGGTCGACCAGGCCAGGCTGTACGACCGGGCGCTGTCCGCGGCGGAGGTCGCGGCGCTCCACCAGGCCGTCCAGCCGCCGGCCGCACCGCCCGTCGCGCAGGACGTCGCCGCGTCGACCGTGAGCGGGACACCCGTCACGGGCACGCTCACGGGCAGCTCGCCGAGCGGCGGGGCCCTGACGTTCGAGGTCGTGGCGGCTCCGTCGTCGGGCACGGTGGCGGTGACGAACCCCGCCACGGGGGCGTTCACCTACACGCCCGCCGCGGGCTTCGTCGGGACGACGAGCTTCACGTTCCGCGTGGGCGCGAACGGGCTCTGGTCGAACGTCGCGACGGCGACCGTCCAGGTCGCGCCCGCAGGCGGCCTCCGCGGCGCCTGGGACCTCGACGAGGGCACCGGCCTCGCCGCGGCCGACTCGTCGGGCTGGGGCAACGCCGGCGTCCTCTCCGGCGGGACCACCTGGGTCACGGCCGGTGGCCGGTCCGCGCTGCGGTTCGACGGGGCGACGGGCAAGGTCACGATCCCCGACGCGAACGCCCTCGACGTCTCGACCGCACTGACGGTCGCCGCCTGGGTGCGGCCCGAGCAGGTCGCGACGCAGTACGTCGTCAAGAAGGCCGCGCCGAGCGCGACCGACGGGTTCGAGCTCGGCCTCTCGAGCGCCGGCAAGGCGTTCCTGCGACTCAACCAGGCGACGTCGGGCGACACGTTCCGCGTCAACGCCACGTCGACCTACCCGTCCGACGGCAGCACGTGGGTGCACCTCGTGGGCACCTACGACGGCCAGCGGATGCGCCTGTACGTCGACGGGGTCGAGCAGGGGAACGTCGCGGGCCCCGCGTCGGTCGGGGTCAACACGCTCCCGCTCCTGCTGGGCGGGCAACCCGGCGGCACGCTCCCGCTCAAGGGTGCCGTCGACGGCGTGCGGCTCTACGACCGCGCGCTGAGCGCAGCCGAGGTCGCCATGCTCAGGACGCAGACGCCACCGCCGGCCTGACGTCCCGGGGCGGCGGCCGGTCGCCCCGCGCGTGGCGCTCGGCGCGGGCCGCTCGGACCCGCCGAGCGAGCACGCGACGGCCGTGGCCGAGCGCGACGATCTCTCTGAGCAGCAGCTGGCTCGGCCAGCGTCCCAGCGCGGCCGTGAAGGACACCGTGCGCAGCCGCGAGGGGTACAGCTCGTTCTGGTCGGGGTACAGCGACGGGTGCATGCACGAGTCGAGCAGGTCGAGGTCGCCCTGGGCGGCGAACCTCTTGACGGTCAGCAGGCGGCCCAGGACGCCGGGCGCGTGCTGCGCCCACTTCTCGGCGTACTCGTCGTACCAGGCGAACAGCGTGCCTCCGGACCGCAGGAACGCGGCCATGTAGAGGGTCTCGCCCGCGGGGCGCAGGGCCAGGAGGGTCGCCCTGCCCGCGGCGGCGTGCGCCTGGAAGACGTCGACGAACCACTCGGGCCCCTCGCGCAGCCGGGAGAAGCCGACCCCGTTGCGGTCGGGGTCGGCCTTCCAGGTCTCGAGCTCGAACCGGAGGAACTCGGCGGGGTCCTCGACGACGTCGAGCGTCAGCGTGTCGAGCTCGGCCGGGACGCCCGCGGCCTCGGTGAGGCGGCGGGCCCGACGACGGACGGCCTTGGCGCGCGACCTCGGGAGGTAGCCGAAGCTCCCCGGTTCCTCGACCTCGCCGAAGCGCACCGCGGCCCGTGCGTCCCCGCCCCAGACGTGGAGCGTCGAGCCCTCGTCGGCGAACGCCCGCTGGAGGGCGGCACCGCCCGCCCCGTCGCCCGAGACGAACGCCATCTCGATGCTCCCGCCGAGCTCGTGCGAGAACCGTCGGAACGCCCGCACGAGGCCGGTCGCGGCGCGCCGGGTGTCGTCCTCGCGCAGGAGCGGGACGCCGAGCGACGTGAACTGGTTGAGGATCGGCCCGTCGTTCGACGCGTGCCGGTGCGGCCACCGACGGTTCGCCGGGACCATCTCGTAGGGCATGAGCGCGAGCCACGTGCCGTCCGACTCGACGACCACCAGGCGCAGGGTGCGGTCGTGGTCGAAGTGCGCGGCCGTCGGGACCAGGAAGTCGGGCCCGTAGAACACGTTGGGCTCGGCGGCGTGGTCGGCGAGGTCCCTCCAGCGGGAGACGTCGTCGGGGCCGAGGGTGGAGACCGCGACGAGGCGGACGGACAGGCGGGGCGAGTCGTTCGAAGTCATGGGTTCCCGTTCGAGGGGAGGCGGCACGAAGGGCCGCACGGCGGAGCGAGCCCTTGCGGGCAGCGCGGGGGGAGCGGCGGGGGCGAGAGAAGATCCTCGATCGACCCGGAGAGGGAGGAGAGGAGGTGTCAGCGAACCGTCGGGAGGCCCGACGGCGGGCCCTCACCGGGGTGCAGGAGGCCGAGCTCGGGGCCACGGTAGGCCGTGCGACGGAGGTACACGGGGGCAGCGGGCGCCGGGTCGGAGGACGCGTCGGTCCATGCCCGGCCCGTGTGCCCGAGCGTCGCGGCGAGGATGCCGCGGTCGTTCCATGCCATCGCTCGTCCTCCGCCGGGTGTCGTCCCGATCATGACGCGTCCTCGAGCGACTCGCGCGGCGTGCCCACGAAGCGGTCGCGCAGGCGACGCAGGGTCGGCACCGACCGCACGAAGAGGCGCGGGAGGACGCCGCGCGTCGCGAGCACGACTCCGACCAGCGTCCGGCGGTCCCGGTAGAGGCCGCTCGGACCGACGTTCTTGGGGTGCAGGCACGGGTCGAACCGGTCCGCGGTCGTGCTCCCGAGGACGAACTCCTGCTCCATGACGCGCCCGATCACGCCGGGGCTGAACTTCGCGAAGCGTTCGTCGTACGTGTCCATGAGCGAGTACAGCGTCCCGCCGGCGCCCAGGAGCATCGACATGTACACCACGTCGTCGCCCGCGACGAGCGTGAGCAGGTGGAGGTTCTTGCGGTCGCGCAGGCCGTCGGTCACGTCCGTGAACCACTCGACGGCTCCCGGTGTCACGCCGAGCGCGCCGCCGTCCTGGTCGACGTCCCCCTTCCAGCCCGAGGCCTCGAGCGCGACGAAGTCCTCGAAGGCCCGCGGGTCCGCCCCTCGGTCCTCCATGACGAGAGGACGACCGGTCGACTCCTCGAGGCGACGGGCCAGACGCTCGACCTGCTTGCGCTTGGAGCGGCTGAGCGCCTCCCGCGGGGCGGGCGCGTCGCTCGCCCGGTCGAGGAACGCACGCTCGAACCGGGACCGTTCGAGCATCGGGACGTGGGCGCGGTGGCACGCGTCGTGGAGGGCCTCGCTCAGCGCGCCCTCGCCGGGCAGCAGGGTGAGCTCGACGAGGGGCGGGAACCCGTTGCGCCGGTCCGCGAGGAAGGCGAGCAGGTGGTCGAGCGCGGTCGCCGCGTGCTCCGTGTCGACGAGGGGGGCGCAGAGCGGGGCGTCGTCCTTGAGGAAGGCGCCGGCGGTCGTCGCGTACCGCAGCGGCGTGCCGTGGAACCGCTCGTCGCGGCTCAGGGGGAGGAGCGCGATCATCCGGTCGTCGCGCTCGACGACGAGCAGCACGATCCCGGCGGTCCGTGCGAGCCGTCGCGATGCCGAGAGCAGGTAGGCGGGGGAGAGGAACGGGTTGGGTTCGAGCGCGCGGTCCACGAGGTCGGCCCAGCGCTCGGCCTCGTGGGCCGTCACGTCGCCCAGGCGCAGCGTCCGGGCGCTCACGACGCCCGCCGGGCTCATGCCGTCCCCCCGGGGCTGTGCGCCCACGCCTCGCCGAGGACCTGGTCGAGCCGGGCGCGGGCGTGGGACCAGTCCATGTCGGCAGCGTGCGCTCGCCCAGCCTCCTGGGTGCGGCCGAGCAGAGCCTCGTCGTCCGCGAGCGCGGCGAGGGCCGCGGCGAGGGCCGCGACGTCGTCGGGTGGCACGAGGATCCCGGCGTCCCCGACGGCCTCGGGGATGCCGCCGACGTCCGACGCGACGACGGCGGCTCCCGCGGCCATGCCCTCGAGCGCCGTCAGGGCGAAGGGCTCGGCCCAGCGCGAGGGGACCACGACGACGTCGGCCGTGCGCAGGACGTCACGCACCTCGCCACGGGGGAGGAAGCCCGTGAAGGTCGTCGGGACCGTCGTGCCCGCGGCGCGTCGGCGCAGGTCGCGCTCGTACGACGTCAGGGGGTCCGCGGCGTCGAAGCCCGCGGCTCCGACGACGGTGAGCCGCACGTCGGCGCGCGCGAGGCGCCGGACCGCGTCGACGACGACGTCCACTCCCTTGTCCGGGATGGCGCGACCGACGAACACCACGTGCAGGGCGTCGCCGCGCGCCGAGCGGCCCACCGGGGGGCCGGCGTCGCTCGCCGACGGAGCGGCGACCCCGTTGTGGACCACGACCACGCGGTCACGGAGACCGGGTGGGAGCAGCGCCGTCGTCTCGTCGGCCAGGAACGCGCTCACGCACACGATGCGGTGCACCGGCCCGAGCGTGCGGGCCAGCTCGCGGTGGCCGTACGTGCGCAGGAGCTGGTTGTGCGCGTACAGCACGGGCAGGTGCCGGTCGGCGTCGACGAGCGGGACGAGCTGGGGGGCGTTGTGGGCGAAGACGTACGACGGCGTCCACGCGGCCTGGTCGCGGACGGTCGCCGCGAACGCGCGACGGGCCCCGTGGCGAGGCAGACCCACGCGCGACGCGGCCGCGTCCGTGTAGCGCTCCCAGGGCCGTGCCGACGCCTGCGGGTACTCGATGAGCTGCGCACCGTCGTAGCGGTCCGGGTAGGTGCCGCGGGCCACGACGACCGACGACGGCGCGGAACCGGCGGACGCACCCCGCACCAGGCCGTCCACGACCGTGGGCACCGCGCTCCCCGTCCGCGGGGAGTAGTGGTCGCCGGGCGTCAGGACGTGGACGTGCTCGCGTGCGGGCAGCGCCTGGTCGGACCGCTTCATCGGGACCCCTCCTGACCGGGTCAGATCACGTCGGCGAAGCCACGCTCGAGCTTCTGGAAGATCAGCGCGCCACCCGTGAAGGCGAGCCCCGACACCACGACCAGGGCGACGACCTGCCACGCCTCGGGGGGCGCCTGCCCGAGCAGCGACCAGCGGAAGCCCTCGAGCAGCCACGTGAGCGGGTTGATGTTGAAGATCCACAGCAGGTTCGCCGGGACGGCCTCCAACGAGTACGCGACGGGGGTCGCGTACATGAGGATCTGGATGAACCAGGGCAGCGCGTACCCGACGTCGCGGTACTTGACCATGACGGCCGAGCTCGCGACGCCGATCGCGGCACCGAGCAGCACGGCCAGGAGCGTCCAGAACGGCAGGAGCAGGATGGGCCAGCCGGGGTTGATCCCGTAGACGAACAGCAGGATCACGAACAGCCCGAACGCGACGGCGTAGTCGACCAGCACCGCGAGGATCGTCGAGAGCGGCACGAGCATGCGCGGGAAGAAGACCTTCGACACGAGCGACTGGTTCGCCACGAGCGAGGACGACGAACGGCTCGCGACGCCGCTGAACACGTTCCACGCGAGCTGGCCCGCGAAGGCGAAGATGAAGTACGGGACGCCGTTGCTGGGCAGGTCCGCGACCTGACCGAACACGATCGCGAAGATCCCTGCCGCGGCGAGCGGCTGCAGCACGACCCAGGCGACACCGATCACGGTCTGCCGGTAGCGCAGCAGGACGTCGCGTCGACCGAAGCTGACGAGGACCTCGCGGGCCTCCCACAGCTCCTTGACCGACGGCAGGTCCCACCGCCCGGGCGGGGTGATCACGGTCTTGCTCATCGTCACCACCTCTCGTACTGGAAGTCGGCCAGGACCATGCCGTGGGTCAGGGCCTCGTCGGACGTGACCTCGGGGTATGGCGGGTTGGGCAGGACCTCGAAGGCCCCGGCCCCCTCCCAGGCGTCGAGGATGCCGGTCTTGCAGACGTACAGGTCGTACGTGTACTTGCCCGGCTTGAGCCACAGGTCCTTGATGGTCAGCGCGCCGCGCTGCGGGACGGTCGGGTCGAGCCACAGACCGACGAGGCGCGAGTCGCACTGGACGACGATGTTGCCGTTCATGTCGTTGACGTGGCACGAGACGAAGTAGCTGCCGACGAGGTCCGGGTTGGCGTTGACGGCGAACTCGATGACCTTGTCCTCGGTGGGCTCCATGGTCTCCTCGGCGATCGTCGCCTCGGTGAAGCGGAGCTCGCCGGTGCCGGCCCGCCTGGACGCGTCCTGCTGGGCGACGTGGAAGCTCGTGAAGCTGTTGCGGTACTCGGCGAGCGCGTCCTCGACGTTGCCCGCGTAGGTGAGCCTGCCCTGGTCGAGGTAGATCGCACGGGTGCACAGCGCGGAAACGGTCTGTGCCTGGTGGCTCACGTACAGCACCGTGCGACCGTCGCGCGCGACGTCACGCATCTTGGCGAGCGACTTGGCCTGGAACTCGGCGTCACCGACCGCGAGGACCTCGTCGATCGCGAGGATCTCGGTCTCGAGGTGCGCGGCCACGGCGAACGCGAGGCGCACGTACATGCCCGACGAGTAGCGCTTGACCGGGGTCTCGAGGAACTTCTCGACCCCCGAGAAGTCCACGATCTCGTCGAACCGGCGCTGGATCTCCTTGCGGCGCATGCCCAGGAGCGTGCCGTTGAGGTAGACGTTCTCGCGTCCCGTGAGCTCGGGGTGGAAGCCGGTGCCGACCTCGAGCAGGCTGCCCACGCGGCCGCCCAGCTCGATGCGGCCCGCCGACGGCGCGGTGATCCGGGTCAGGAGCTTGAGGAGCGTGCTCTTGCCCGCACCGTTGCGACCGATGATGCCCAGCGCCTCGCCCCACGGGACCTCGAAGTCGACGTCCTTGAGCGCCTCGAAGTCCTCGTACTCGGGCTTGTGGAGCGGGTGCTTGACCCGGTTGATCATCGCCTCGGCGGCGGTCGTCGGCCGGAAGCCGCTCTTCGCGATGCGGTAGGACTTGCCAAGGCCCTTCACGGCAACAGCGGGATCCGCCACGGTGTCCCCTTCGGCATGG
This sequence comes from Oerskovia sp. NPDC057915, assembly GCF_042887685.1. Lineage (NCBI taxonomy): Bacteria > Bacillati > Actinomycetota > Actinomycetes > Micrococcales > Cellulomonadaceae > Oerskovia > Oerskovia sp. NPDC057915. The sequence goes on along the minus strand of NZ_JBHVOS010000021.1, from coordinate 40,763 downwards.
TGTCCGCGCGACTGCGGATCGTGTGGTGGTCGGTGGAGTCTCGACCGGTGAGAACCGGGCCTCCAGCGACACGGGCACACTATCAGCGGGCGGGCGCCGTATCAGGGCCTGGAGCGGGTGGAATTCTCGGACAGCCAGTCGGCGATCGGCGCGGTCGTGCGTTCCCACGGCAGCTCGTCCATCGCCCAGCGGTAGGTCCGTCGACCCTCGTCCTCGGCGAGCGCCGCATCGGGACCCAGCCGCTCGACGAGCCACTCGACCCACTCGTCGGCGTCGTTGGTGACCCGGGCGGGCGAGCCCGGGTGGGCGCTGGCCCCGTCGGTCGTGGCGATGACCGGGCACCCGGTCGCGAGCGCCTCGCCGAACTTGACCGGGGCGCCGACCCCGGCGCGCACCGGCACGCCGACCACGCGCGAGACCGCCGTGAGGTCGGAGAGCGCTGGGACGCGCCCGAGCCCGCGGAAGCCCTCGATGTCGGTGAACCGCGCGGGGGTGCCGCTCCCCGCGACGTGCCACTCGGCGTCGGGCACGGCGTCGCGCACGCGGGGCCACACGTCCTTGGCGAACCACGCGATCCCGGCGGTGTTGGGGGTCCAGGACCAGTTGCCGAACATGCCGACGACGGGCGGCGGGGCGGCGGCGGGGGGCGGAGGCCACTCGGACTCGTCGATCCCGTGCGGGGCGACGATCCGTTGCGCCGACCCCCCGTCCGGCAGGCGGTCGAGCTCGGCGGGCGAGCAGACCGAGACGGCCGAGGCGTCGCGCAGGACGCGGTCCTCGATCCGGCGGAACGTGGCGGCCTCACGCGTCCTGCCGTACCGGGACAGCCAGGGGCTCATGACGTTGTGGACGTCGACCAGGACGGGGACACCGAGCCGGCGCCCTGCTCCGCGCAGCAGCGCCCAGGACTCGAGGTGGGCCACGATCACGTGGTCGTACCGGCCCGAGCGGGCGCGACGGCGGGCCAGGAAGTAGCGGGTCGGGTGGGGGAGTCGCTTGTGGAGGAAGGGCGCGAAGCGCTCGACGGTCGCGATCTCCCGCAGGTTCGTGTCGTCCTGGTCCCCGGCGAGCGTCATGACGTGGACCGACCATCCCGCGCGGACCAGGGCACGGATCTGGAAGTACTGGCGTCGTTGGCCGCCCTGACCGTCACGGTCGGGGGTCTCGTTGCTGAGCCACAGGACCGAGCCCCGGGCACGGGCGGCGTCGGGCGGGTCCGTGTCCATGCGGTCAGCGTAGGGGATGGCCCCCTGCCCGGACGGCCCCGCCGTGAGGGTGAAATCCTCGGCCGGTCGCCCCACCCGGCGGGGGTGCCGGACGTACGATCGACCCTTGGCCCACCCTTCCGGGCCCGACGGGAGCACCGACGTGACCGACCCGCCAGCGCCGAGCGAGCGCCCCACGCCCTGGTACCGACGACGCCGGGCCTGGGTGGTCGGTGTCGCGGGGACGGTCGTGGTCGCCACGGCGGCGGTGCTCGTCGTCCGTGCGGTCGGCGACGGAGCGGCCGCCGACCCCGGGGCGTCCGGTCCGCCCATGCCCACGGTCGTCAGCGCGAGCGAGCCGGGCGCTGCGCCGGTGTGCGGGTTCCCGGTCGTCGACAAGATCACGCACGACGGCGTCGACCCGGCGGACCTCGGCGGGAGGCGGGACGTCGTCGACGACGTCGCGACCCTGGACGACGGCACGGTGCTCTCGATGCGGGTCCAGGACGACATCGCGTACGTCCTGGAGTGGGACCGGTCGAGCGCCTACCGCGTGACCCGCTACGACGTCGTGACGGGCGAGGCGAAGGGCACGACGGACTTCGAGCTGCAGCTCGACGAGGGCAACGAGGCGTTCAGCCCCGAGCAGTTCGAGGTCGACGCGGACGGCGGCATCTACTTCCTCGACACGCTCATGCAGCGCCGGGACCTGGTCCGGTTCGAGCCCGACGGCACCCGGTCCTGGACGACGCACCTGCCCGAGGGCGACCAGACCGAGGGCGGGGTCCTCGACCTGTACGGCATGGCGATGTGGGACGACCTCGACGGGCGGCCCGTGATCGGGGTGCACGAGACCGAGCGCACCATGCACCTCGTGGGGACGGACGGGAAGATCCTCGGCACGCGGGACGACTTCCCGGGCCAGGTGCTGGGGCAGCTCCCGGACGGCGGGCTCGTGCTCGAGTCGTCGGGGAAGTCGGACGCGGGGGCCACGGACGACCTGACGGTCCTCGACCAGGACGGGGCCGAGGAGCTGCACCTCGGAGCCACGGCCAACGGCAGGTGGGCGTTCGCCAAGCCCTCGCAGCACTGGCTCGACTCCGTGGTCGGCGTCGCACCGGCCCCCGACGGCGACGGGCTCGTGGTGATCGAGGATGGGCTCGGGTTCGAGCACTTCGGTGCCGACGGCGTCCGCCGCGGCGTGTGGCCCGACGCGCGCGCCGACCTCGACGCGGACTTCACGCTCCTCGACGGCTCGCCCCTCGTGCTCGACGACGGCACGTACTACGCCCTCACGACGAGCGAGGGCGCCGTGGCGCTCACCGCCGTCACGGCCGACCGCATGGCGTACCAGCTCGGAGCACCCGTGAAGTACAACGCGATCAACGACGGCTTCCTCTCGGTCATGGGCGTGGGGGCCGGCCTCGTGACCGACGAGGTCTACAACTACTTCCCGCCGGGCGAGGAGCCCGCGGTCAGGCTGAGCCTCGACGACTCGTGGGGACGCTGGGCCGACCGGTACGAGCTGCGCTTCCAGGTGCGGGGCGACCCGCGGGTGTTCGACCCCGTCGTGGGCGACGAGCAGGTCGTGGACATCCCGGCGGACGGCGGGGACGTGCCCGTGACGCTGCCTGCCACGCGGCCCGGTGTCTACGAGGTCGACGCCGCGCTGGTCGACCGGGAGAGCGGCGACCCGGTCTCGGGGACGTGCCTGCGGTACACGGTGGGGGCGCCCGGCGCGCCGCTCGACCTCGCCGGTCTGGCTGACGGCGCCGACTGGGGCGGGGCGTCCGTCCTGCGCGGGGTGCAGCTCGCCGACCAGCTCGGCGTGGGCAGCTTCCGCTGGCAGCTCGACTTCGGTGCGATCGTGCCCGACCCGTCCGGCACCCCGAGCGCCGACGGGCTCGTCTGGGACTCGCTCCCGAGCGCCGGCATGCCCGAGCCCGAGGACGGGGTCGAGACCGACCCGTTCGCCGAGCTCGAGGCCGCCGCGGCGCTCGCGGAGACGAGCGGCGTCACGCTGACCCTCCAGCTCGGGTCCGGCGGTGAGGCCGAGCGGGCCGCGGTTGACGCGGGCACCTGGGAGGGCTGGTCGCGCGAGATCGTCGCGGCGGTCTCGGCGAAGGCGCCGGGCATCGTCGCCTGGCAGCCGTGGAACGAGCCCAACAACACGGGCTTCGACGACGGCGCGCAGTACGAGAAGCAGATCGGTGCGCCGTTCGCGGCCGGGGCGCGCGCCGCGTTCCCGGGCGTCCGGATCGTCGGCGGGAACACCCTGGGCATCGTGCCCGACTGGTGGGCGGCGCTCGTCGAGGCCGGGGGGTGCGCCTCGATGGACGTGGTCGGGATCCACCCGTACACGGGTCTCAACCGCTCGTGGGAGGAGCAGGGCTTCTCCCAGCCGGGCGACGAGCTCGACGCGCTGCGTGAGGCCCTCGCCCCGTGCGGTGCCAAGCCCGTCTGGGACACCGAGTCCGGCTGGTGGTCCGACGGCGTCGCGAACTTCTGGGCGGGCGGCTCCGACGTCGCGCGCAAGCTCCTCTGGTACGGGGCCGAGGGGATCGACGAGTGGACGTACTTCTTCTCCGAGGGCGGCTTCGGGGAGTCGGGCAACTCGTGGTCGCTCGTCCAGTACGGCAGCTACGTCAAGCCGTCCGGTGCGGCGTTCGCCGCGACCTCGGCCCTGCTCGCGCCCTACGAGGCACCGACGTTCGTCGACACGGGGGCACCGGGGACGTTCGCGGCCTCGGCCGAGGGCCCGGCGGGCGAGCAGCTGCTCGCGGTCTGGGGCGACGACCTCTCGACCACGCTGCGCGTCACGGCCGACGGCGGACCCGGCACGCTGCGGATGGTCGACCAGTACGGGGCCGAGACGAGCATCGACGTCGGCCCGGACGGCGCCGACCTCCCGGTCACGGGTGCGCCGGTCTTCCTCGTCGGTGCGCCGGGCCAGACACTCGCCGTCGAGGCGGCCCAGCACTTCGGCCCGGATCTCCTGGCCGGGCGCCCCGTCACCGCTACCTCGACCCACGAGGAGGCCGACACCCAGGTCGTGACGTCCGGGACGTTCGACGTGCGCGACCCGTGGCGCTCCGGTCGTCTCGCAGACGACGTCGTCGACGAGAACCCCTCGGTGACCGTGACGACCGACGGGCCGCAGACGATCGACCGCATCGGTGTCGCGACGGCCGGGATCCGGTGCTGCAGCATGGGGCTGCGGGACTACACGGTCTCGGTCCAGCTGCCCGACGGCACGTGGCAGGACGTCGTCCAGCAGAAGGACCAGTTCTCCGACCGGGTCGCCGTGTTCGACATCGACCCGGTCGAGGTCACCGCGGTGCGCGTCTCGGTGCCCATGACGACCGAGCGGGGCGTCCCCGTGCTCGCGGCGAACTACTCGGGCGTGGTGGGCGGGCTGCACCCGTCCTTCCTGCCGCTGACCACCGAGAGCGCGTACGTCGCGACCGTGAGCGCGCTCCAGGCCTGGGGGCCCGGGGCCTGACCCGCGTCAGCGCGCGGCCACGCTCCGCCACACGGCCGCGTGCTGCGCCGCGCTGCGCTCCCACGTGAAGTCGGCCGAGCGGACCCGGCCGCGCTCGACCATGGCCGCGACCTCCGGGTCGTCCGAGAGCGCGAACAGGGTCGCCTGGGCGATCTCGTCGGGCGTCGGGTCGACGAGCAGCCCCCCGTCGCCCACGACCTCGGGCAGCGAGCTCGTGCGCGCCGCGACCACGGGCACCCCCGCGGCCATCCCTTCGAGCGCGGGCAGGCCGAAGCCCTCGTAGTGCGAGGGGACCACGACGACGGCCGCACCCGCGACGAGACCGGGCATGACGTCGTCGGGCAGGCGGCCCACGAGGCGCGTGCCCGCGAGCGCACCGAACAGCGCGTCGCGCCGCGCGTTGCGCGGCCCGCTCATGACGAGCGTGAGGTCCGGGCGTGCGCTGTGGATCAGCGGCCACGCCGCGGCGAGGCTCTCGAGGTTCTTGCGGCGCGACGCGCCGCCCGCGTGCAGCACGTACGGGCCCGTGACGCCCAGCGCGTCGAGGGCCGCGACGTCGAGCGGCGCGGTGCGGAAGTAGCGTTCGTCGACCCCGTTGTAGGCGACGTGCGGGCGCTCGACGCCCAGCAGCTCGGCGATCTCGTCGGCGCTGAACTCGGAGACGGTGACGACGGCCGCCGCGCGGCGGGCCTCCTCGGCGGCCGCTCGCACCGGCCGGGACTCGTCGTCGAACCGCCAGGACACCACGTCCTGGATGGTCACGACGTCGCGCGTCGGGTGCGGGGGCAGCTCGAGCCCCACCCGGTGCACGACGGCGCCGCGCGGGTAGACGACCCGGCCCGCGGCCCGGCGGAGCGCGGGCGAGGCGGAGCCGAGGCGGGAGAGCGGGAGCCGGAGCGTGCCCGGCAGGGGTGAGCGCAGGGAACGGGCGACGGTGCGACGCACGGTCCAGTCCTCGCCCCCTTCGGGTGCCTGCGCCGCGGTGGGTGAAACGGCGCCCGAGGACGATGCGGAGAGGGCTCCGGCCGCCCGTGTGGCGACCTCCTCCTGATAAACTTGCGCGCCCATGGGCACCTCAACCGCGACGGTCGCGATCACCAGCTGCGGCATGCGGGGAGTCCGTTCTCTCGCGGCACGGGAAGTGCCCCACTCTAGCGGCGCGCAGCGCCCCGACCACGGTCTCCAGGGGGCGAAATGAGTCCCCGCACCGCGCTCGTCACCAGCTCCTACGCACCCCGCACGGGCGGCGTCGAGACCCACGTCCAGCACGTCGCGCGCGTGCTCGCCGCGCGCGGGGAGACGGTCGAGGTGTGGGCCGTCGACCAGGGCGAGCACCTCGGGACCCGCGTGCTCGACGGCGTCACGGTCCGCTACCTCCCGACCCCCCAGCCCTCGCGCGGCGCCCGCGGCGTCCTGTCCTTCGCGGTGCGCTGGCCCGCCGCCGCGTGGCGCTGGACCCGCGCGTACCGCTCGCTGCGCCCCGACGTCCTGCACGTGCAGTGCTTCGGCCCCAACGGCGTCTACGCCACGGCCCTGGGGCGCCTGACCCGCACGCCGCTCGTCGTCAGCTCGCACGGCGAGACGTTCGCCGACGACCACGACGCGCTCGGCACGTCCTGGTGGATGCGCACCTGGTTCGGTGCGGCGCTCGCCCGCGCGGACGCCGTGACGGGCTGCTCCACGATCGTCACCGAGGACCTGGCCGAGCGCTTCGGGTACCCGGGGGCCGTCGTCGTGCCCAACGGGGTCGAGCTCCCGGCGCAGGCCACAGGCCCGGCAGGTCCTCCGGCGCCCCGCGTGGACCCGGCCCGACCCGCGGACCCGCCCGACGCCGTCGGGCGTCCCGTGCTGCTCGCGGTCGGCCGCGTCGAGCACGTCAAGGGCTTCGACCTGCTGCTCGAAGCCTTCGCGTCGTCGAGCCTCGCCGACCGGGCCGGGCTCGTGATCGTGGGCGACGGGTCGGAGCTCTCGGAGCTGCGGCGCCGGGCCCGGACGCTCGGCGTCGAGGACCGCGTGTCCTTCCCCGGGATGCTGGGGCCGGACGCCGTCGCCGAGGCGCTCGCGGCGGCCACGGTCGTGGTCGTGCCGAGCCGCAAGGAGGCCGCGTCGATCGTCGTGCTCGAGGCCTGGCGGGCCGGGCGCCCCGTGGTGGGCACCGTGCTCGGAGGGCCCCGCACGCTCCTCACCGACGGCGTCGACGGCCTGCTCGTCGACCCCCGGGACGCCGAGGCGCTCGCGGGGGTGATCGGGTCGCTGCTGGACGCGCCGGACGTCGCGGCTGCGCTCGGGGCCGCGGGGCGTCGCGAGGTCGAGCGCTACACGTGGGAGGCCGTCGTGGACCGGTACGACGACGTCTACGAGCGCGTCCTGAGATCCCGGTCCGCCCGGCGAGCCCGTGCGCCGAGGTAGGACCTGCTGCACGAGGTAGACCCCTGCGGGTACTACCTCGACGCAGGACGTTCTACCTCGTGAGGGGGTCCCGACGCTGCGTGCACGCCAGCACCAGGCACGTGAGCGCCCCCACGAGCGCGAGGGACGCGACGACGTCGCTCGGGCGGTGCGCGTGCTCGAGCAGCGAGGCGACGCACGCGACGAGACTCACGACCACGGCCCACGCCACGAGGGCCCCCGAGCGGCGCGGCCAGAGGAACAGGACCGCGACGCACAGCGCGGCCGTCACCGCGACGTGCCCCGAGGGCAGGGTGTTCTGGGGGTAGGCGAGGTCGGCGAGGTCCGGCCGGTCGAGCGCCCCGTCGCGGAGCCAGCGAGCGAGCGGGATCGTGACCACCACGACGGCCACCGCCCGCACGACCGCTCGCCACCGGCGGGCCCTCAGCGCGAGCACCCCGAGGACCGCGCACACGACCCCGAGCGCCACGGGCAGGGCCGGTCGCAGGACCTGCGCGAACGACCCGAGGAACGGGTTGAGCTGCTGCCACGAGACGAACGCGCCGTTGTCGAGCTGCTGCCCCGCGAGCGTGCGGACGGTCACGACGTACGTCACGGCGAAGATCGCGCCGAGCACGAGCGCCCCCGCGAGCAGGAGCGGGACCCGGGCCGACCGCCCGAGGCGGGTGCCGACGTCGTGCAGCTCGTCCGTGGTCACGGGCAGCCTTCCTGGGAGTACGTCGGGCAGCCCCTGGGGGGCACCTGCGGGCAGCTGCGAGCACTGTCGGACGACGACGGCGCGGCGTGGGGAGTCCGGTCGGGTGAAATCAGTGCTCCCACTGTGGCCCCGACGTCGTTCGGTGTCTACCGTCGTACTGCAGATGCCCCGGGCACCGGTCTCGCGAGGTCCAGGGAAAGCGATCGCCGGACGACAGAAGGTCCTTCATGGCACGGAGCCGTGTGCTGAGCATCATCGACCTGACGGATCAGGAGATCGAGGAGTGGAGGGCGCTCGCAGCCCGCTCCGCCGAGCCCAACCCGTACTTCGAGCCCGAGATGCTGGTGCCCGCGGTGCGCGAGCTCAGCGGCGGCTCGGAGCTGCGGCTGCTGGTCGTCGACGACCCGGGCGGGACCGCGCCCGGAGAGGCGGAGCCCGGCGGGTGGTGGGCCGCGCTCCCGTTCGAGATGGTCCCTGGCGACAAGCGCTGGCCGTGGCGGCACGCCTCGACCGGGTCGGACTTCCTGGCGCTGTACTGCCCGCTGGGCACGCCGCTCGTCGACGGTGAGCGCGTCGACGAGGCCGTCGAGGCGCTGGTCGACGCGTTCCACGAACGACGTCGTGAGCTCGGGCAGGCGATCGACCTGCACCTGCTGTCCCGTGACGGCCGGGTCGGCCGGCGGCTCGGAGAGGTGTGCCGGGAGCGCGGCATCCCGGTGCACACGTGGGGCGGCGACCCTCGGGGTGCGGTCCGGTTCGACGAGGGGGAGCCCGGGAGCTGGGCCGAGCGGATGCCTCGCGGGAAGTCGCTCGCGCGCGGTCGCCGGCGCCTCGAGCGGGCGGTGGGCGAGACCCTGGTCCTCGAGGACAGGGGCGACGACCCGGAGATCGCGAAGGCGTTCCTCGACTTCGAGCAGCAGGGGTGGAAGGGCGACGCGGCGCGCGGCGGCATGGGGTTCCGGAGCCGCCGTGGCGGGCAGGAGTGGTTCACGCAGATGCTCGCGGGCTTCGCCGAGACGGGGCGCGCTCACGTGTTCGCGCTCGTGGCCGGTGGGGTCCTGCTGCACATGGCGGTCATCGTGTGCACGGGGTCCACGGCGTTCGGCTACTTCGACGTGTACAGCGAGGAGTGGGCGCGCTACGGGCCGGGCGCGATCGGGCGCATGATGGCGTTGTCGTGGCTCGACGAGAACTCCGACGTCGAGGTGTTCGACAGCTCGATGAACCCCTCGCTCTACAAGGACGCGACGGACCTGTTCCCCGACCGGCTCACGATGGTCTCGTCGACCGTCGTGACGGGGACGCTCGCGGCGCGGCTGACCATGCGGGTCATGCGCGGCGTCGCACGCGTGGCGCGGCGCTTCCGGTGACGACGCGTGCGGAGGTCACGGGCCGGGCCCGGGCGGCGGGGGGCGTCACGAGCAGGATCGTGCGCGTGGCCGACCTGGGCGGCGAGGACCTCGCTGCCTGGCAGCGCCTCGCGGACTCCTCGCTCGAACCCAACCTGTACTTCGAGCCCGCCGTCCTGGGGGCGGCAGCACGCGGCATGGGAGGCGGACGCGCGGTCATGGCGATCGTCGTGGCCGACGGCTCGGGCTGGCTCGCGTTCCTGCCGTTCGAGACGGTGGGCCGGAACCGCCTGTGGCCCGCGCGGCACGCGAGCCTCGACGGGCCGTTCGTCGAGCGCTTCGCGGCGCTGCGCGCGCCGCTCGTGGACGCGGCCCGCCCGCGGCTCGCGGTCGAGTCGCTGGTCGCGGCCCTCCGTGCCCGACGGCGAGCGCTCGGCCAGGCGGTCGACCTGCCGTTGCTGAGGTCGTCGGGGGAGACGACGACGCTGCTGCTGGAGGCCTTCGCCCGCGCGGGCATGCCGGTGCGCGAGTGGGACCGCATCTCGCGCGGGGCGTTCGTGCCGGGTCGGGTGCCGGGGCCGGCGTCGACGTCGGCGCCGGCGCCGGGGCAAGGGGCGGGCCAGGAGGCGGGCGACGTGCTCGGTCCGCAGCTGTCCGCCTCGCGGCGCAAGAACCTGCGCCGCGGGCGGCGACACCTCGTCGAAGAGCTCGGGCACGAGCTGCGGATCGTCGACGCGACGGACGAGCCGGACGTCGTCGAGCAGTTCCTCGACCTGGAGGCCGCGGGCTGGAAGGGCGACCGGGCCAAGGGAGGCGAGGCCCGGCGGGTGGTGCCCGGTGCGGCGGAGTGGTTCGCGGGGCTGATCGAGTCGTACCGCGAGCGCGGCGAGGCCCACGTGCTGCGGGTCGGCCCGGCGGCGGAGCCGGTGTACCTCGCGGTGCGCGTCCGGCGCGACGGCGTGGTGTTCTCGATCTCCGACGCCTACGACCCGGCGCGGTCGGCTCACTCGCCCGGGGCGTGGGGGCGGCTGCTCGGGATGCGCCTGCTCGCCGAGATGCCCGGGACGGTGCTGGTCGACAGCTGCATCGACCCGCGCCGGTACCCGGACGAGACGATGCTCTACCCCGACCGCGTGGACCTCGTCTCGGTCACGTGCGCCGTGGGGAGCTGGCCGTCGCGGGTGCTGCTGTCGGCGATCGTGGCGGCGGGGCGCGTGCGCAGGCGGGTGCGGGAGGGGCGGGGCTGAGGCAAGAGAGCGTGGCGGGTCATCGTCGTGGTGCAGCCAGCTTGTGCCGAATTGCGACGGGATCACGCAGCGGAGCAGGATCCGTAGGGGCTCGTCAGGGCGGAGAAGGCATGCAGAGGGTCTTGGTGAGGGAGTGATGGGGTCACAGCTGCTCAGTCGCGCGGCGGCGCGAACTGCGGTCATGCGTCGCCTCGACGGTCAGTTCAAGGCACTCGGGATGAAGAGGTTGAGCGGCGCGCCTTCGGGTTGGGTGAGGTCGAACGACCAGGGCAGGGGTGCCGCCGTGTGGCTGAGATTTGAGACCGTTGGTCGGATGTTCTCGTTGATCGATGGTGGCGAGATGAGAAAGATGGCCTGCGTCGGTGCCGAGGGGGGCTACGGGCCGGTGGGATGGGAGATGTACAACATCGCGACGACCGTCTACAAGACTACGATGCTGCTCGATGTTCTCTCCGCGCCTGACCGCGAGCTGATGCGGGAGAGTGCGGCTCGTGTCGTCCTGCCGCTGGCGAACCGTTCAGAGGATCCGTACCTCGACGACTCCAGGTATCTGGAGTGGCGACTGACGAACCGTGACGCCTTCTTTCCGCTTCCCGACCTCGACCACGTGGATCAGTGGTGCGAGATGGCCGCGCCCGGGCTGCTCGACATCGCTCGGGAGCAGATCTCCAGGATCTAGCACTGTCGATCGGGTTGGCACGCCACGCTGCGCTTCCTGCGTAGCAGGGCTTCTGCTTCACGACCGGCACGGGCACCCACCAACCACCGCGCCCCCTGTCACCCCCTCAGCGCAACCTGGTGCTCGCCACCTTTTGCCCGGACCGTCTTCCCCTCGGTCCGGGCCGCTCGTGCAGTTCCGGTGCGCTTGCGTCTCGCTGCGGTCGCCTCCAACGACGTCCACACCTGCCCGGGTCTGCACCCGTGGACGCCCATGCCAGCCGGCCATGACCGGCGTCGATGAGGTCGCCGGAGCCCGTCCGGGACGCACCACCCGGCCCGTAGGCGAACGAGTACGGTTCCTCACCCGGTGCCGTGACCGTCGTCAGGCGACCGGCGACGTCGTAGGCGTACCTGGTGATCAGCGCCGGGGCGCCCGCCGCTTCGATGCGCGGGTCGCGTGCCTCGACGAGCTGCCCCTTCGCGTGATCTTCGGCCCGCAGGACGTCCCGGCCGTCACGACCGCGACGGAGACCGTGCCGGGCAAGGACGGGTAGAAGCCCGCGACGGTGCACTACCTGAACTCCTCAGGGCGCGAGGTCAACACGGCGAGCCCTGCGGGCAAGGACGCGCCGGTCGAGGGCTTCATCGACACGGCCGAGTACGACCGCTTCGGCAACACCGTGCGCACGCTCGACGCGACCAACCGCCTCCTGGCGCTGCGCAAGCTCCCGAACGCGGCGACGATGCTCACGGACTGGGGTCTGGACAACAAGACGGGACCGGAGGTGTCGGTCCTGCTGGACTCCCGCTCGACCTACAGCCCTGACGGGCTCGACGTCCTCACCGAGACGGGACCGGTCCAGCGGCTCGCGGTCGCGAACGATCCGAACGACGTGCGTCTGCTGCGCCCCCGCACCGTCAACGTCTACGACGGGGGTAACCCGGAAGGTGCTGCCGCGCACCTGCTCACCAGGAGCACGAGTGCGGGCATCGACCCGTTCGCCGCTGGGGCCGATCCGCTTGCCGATCTGCTGATCGACCCGATCGTGACCACGAACGAGTACACGCCGGTCGACGGCAAGCCTGCGCTGGACCCGACGTCGGGGTGGGTGCACAAGCAGGCCACCAGGATCACGGTCGACGCCGGACAACCCACGGCCCTGTCCTCGGTCGTCCTCTACGACGCTCGTGGACGCGCGGTCGAGTCCCGCAAGCCCGGCTCGACGGGCAACGACGCGGCGACGGTGAAGTCGGTCTTCTACTCTGCAGGCACCGAGGCTTCGGATGCTCGCTGCCAGAACAAGCCCGAGTGGGCGGGGCAACCGTGCCTGACGTTCGCCGGGGGAGCGGTCATCGGGCACGACCCGGCCCGGATGAGCAGCGACCTGACGGTCAAGCGCACCGAGGCGTACAACGCCTTCGGCTCCCCGACGGTGATCAGCGAGAGTGTGGGTACCGGCGCGAGCCTGGTCACGCGGACCACGACCACGACCTACGACGCGGCTGACCGTGTCACGGGCGTGCAGATCGCGGGCAGCTCCGCGGCTGCGGGTGCTTCCATCGCGAAGACCACGACGACGTACGACGGTCCGACGGGCGACATCGTCAAGAACGCCTCGGTCAACGCCTCGGGGGCTGAGACCGCGAGCGTGGTCAAGGAGTACGACCGTCTTGGTCGCCTCATCAAGTACACCGATGCGAACGGAGGCTGGACGAAGTCCGAGTACGACCGGTACGGGCAACCGACGAAGGTCACCGACTCGATCGGCACCACACGGTCCTACGAGTACGACCGGGCCGCTGACCCGCGCGGGTACGTCACCAAGCTCGCCGACTCCGTCGCGGGAACGATCATCCCGACGTGGGGAGCCGACGGTCAGCTCGAGTCCCAGACCCTGCCCGGTGGGGTCACCCTCACGATGACCTACGACACCGCCCGCGTCCCGGTCGCCCGCAGCTACACGCGGACCAGCGACGGAACGGTGATCGCAGCGGACTCAGTGGTCGAGAACCACCGTGGCCAGTGGATCCGGCACACCACCCCTGCCAACGTGCGCGACTACTCGTATGACCGCCTCGGGCGTCTGACCTCGGTCAACGACACGTCCGGTGCGACCAACCAGTGCACGACCCGCACCTATGGGTTCGACAACCACACCAACCGCACGTCGTTCACGACGGCGACTGGAGCGGCGGCGGGCTCGTGCCCGGGCATTACCGGGGCGACGACGGTCACCTCGACCTATGACACCGCCGACCGCCTCGTCTCCACGACAGAGCCTGGCGGGAACACGTGGGCGTACGACCAGCTCGGACGCATCACCTCGATGCCGACCGAGAACGGCACCAAGACCGCCACGACGTCCTACTTCGTCAACGACCTCGTCGCGACGCAGGAAGTGCCCGGGACCAAGCGCACCCAGTGGGGCCTGGACCCCCTGATGCGCTTCGACACTCAGGACACGTTCGAGTGGGTCAACAACGCCTGGGCCAACTCCATCGAGACCGTCAATCACTACGACGGTGACGGCGACGAGCCCTCGTGGATCGTCAACGACGCGACCCTGCCTCACAATCTCACCCGATACGTCGAGGGCATGGACGGTGCGCTGGCCGTCCAGACAGGCAAGACAGGGGAGCGCGTCCTCCAGCTCGTGGACCTCCACGGCGACATCACTGCCACCCTGCCCATCGCTGACGGTGCCACCACGGCAACGTTCACCGAGCTGCGGTTCACGTCCTTCGACGAGTTCGGCATCCCCCAGCCCATGACCAGCGGGGCGACGAGCAACGCCCCACCAGCCCGCTACGGATGGCTCGGCGCCGCACAACGCAACGCCGACACCCCCGCCGGCGTCATCCTCATGGGCGTCCGCCTCTACCACCCCGCCACCGGCCGATTCCTGTCCCTCGACCCCGTCGCGGGCGGTTCCGCCAACAACTACGACTACTGCAACGCCGACCCCGTCAACTGCACCGACCTCGGCGGGACCTTCACCTGAAAGGGCCTCGTCAAGGGCATCGCGAAGGTCGGCGAAGTCGCGTCCTGGATTCCCGGCCCGATCGGTGCGGCCGCTGGTGGCATCTCAGCCGTCGCCTACGCCGCGTCGGGTAACAGGGGCAAAGCTCTCGAGATGGCCGTCAGCGCGGCGGCGCAGATGGTGGGCGCCGGTGCGGGAGTGCGTGCAGGATTCAAGGTTGCCTCTGTCGCGGCTAAGGCGGGCAGGAAGGGCGGCCTTGACATTCCGAGCATGAGTGCGGGGCGACGGAGCGCGCCCTTTGTGACGCGAGTGCCCTCCTATAGTTCGATGGGGACGACTGGCTCCCGTAGTCTGGGCTTCAATGCGAAGGGGACGACTGCCCCAGGTGCGCGAGGTATGAGAAAGAGTGGAAGATTCTACTCGTCACGAGATGCGGCAGTGCAGGCCGCGAAGGCCTATGCTAAGAAGAATCCACACACCTGCACTTTTAGAAAAGAGTGCAAGTCGGGTGATCATGTGCATGTTGATAAGATGGACAGAAACGGACGAAAGATCCATGTGCGGCACTACTACTGGGAGGTGAACTAGGCATGTGGGTAGACGCAGAGAGGGTCTCGCACACAATTGCGATCGAAGATGGTAGAGACCGGGTTGATGCGGCAGTTCTCAACTGGATCGAAGGGTTGGAAGAGGGTGAAGTCCAGATCCTGGAAGACGGGCTGGATGGTATACAAGACGACGTCTTTGAAGAGATTGAAAACCTCCCTTCGGTTCCCTTTGGGCTAGAAGGGCAAGAGCTTCCGTTCGGCTTTCTCATAGGCGCGGGTCTTGATGAGGTCTCGATTCCAAATCTGCTAATCTGCATTGGGAATGTGGATCTGATTTGGCGGCTAGACGTGATAGAACTCGTGGCGGATCTCATTGGGGAGGGGCCTGGGATTCGTTGACTCCAGCTCTAGTCCTCCCTCGAGCATGAGTATTGCCCTCCTTGATGAACTCGTGCCACAAAGCGCTAATGCTAGATTCGACCTCTGCGGCGACCGTTATGGTATGAGGGTTGGGGGCAATGCTGTGACCTGGTTTCGTGGTCGGAGTGTCTCCAAGTGTGTGAATGGTGATGGTGGTGAAATTGTTTTCTATCATGCGCTCTTGGTGTCGGGCCTTGCTTCGAGTGTGATCGGAGGAAAGAAGGGGTATTCGCGTCCGCAGGGGCCGATCATCCATGGCGTGAGGCGATTTTCCTGATCTGTTGCGAGGGCATTCTTGCACCTGGTTCTCCCGGTGCTATTGGCGAATGCGTCTCCTCAACAATTGGCGAGGAGATTCTTTGGTGCATGTTCTGCTACGGGATTCGGGGACACGGAGCGGTCGTTGGCGGAACGAACTTTTCGCGAGCCCGGGAGGTGGGCTGAAACGAGCGGTCGCGCCGTCGCGCCCCTTGTCACCCCTTCGGCGTAACCTGGTGCTCGCACCCTCAGCCCGGACCGTCTTGACCTCGGTCCGGGCCGCTCGTGCTGTTCCGGCGCGCCCGTGCCTCGCTGCGGGGTCGCGTCGAACGACGTCCACACCTGCCCGGGCCTGCGCCCGTGGACGCCCGCCTGCCGATCGGTGACTCGAAGGAACTCATGAACCTCACCGGAATCCTGCCCGCCCTCCTGGCCGACCCGACCGCGCGCGCGGTCGTCGAGCACGTGCGCCTGCGGGGCGCGGTCGACGTCGTCGGGCCGGTGGGCGTGCGTCCGCCGTTGCTGGCCGCGATGGCGGGGGCGACCGCGACCGGAGCCGCCACCGGGGCCGAGAAGGGCGCCCCGGCCCAGGGCTCCCGCCCCCTCGTCGTGGTGACCGCGACGGGTCGTGAGGCCGACGAGCTCGCCGCGAGCGTGCGCGCCTACCTGCCCGACGAGCTGGGTGACCTGGTCGCGGTCCTGCCCGCGTGGGAGACGCTGCCGCACGAGCGTCTGTCGCCGCGCAGCGACACGGTCGCCAAGCGTCTCGCGGTGTTCCGGCGCCTCGCGCACCCGACCAGCGAGGTCAGCCAGTCCGGTCCTGTGCGCGTACTGGTCATGCCGGTGCGCGCGCTGCTCCAGCCGGTGGTCGAGGGTCTGGGCGACCTCGAGCCGGTCGAGCTGAGCACGGGCGAGACGGCCGACCTCACGGACGTCGCCGAGCGCCTGAGCGCTGCCGCCTACCAGCGCGTGGACATGGTCGAGCGCCGCGGCGAGTTCGCGGTGCGCGGCGGCATCCTCGACGTGTTCCCGCCGACTGAGGACCACCCGCTGCGCGTCGAGTTCTGGGGCGACGAGGTCACCGAGATCCGCTGGTTCGCGGTCGCGGACCAGCGCAGCCTGGAGATCGCGGACCACGGCGTGTGGGCGCCGCCGTGCCGCGAGATCCTCCTGACGGACGCCGTCCGCGCCCGCGCGGCGGAGCTGATCGAGACGCTGCCCGGCGCGACCGACATGCTCGACAAGCTCGCGGCCGGCATCGCCGTCGAGGGCATGGAGTCCCTCGCGCCGGTCCTCGTGGACCGCATGCTGCCCGTCCTGGAGCTCGTCCCCGACGACGCCCTGCTGATCATCAACGACCCCGAGCGCGTGCGCCGCCGCGCGCACGACCTCGTCGCGACGACCGAGGAGTTCCTCGCGGCGGCCTGGACCGGCGCCGCCGCGGGTGGCTCGACCCCGATCAACCTGTCGGCCGCGTCGTTCGAGACGTTCGCCGACGTCCACGACGTCGCCGAGCGTCGCGGCCTCGGGTGGTGGACGCTCAGCCCGTTCGGCCTCGACGAGGGCGCCACCCCCGACGGCGAGGCCCACCCGGGCGAGGCGCTCCCGGGAGGCGAGGGCCCGACGTCGGGCATGGGCACGGACGGCGTGACCACCTTCACCGTGCCGGCGCGCAACGTCGAGTCCTACCGCGGGGACGTCGAGCGCGCGCTCGACGACCTGCGCTCGCTCCAGCACGCGGGCTGGCGCCTGGTCCTGACGACCGAGGGACACGGCCCCGCACGGCGCATGACCGAGCAGCTCTCCGCGGTCGACACCGCGGCCCGCTCGGTCGCGTCGATCGACACCGAGCCCGAGGGCGGCGTCGTGCTCGTGACGCCCGCGCCCGTGGGGCCGGGCTTCGTCGCACCAGAGCTCAAGCTCGCGGTGTTCAGCGAGTCGGACCTCACGGGACGCCAGGGGTCGAGCACGCGCGACATGCGCAAGATGCCCTCGCGGCGGCGCAACGTCGTCGACCCCCTCGCGCTGCGCGCGGGCGACTACGTGGTGCACGAGCAGCACGGCGTGGGGAAGTTTGTCGAGCTCGTGCAGCGCACGCTCGGCACGGGCGGCAACGCCGCGACGCGCGAGTACCTCGTCATCGAGTACGCGAGCAGCAAGCGCGGCCAGCCGGGTGACCGCCTGTTCGTCCCGTCGGACCAGCTCGACCAGGTCACCAAGTACACGGGCGGCGAGTCGCCGAGCCTGAACAAGATGGGCGGCTCGGACTGGGCCAAGACCAAGAGCCAGGCGCGCAAGCACGTCAAGGAGATCGCGGGCGAGCTCATCCGCCTCTACAGCGCGCGCATGGCCACGCAGGGGCACGCGTTCGGCCCCGACACCCCGTGGCAGCGCGAGCTCGAGGACGCGTTCGCGTACGTCGAGACGCCCGACCAGCTCGTCACGATCGACGAGGTCAAGGCCGACATGGAGAAGGCCGTCCCCATGGACCGGCTCGTGTGCGGCGACGTCGGGTACGGCAAGACCGAGATCGCGGTCCGCGCGGCGTTCAAGGCCGTGCAGGACGGCAAGCAGGTAGCGGTCCTCGTGCCCACGACGCTCCTGGTCCAGCAGCACTTCCAGACGTTCGCGGACCGCTACTCGGCGTTCCCCGTGACGGTCAAGGCGCTCTCGCGCTTCCAGACCGAGGCCGAGTCCAAGGAGACCGTCGAGGGGCTCAAGGACGGCTCGGTCGACGTCGTGATCGGCACGCACCGCATCATCTCCGGGGCCGTCAAGTTCAAGGACCTGGGCCTGGTCATCATCGACGAGGAGCAGCGGTTCGGCGTCGAGCACAAGGAGACGCTCAAGCAGCTCCGCACCAACGTCGACGTGCTCGCGATGAGCGCGACCCCCATCCCGCGCACGCTCGAGATGGCCGTCACGGGCATTCGCGAGATGTCGACGCTCGCGACCCCGCCCGAGGAGCGCCACCCCGTGCTGACGTACGTGGGCGCGTACGAGGAGAAGCAGATCTCGGCGTCGATCCGCCGCGAGCTGCTGCGCGAGGGCCAGGTGTTCTACGTGCACAACAAGGTCGAGACGATCGACCGCACGGCCCAGCGCCTGCGCGAGCTCGTCCCCGAGGCCCGCATCGGCGTCGCGCACGGCAAGATGAGCGAGGCCCAGCTCGACCAGACGATCACGGCGTTCTGGGAGAAGGAGCTCGACGTCCTGGTCTGCACCACGATCATCGAGACCGGCCTCGACATCTCGAACGCCAACACGCTCATCCTGGAGCGCGCCGACATGCTCGGCCTGTCCCAGCTCCACCAGCTCCGTGGCCGCGTGGGCCGTGGGCGCGAGCGCGCGTACGCGTACTTCCTGTACCCGCCCGAGCGCCCGCTGACCGACACCGCGCACGACCGCCTCGCGACCATGGCCGCCAACACCGACCTCGGTGCGGGCATGCAGATCGCCATGAAGGACCTCGAGATCCGCGGCGCGGGCAACCTGCTGGGCGGCGAGCAGTCGGGGCACATCGCGGGCGTCGGGTTCGACCTGTACGTGCGCATGGTCGGGGAGGCCGTGGCGTCGTTCAAGGGCGAGGTCGAGGAGGAAGCCCCCGAGGTCTCGATCGAGCTGCCCGTGGACGCCCACATCCCGCACGACTACATCGCGCACGAGCGACTGCGCCTCGAGGCGTACCGCAAGATCGCGGCGGCCCAGGACGAGCCCGCGCTCGCCGAGGTGCGGGCCGAGCTCGTCGACCGCTACGGCGCGCTGCCCGAGGTCGTCGAGGCCCTGTTCGCCGTCGCGGACTTCCGCAACCACGCGCGCCGCGCAGGGCTCGCGGACGTCACGGCCCAGGGCAAGTTCGTGCGCTTCGCGCCCGTCGACCTCCCGGAGTCCGCCGAGCTGCGCCTCAAGCGCCTCTACCCGGGCACCATGCTGAAGCCCGCGATCCGCGCGTTCCTCGTCCCCTTCCCGACGACGGCGCGCATCGGGGGCCGTCCGCTGCGGGGCATGGAGGTGCTCGCCTGGGCGCGCCAGCTCATCGACGCGGTCATCACGGGCGACGTCAGCGCGGCGGCGAAGGTCGGGACGACCGGCCGCTGACCGATCACCCCCCCTTCACCCGCCGCTGAGTGCGGAGTACTTGCACCACAAGGGCGGAATCCGGTGCAACTACTCCGCACTCAGCGGGAATCTGGGGCGGCGCCCATCGGTTCAGCCGCCGCCCGTCGTCGTGAGCGCTGCCCGGCCCAGCGGTTCACGATCAGGTGACGCGCTGGCTCCTCGACGAACCGGTAGAGCGCGTAGGCCAGGAGCGCGGCGCAGACCGTGATCACGACCGCGGCGGCCGCCCCCGTCAGGGGGGTGTCGAGCACGCGACGGATCACGAGCTCGTGCACCAGGTAGAACGCGTACGAGGCCGAGCCCGCGACGATCAGGGCGCGACGCGTCAGCACGGACCGCCGGCCACGCAGGTCCCGATCGGCGCAGAGCATGAGGAACAGCGCGAACGGCAGGACGAGCGCGACCCGGGCCACGGCCTCGGTCGCGTGCGTGAGCTCGGCCACGACGAGCACCACGGCGAAGATCCCGAGCACCCCCGCCCACGGGATCCGTGACCGGTGGCCCTCGACGAACGCGAGCCCGGCGACGACGCCCAGCACGAACTCGGGGAACCGGGCGAGGGGGAAGTGGTACAGCACCTGGTAGGTCGTGGGGGCGACGATCGTCGCGACGAGCGGGATCGCGAGCGCCACGAGCGTCACGACGAGCCGGGTGCGCGGCGACCAGCGCCGCAGCAGGGGCAGGAGGAACGGGAAGGCGAGGTAGAACGCGAGCTCGCACGACAGCGACCACGCGACGCCGTTGAGCCCGTACACGACCGTCGGGTCCAGGGACCAGGCCTGGAGCAGCAGGACGTTGGCGCCGACGATGCGGACCGTGACGGGCTGGCTCCCCACGACCAGGGCGACGACCAGCGCGACGACGAGCGTCACGAGGTGGTCCGGGTAGATGCGCGCGACGCGCCGCAGGTAGAAGCCGCTGCGAGGGAGCGCGGGGTTGGCCGTCCACGTCAGGATGAAGCCCGAGAGGACGAAGAACAGCGCGACCCCGGTGCTGCCGTAGTAGGCCCCGGGGATGTCGAGCACCTGCCAGTAGTCCAGGTGGAACACCAGGACGGCCGCAGCCGCGATCGCACGGACGGCCGTGAGCGAGGGGAGCTGGCGCCGGGCCGTGCCCGTCTCCGCCGGAGTCGTCATCGAGGTCCCCTGCCCGCTGGTGCGCGGCCCCGTCGAGAGGCCGCTCTTGCATCGTGAGCGCCCCGGCGCACGAGGGTCAAGGATGAAGTGTGGTCCCGTCGTCGGGCGTCCCGGCCGAGGCCGAGGGCGCCTCGACGGCCAGGGCGCCTCCGTCGAGGAAGTCCCGGTAGCGCACCACGGCCACGAGGAACACGAGCACCGCGACCATCTCGAGGCTCTCCTCGCCGAGCACCGCGAGCTGCCCGACGAACGTCGCCCGGTCGAAGCCCTGGTCCTCGAGCAGTCCCGCGATCGCCTCGAAGCCGACGGCGCCGGCCACGTAGAGGACCCCGGCGAGGGCCATGGGGCGCAGGAACCTCCTCGGCAGCCCCCACAGGAGCGGGACGACGATCGCGGCCACGACGAGCGCGAGCGGGCCGTAGAACGCGATCCAGCCGTTGAACGGCAGGTCCGCGATGCTCCGGAAGTGCTCCTCGAGCGAGGTGCCCAGGTGCTCGTGGAAGCTCGTCATCTCGTCGATCGACAGGTAGAGGAGCACGAACGCGACGAGCCCCCAGGCCCAGCGTCGAGCGGGGGCGGGCTCGACGTGGAGCAGGTCGCCCGTGACGAGGCCCGTCGAGGCCAGCAGGACCACGGTGAACCAGGTGGGGACGTTGACCTCCTCGTCCATGCCGAAGTAGTGGACGAGCGGCTCGATCACGCCGCCGTGGAGGTCCGCGCCCTTCTCGAGGAAGTTGGCGAGGAGGTGCAGGACGGCCAGGACGGCGATCGCCAGCGCGAGGCGGCGGACGAGGACCCTGACAGGCACGGTGACACGCAGCATGAGTGCTCCATCGACGACCCGGGCGAGCTCAGGCTCGGCTGGCCGACCCTAGCAGCGGAGCCGGAGACGTGACCATCGCCACACCGGAGGTGCGCATCCATACCGCCTGGTCGGTGAGATAGTTGTCGCATCATGTTTCTCGACCTGAGCGCTTCCACGCGCACCCCCAGCACCGGACGGCACGGCTCGACGAGCGCCGCCCGCTGTTGTCGCTGTCTCTGAACAGCCGCTGACAGGCGGCGTCCGTCGCGGGTGCTCCCCGACGTGACCGCCCCTGACGCACAGGTCTGATCCCCCGGCTCTCCCGTCGCACGCGTCGTCGTGCCCTGCACGGATCGCAGCGCCCCGCACCGTCGGCCGCGCTCGTGACGCCCGAGCCCCTCCCGGTCTCCGCCACCCGGCCCCCGCCACCCGTCGGACGACCGCGCTCCACGAACCCCTCACCACCTCGTCCCGCGACCCAGGTCGCGGGAGCGGGGTGGTCCCCGTGCAGCCCCGCTGCACCTTCTGGAACGGAAGAACCCCCATGAGAACCCTCAAGGCAGCCGCCGCGGTCCTGGCGACGACCCTCCTGCTCGCCGCGTGCGGCTCGGGCGGGTCCGGCAGCGCGAGCAGCAGCGCCGCGGCAGGCGCGGACGCCGAGATCGTCATCGGCTCGACCAACGAGCCCACCGGCCTGGTCCGCAACGTCGGCGGCAGCTCGGGCGTCTCGCAGACCATGACGCGCAACGTGTTCGAGGGCCTGACCTCGGTGGACGTCGACGGCGAGGTGATCCCGACGCTCGCGAAGGACTGGGACGTCTCCGAGGACGGCCTCGTCTACACGTTCCACCTGCAGCCGGGCGTCCAGTTCCACGACGGTTCCCCGCTGAGCGCGCAGGACGTCGTCTGGAGCATCTCGCAGACCATCGCACCCGAGTCCAAGAGCGCACGCAAGAACGACCTGTCGGTCATCTCCGCGATCACGGCCCCCGACGACGCCACGGTGCAGCTCGACCTGTCGCGCCGCAGCCAGTCGCTGCCGTTCTACCTCGCGTCGGTCACGATCGTGCGGGACGGCGACACCGAGCTCTCGAGCGACAACGGCACCGGCCCGTACCGCTTCGTCGAGTGGACGCAGGGCGACCACCTCACGATCGAGCGCAACGACGACTACTGGGGCGAGCCCGCCAAGAACTCGGGGGTCACGTTCCGCTTCTTCCAGGACACGACCGCGCTCAACAACGCGCTCCTGACCGGTGACCTCGACCTGGTCATCGCCGAGGACTCCCCGGACCAGCTCCTGCAGTTCGAGGGGAACGACGAGTTCACCATCACCGAGGGCACCTCGACGACCAAGCAGATCTGGGCCTTCAACGACCGCGTCGCGCCGTTCGACGACGTCCGCGTCCGTCAGGCGCTCTACAAGGCGATCGACCGCGAGAAGGTGCTCGACGCCGTCTGGGACGGGCGCGGCCAGGTCATCGGCTCGATGGTCCCGCCGACCGACCCGTGGTTCGTCGACCAGGCCGACGTCCACTCCTACGACCCGCAGGCCGCGAAGGACCTGCTCGCGCAGGCCGGCGTGAGCGACCTGAGCATCGCGGTCGACTACGTCGCGGGCGACCCGTCCGAGACCATCGCCCAGCTCCTCCAGGCGGACCTGAAGGCCGTGGGCGTCACGCTCACGCTCAACCCGATCGACGACGCGACCTGGTACCAGAAGATCTACACCGACCACGACTTCCAGACCACGCTCATGGGGCACGTGAACCCGCGCGACGTCGTCTGGTACGCCAACCCGGACTTCTACTGGGGCTACGACAACAAGGACGTCCAGCAGTGGGTCGCGGACGCCGACCAGGCGGCCACGACCGACGAGCAGACGGCCCTGCTGACCCGGGTCAACGAGACGATCGGGCAGGAGGCGGCGAGCGCCTGGCTGTACCTCGACCCGCAGATCCGGGTCGCGCGCGCCGAGATCACGGGCTTCCCGGTCAACCAGGTGACGGAGAGCTTCTACGTCGCCGACATCGTGCGGGAAGGCTGACCGAGCACCTATGTCCCGCTACCTCCTGACGCGCGTCGGCACGCTGCTGCTGTCGTTGGTCCTCGCGAGCGTCGTGGTCTTCGCCGTCCTCCGGTTCCTTCCGGGCGACAGCGCGGGCACGTCGCTCGGCGTGGGCACCACGAGCGACCAGCTCGACCAGCTGCGTGCCGACCTCGGCACCGACCAGCCCCTGTGGACGCAGTACGGGCAGTGGGTAGCGGGACTGTTCTCGGGCAGCGCGGGGACGTCGTTCGTCTCGCGCCTGCCCGTGGGGGAGCTGATCGCGAGCAAGCTGCCGATCACGCTGCCGCTGAGCCTCGCGGCGTTCGCGGTCTCGGTGCTCGTGTCGGTGCCGCTCGGCGTGGTCGCGGCCGTCCGGCGCCGCGGCGTCGTGGGGGTCACGGTCTCGGCCGTGTCCCAGCTCGGCGTCGCGGTGCCGGTCTTCTGGGTCGGCGTGATCCTGGTGTGGGTGTTCGCGCTCGAGGCGGGTGTCCTGCCTCCGGGCGGGTTCCCGCGCCAGGGCTGGGAGGACCCGGCGGCGGCCGTCCGGTCGCTCGTCCTGCCCGTCGCGACCGTGGCCATCGCCATGTCGTCGGTGATGGTCCGCTACGTGCGGTCGGCGACGCTCGACGTCCTGGACCAGGACTACGTCCGCACGGCCCGCTCGCTCGGCTACGGCCGGTGGCACGCCCTGGCGCGCCACGGGCTGCGCAACGGCGCGGTCCCGGTCGTCGCGATCCTCGGCATCGAGCTCGCGACGTCGCTCCTGGGGGCCGTGGTCGTCGAGAACGTCTTCGCGCTGCCCGGCCTCGGCACGCTCCTGGTGTCGTCGGTCGCGGGGCGCGACCTGCCCGTCGTGCAGGCCCTCGTCCTGGGTCTGACGGCCCTGGTCCTCGTCACGAACTTCCTGGTCGACCTCGCCCAGCGCGGCATCGACCCCCGGCTGCGTGCCGGTTCTGCCCTCGGAGGCGCACGATGAGCATCGACCTGGGCGGGGAGATCCCCGTCGCCGAAGGATCTGGGCGGCTCGTCCCGGCGCGCGAGGAGGGCGTGCTCGCACCGTCGCCCGCGGGGGAGGCCCCTCGTGCCCGACGGCGGAGCGTCAGCCCGTCCTTCGTCGCCGGTCTGGTCATGGTCGGGCTGGTCGCGCTCGTCGGTGTCGTCGCGATCTTCTGGACGCCCTACGACGTGAGCGCGGGCGCGGCCGGCACGGGCGGGCGGCTCGAGGGACCGAGCGCCGAGTTCTGGGCCGGCACCGACCGCCTGGGGCGCGACCTGCTGAGCCAGCTCATGGGCGGGGCCACGGTCGCGATGACCGTGGCGATCTCCTCGGTCGTCATCGCGGGAGTCCTGGGCATCACGGTCGGTGTCGTCGCCGCGGCCACCACGCGGTGGGCCGACGTCGCGCTCCTCAACGTGATCGACCTGATGATCGCGTTCCCGACCCTGCTGCTGGCCATGCTCATCGTGACCGTCCGCGGTGCGTCGCTGACCTCGGCGATCGTCGCGATCGGCATCTCCGGTGCGGCGGTCGTCGCGCGCGTCACGCGGGTCAACGCCGCGCGCGTGCTGCGCGAGGACTACGTGACGGCCGCGACGGCGTCGGGCACGGGATGGTGGGGGACGATCCTGCGCCACGTCCTGCCCAACGTGGCCCCCACCCTGCTGGTCCAGCTCATGCTGCTCGCAGGTGGCGCCATCCTCGCCGAGGCGTCGCTGTCCTACCTGGGGCTCGGCTCGCCGACCGCCCTGTCGTGGGGCCGGCTGCTCAGCGCCGCCCAGAAGTCCGTCGCTGTCCAGCCGCTCGGTGCGATCCTGCCCGGGCTGCTCATCGCCTGGACCGTGCTCGGCCTGAACCTCCTGGGCGACGGCATCCGTGAACGGACCGACCCGAGCCTGCGAGGCGACCGATGACCGCGAGGGATCCGATGACCGCGACCCCCACGACGACCACCACCGGGCTCGAGGTGCGCGACCTGACGGTGCGGACGTCGTCGGGCCGGGTGCTGCTCGACCACGTGAGCTGGCACGTCGCGCCCGGCGAGCGCCTGGGCGTGATCGGCGAGTCCGGCTCGGGCAAGTCGCTCACCGCGGCCGCGATCCTCGGGCTGCTGCCCGACGGCATGACCGCGACCGGGCAGGTCCTGCTCGACGGGACGGACCTGCTCACGCTCGGCGAGCGCGCGCTGCGCCGCGTGCGAGGGGCGCGCATCGCGATGGTCTTCCAGGAGCCCCTCACCGCGCTCGACCCGCTCATGACGATCGGCCGGCAGATCGCCGGACCGCTGCGGCTGCACCGCAAGGTCTCGCGCGCGCGGGCCGCCGAGCTCGCCGCAGACCTGTGCCGCCTCGTGCGCCTCGACGACACCGACCGCATCCTCGGGTCCTACCCCTGGCAGCTCTCGGGCGGGCAGCGCCAGCGCGCGTGCCTCGCCATGGCGCTCGCGTGCGAGCCCGACGTGCTCATCGCCGACGAGCCCACCACCGCCCTCGACGTGACCGTCCAGGCCGAGATCCTCGACCTGCTCGACGACCTCATCGAGCGCACCGGGACCGCGCTGGTGTTCGTGTCGCACGACCTGCCGGTCGTCGCCCGCGTCACGCGCGACCTCGTGGTCATGCGGCACGGGAAGGTCGTCGAGGCCACGAGCGTCGACCGTGCGCTCACGGCGCCCGAGGACCCGTACACCCGGTCGCTGCTCGCCGCCGCGCGCGCCGTGACCCACCTGCCGACGCTGCACCCGAGCTCGCCCACCCCGCACCCGACCACGCTGCACCCGACCACCCTGGAGGACCGATGAGCGACCAGCCTGCCGAGGGTGACGCCCTGCGCGCCGAGGGCGACCGGCACCCCGCCGAGGGTGACGCCCTGTGTGCCGAGGGTGACCGGAACATCGCCGAGGGTGACGCCCTGCCCGCCGAGGGTGACCCGAACATCGCCGACGGTGACGCCCCACCGTTCGTCGCGCTCGACGGGGTGTGGCGCGAGTTCGGCGGATCCCGCCGCACGCCCCCGACGGCGGCGCTCGCGGGTGTCGACCTCGCGGTCCGCGCGGGGCGCAGCCTGGGGATCGTGGGGGAGTCGGGCGCGGGGAAGTCGACGCTCCTGCGCCTGCTGCTGGGCCTCGACAGCCCCACCCGCGGCACCGTCTCCTACCGCGGCGCTCCCCTGGACCGCCGGGACCGAGCGCTCATGCGGCGGTATCGCCGCGAGGTCCAGGTCGTGCTCCAGGACCCGCGCACGTCGCTCGACCCGCGCATGACGGTCGCACGGATCGTCGCCGAGCCGCTGCGCTCGCTCAAGATCGGCGGCGACGTCTCGGCGCGCGTGGACGAGGTACTCGGCTGGGTCGGGCTCGACCCCGACGCGCGGACCAAGTACCCGGCCCAGTTCTCGGGCGGCCAGCGCCAGCGCATCGCGATCGCCCGGGCCCTCGCGCCCTCGCCGTCGGTCCTGGTGGGCGACGAGCCCGTGAGCGCGCTCGACGTGTCGGTGCGCGAGCAGGTCATGGACCTGCTGCGGCGGCTCCAGAGCGAGCTGGGGCTCACGCTCGTCCTGGTCAGCCACGACATGGCGATCGTCGGGCAGCTGTGCGAGGAGACCGTGGTGCTGCGCGGGGGAGAGGTCGTCGAGTCCGGTCCCACGCGCGAGGTGCTGACCCGGCCCACGGCTGTGTACACGCGCGAGCTGCTCGCGGCGGTGCCGACGCTTCCCTGAGCCGCACCCTGCCCGCCTGGGCGCGCTCCGCCGTCGGGCCGTGGTCGTGTCCCCACGCTGGGGCGGCGCGCGGGACGTCCCGGGGTGACCTGCAACTTTCTTGCGTGTCCGGAAAGGCTGACACGCCCGCTGTGTCTGTGTAATCTTTCAGCAAGAACCCGCAACATTCTGCAAGGTGGCAGCGGTGGGTTCGCCGGTCGAACGGGCCGGACAGGGGGAGCAGGGACGCGGTAACGCTCCGGCACCGATGCCGGGGCGCGGGACGGGCAGCCACGCGCCGACGCGGGGCTGTGCGCAGCACCGAACGGAGAACGCAGCGATGACGCTCAGCCGAACAACCAGAGGAAGCGCCCGCAGGACAGCACGCCACAGACTCCTCGCCGGGCTCACGGCGCTCGCCGTGGTCACGTCGGGAGTCGTCGCCGGCGCGGTGCCCGCCTCGGCCAAGGCACCGACCCCCTCGCCCGTGGTCGCGTCCGACAACGGTCGCGGCAACGTCGTCCTCAACATGTTCCAGTGGACGTGGGACGCGGTCGCCGCCGAGTGCACCAGCACGATCGGGCCCGCCGGGTTCGGCTACGTCCAGGTCTCCCCGCCCCAGGAGCACATCCAGGGCACCGCGTGGTGGACCTCCTACCAGCCCGTGAGCTACAAGATCGAGTCCAAGCTCGGCAACCGTGCCGAGTTCCAGAACATGGTCAGCACGTGTCGGACCGCCGGCGTCGGCATCGTGGTCGACGCGGTCGTCAACCACATGGCAGGAGCCGACACCGGGTCGGGCACGGGCACGGGCGGGACCGGCTACTCGGTCGACAGCTTCCCCGGCGTGCCCTACGGGTACGACGACTTCAACGACTGTCGCGCCAACATCACCAACTACGGCGACCGGTACAACGTCCAGAACTGCCGCCTCGTCTCGCTCCAGGACCTGCGCACCGGCTCCGACTACGTGCGCGGCAAGATCGCGGGCTACATGAACGACCTGCTCGGCCTGGGTGTCGCCGGCTTCCGCATCGACGCGGCCAAGCACATCCCGGCCGCCGACCTCGAGGCCATCAAGGCGAAGCTGACCAACCCGAACGTCTACTGGGTCCACGAGGTCATCGGGGCCGGCGGAGAGCCCGTCCAGCCCTCCGAGTACCTGGGCAGCGGGGACTCGCACGAGTTCAACTACGCACGCACCCTCAAGAGCCGCTTCGACGGCAGCATCGCGAGCCTCGACGAGATCGGCAACGGGCTGCTCACGTCCGACCGCGCCGGGGTCTTCGTCGACAACCACGACACCGAGCGCAACGGCGAGACCATGAACTACAAGTGGGGCGCCAAGTACAAGCTCGCCAACGCGTTCATGCTCTCGTGGCCCTACGGCTCGCCGTCGGTCTACACCGGCTACACGTGGACCGACAAGGACGCGGGCGCCCCCGGCGCCACCACCACGTCCGTCCCCGACGCGAGCTGCGCGAACAGCGCCTGGACCTGCACGCAGCGCTGGACCGAGATCGCCGGCATGGTCGGCTTCCACAACACCGTCGAAGGAACGTCCGTCACCAACTGGTGGGACGACGGCAGCAACAACATCGCGTTCGGCCGCGGGGCCAAGGGCTACGTGGCGATCAACAACACGGCCTCCGCCGTGACGCGCACCTACCAGTCCTCGCTGCCCGCAGGCACGTACTGCGACGTCGTGGCCGCCAAGGACTGCTCCGTGACGCGGACCGTGAGCGCCTCCGGGACGTTCACCGCGACCGTCCCGGCCTACGGGGCGCTCGCGCTGCACGTCGGGAAGACGGGCGGCACCCCGTGCACGGTCGACTGCCCGACCACCTCGTCCACCACGGTCTACTACTCGACCACGAAGGGATGGAACGCGTACAAGATCCACTACAAGGTCGGTGCGGGTGCCTGGACCACGGCCCCCGGGGTCGACATGACCGCGGCCTGCACGGGCTGGGTCTCGCGCGAGATCCCCGCGAACGGGGCGGCCGTCACCGCCGCGTTCACCAACGGCTCGGGCACCTGGGACAACAACGGCGGCAAGGACTACGCCCTGACCGGGCAACATGCCCAGGTGTCCGGAGGCGTCGTGACCGCGGGCAACCCGTGCGCGGGGAACGGCGGGGGTACCGGTGGGGAGACCGACGGCGACGCCACCTTCTCCGTCACCGCCACCACCGTCCTGGGGCAGAACGTCTACGTCGTGGGCAGCATCCCCGCCCTCGGCTCGTGGGCGCCCGCCGCGGCCAAGCCCCTGTCCTCCGCGACGTACCCCGTGTGGAAGGTCGTGCTCGACCTGCCCGCCGGCACCACCTTCGAGTACAAGTACGTCAAGAAGGACGGTGCGGGCAACGTGGTCTGGGAGAGCGGCGCCAACCGCACCGCGACGGTCGGGGCGAACGGGGCCGTGACGCTCACCGACACCTGGAGGTAGCCGGCTCCCGGCACCGCCAGGAAGCGGACCGGAGGGCCCCCGTGCGGGGGTCCTCCGGTCCGTCTCCCTACGATGGGCGCATGACCACGAGCGCGCCGAACCATCCCGGTCCCGTCGACCCCCTGCGCGAGTCCGTCGCCGTCATGGACCGGCTCTACTCGCCCGGCGGGTGCCCGTGGGACCGCGAGCAGACGCACGAGACCCTCGTCCGCTACCTGCTCGAGGAGGCGCACGAGCTCGCCGAGGCCATCGAGACGGGCGACCGCGCGGGAATGCGCGAGGAGCTGGGCGACCTGCTGCTCCAGGTCCTGTTCCACGCGCGCATCGCGAGCGAGGACGAGGAGGACCCGTTCACGGTCGACGACGTCGCGGCCGACCTCGTCGCCAAGCTCGTCAGGCGTCACCCGCACGTGTTCGCCGACACCGCGGTCACCACGGGCGACGGCCACGCGGCCCTGTACACGCAGTGGGACGAGATCAAGCAGCAGGAGAAGCAGCGCGAGTCGGTCCTCGAGGGGATCCCGCTCGCGCAGGGCGCGCTCGCCCGGGCCCAGAAGGTCCTGTCCCGCGCGCAGCGCGCAGGGCTGGGGGAGGTCGTCGCAGGCCCGACGGCGGTCGTCGCGTCGGTCCCTCCCGTCGCCCCCGGTGAGGCGAGGGACGGGAGGGGAGCGGCGCCGTCGGGCACGCCGGACGAGGCGGAACGTGCGTACGGGCACGAGCTGCTCGACGTCGTGCGCCGGGCCCAGGCCGACGGGGTCGACGCCGAGACGGCGCTGCGGGTCGCGCTGCGCGAGGTCGAGCAGGCGATCGTGACCGCCGAGGGTGACAGACTCGCCCGCCGAGGGTGACGGGAACCCCTGCCGAGGGTGACGCCGGCGTGCGCCGAGGGTGACGGGAACCCCCGCCGAGGGTGACGTCCGCGTGCGCTGAGGGTGACCGACTCGCCCGCCGAGGGTGACGTCCGCGTGCGCCGAGGGTGACTGACTCGCCCGCCGACGGCGACGTGGGCGTCACCGTCGGCGCCCCAGCGCGTCACCCTCGGCGCCCCAGCACGTCGCCCTCGGCGCGCCCGGCGCCCACCCACGGCCGACATGCGGGCGATCGTGTCCACGAGGCGACGCCCGAAGCACTATGTGTTCCCGACCACTAGGCTGGGTTGCGACAACCCCGGACGCGCCCGACCGCCATCGTCGCCTGCCCTGCGCTCCGGACCTGGAAGCAGCTGAAGGAGCAACCGTGGCAAGCATCGAAGCCGTTGGAGCACGCGAGATTCTCGACTCGCGCGGAAACCCCACCGTCGAGGTCGAGGTCGTGCTCGACGACGGTACCTTTGCCCGCGCAGGCGTCCCCTCGGGCGCCTCGACCGGCGCTTTCGAGGCCGTCGAGCGTCGTGACGGCGACAAGTCCCGCTACCTGGGCAAGGGTGTCGAGGGTGCGGTCAACGCCGTCATCGACGAGATCGCCCCCGAGCTGCTCGGCTTCGAGGCCGAGGACCAGCGCCTCATCGACCAGGCGCTGATCGAGCTCGACGGCACGCCGAACAAGGGCAAGCTCGGCGCGAACGCCATCCTCGGTGTCTCGCTCGCGGTCGCGAAGGCTGCCGCGAAGAGCTCGGGCCTGGACCTGTACCGCTACGTCGGTGGCCCGAACGCGCACGTCCTGCCCGTCCCGATGATGAACATCCTCAACGGTGGGTCGCACGCCGACTCCAACGTCGACATCCAGGAGTTCATGGTCGCCCCGATCGGCGCCACGTCCTTCCGTGAGGCGCTGCGCACCGGTGCAGAGGTCTACCACTCCCTGAAGTCCGTGCTCAAGAGCAAGGGCCTCGCGACGGGCCTCGGCGACGAGGGCGGCTTCGCCCCCAACCTGCCGAGCAACCGTGACGCGCTCGACCTGATCCTCGTCGCGATCGAGCAGGCCGGCTTCACGCCGGGCAAGGACGTGGGCCTCGCGCTCGACGTCGCCGCGACCGAGTTCTTCAAGGACGGCGCGTACCAGTTCGAGGGCAAGGCGACGAGCTCGGACGACATCATCGCCTACTACAAGCAGCTCGTGGCGGACTACCCGCTGGTCTCGATCGAGGACCCGCTGTCCGAGGACGAGTGGAGCGCCTGGTCGCAGCTCGTGGCCGAGGTCGGCGACAAGGTGCAGATCGTCGGTGACGACCTGTTCGTCACCAACCCGGAGCGTCTCGCCAAGGGCATCGAGCTCAAGTCGGCGAACTCGCTGCTCGTGAAGCTCAACCAGATCGGCACGCTCACGGAGACGCTCGACGCCGTCGAGCTCGCCCAGCGCAACGGCTTCACCGCGATGGTCTCGCACCGTTCGGGCGAGACCGAGGACACGACGATCGCGGACCTGTCCGTCGCGGTCAACGCCGGCCAGATCAAGACGGGTGCTCCCGCCCGTGGCGAGCGCATCAACAAGTACAACCAGCTCCTGCGCATCGAGGAGGCCCTGGACGACGCGGCCCGCTACGCCGGTGCCTCGGCGTTCCCGCGCTGGAAGGCGTGAGCTGACGCTCTCCCGCTGAGCACGGCCTGACCCCGGTCAGGTCGGCGCAGCACCCGGACGCCCGGTGGTTCCTCGGAACCACCGGGCGTCCGTGCGTCCGGCGTCGGCACCCCGACACGCGCGGGGTTGTGAACGCTTGGTGTGGATCCGGCCACGTTGCCCCGGCACGCCGTGGACCCTGCGCCCGAGCGGCCGCGCGGGGCGGCACAATCGGCTCCATGCCCACGAACCGTCGCCCGTCCACGCCTGGCGCCTCGCCGCGCCCCGGGGGCGGTCGCAGCGGGGGAGGCGCGCGCGGGGACGGTCGTTCGTCGACCGGCCGCGCACGGGGTACCTCGGGCCCGACGACGTCGCGCTCCGACGCAGGCACGTCCGGCAGGTCCGGGGCGGGCTCGGGAGCGTCGAAGGCCGGCCCCGCGAAGGGGGCGGCGAAGGACGCGAGCGCGGCCAAGGCGCCGGGACCCGCGACCGGTGCGGGGCGCAAGCCGGCGGCCCCGCGCAAGCCGTCGACGACGGCGGCGGGGTCGGGCACGGGCGGGCGCTCCACTGCCTCGACCTCCAAGACGTCCTCGTCGGCTAGGACACCACGGACCCCGCGGCCGACCACCTCGACGCGGGCCCCGGCGCTCGCGGACCGCCGACGCAGCCGCAACGGTCTCCTGCTGCCCGAGGTCGTGACGGTCCGTTCGCTGGTGATCGCCGTCGTCGTGCTCCTGGCGGTCATCCTGCTCCTGCCGACCCTGCGCGCCTACGTGAACCAGACGGGCGAGCTGCGCGCGCTGCGCGCCGAGGTCGCGGCCGCCGAGGCCGAGCGTGACGACCTCCAGGTCCAGCTCGGCCGCTGGGACGACGACGCGTACGTGATCGCGCAGGCGCGCGACCGGTTGAGCTACGTGATGCCGGGCGAACGCGCCTGGCGGGTCATCGACCCGGAGGTCGTCGTCGACGACCTCGACCCCGAGACGGGCCGGAAGGTCACGGACGGGCCGGTCGGCGTCGAGGGGAACGACGGCGCTCCTTGGTACACCTCGATCTGGCGTTCTGTACAGCTCGCGGGGGAGCAGCCTGCCCCCGGCGACGAGCCGGTCGACCAGGGCGGCGACACGCCCCCCGCCACGGACGCCCCGACGCCCTAGGCCTCGCGCCGCACCGGTCGGCGAGCGATCCGCTCGACGTCCTCGACGAGGCCGTCGAGCGCCTCGTCAGGGCACCGATTCCCGATCCGACCGCTCGACCGGGGACAATGGGTGGGCGTCGGCTCCCGGCGCCGGACCAGCACCGCACGCCGCAGAACGGAAACCCTCGTGAACGACTCGACCTCCTCCGCCCCGGACACCGCGGACCACGGAGCCGACGCCGCAGCCCGTGACGCGGCCCCGGCGACCGACCGTGGACCCGTGCGCAGCGCCGACGCACCGGCCGTCCCGGAGGCGGACCGCTCGCGCCCCGAGGTCACCCCGGAGGATCTCGAGGTCCTGCAGGAGCAGCTCGGCCGTCCGGCGCGCGGCGTCGTCGGGATCGCGGCGCGCTGCGTGTGCGGGCGCCCGCTCGTGGTGCACACCGCGCCGCGCCTGCCCGACGGGACCCCGTTCCCCACGACGTACTACCTGACGAGCCCCGGGGCGGTCGCGGGCGCCTCGACGCTCGAGGCGAACGGCGTGATGAAGGAGATGTCGGAGCGCCTGACGCAGGACGAGGAGCTCGCCGCCGGCTACGCCCGTGCGCACGAGCACTACCTCGCGGCGCGCGAGTCCCTCGGGCACGTCGAGGAGATCGCGGGCATCTCGGCGGGCGGCATGCCCGTGCGCGTGAAGTGCCTGCACGTGCTCGTGGGCCACGCGCTCGCGGCCGGGCCGGGCGTGAACCCGTTGGGTGACGAGGCGCTCGTGATGATCTCGGGATCGTGGCGCGCGGACCGCTGCACCTGCTGAGCCGTCGATCTGCCGGCGGGCTCGCGGCCGGTGCGGTGTGACGCTCGCGACGCGGACCGTCCACGGGCGGTTCGTCCCCCCGCAGCCCCCGCGACGGGTGGCACCCTTGGTGTCATGACTTCTTCTCGCGTCGCCGCGATCGACTGCGGCACCAACTCGATCCGACTCCTCGTCGCCGACGTCGACCCCGCGACGGGCGCTCTCACCGAGCTCGACCGCCGGATGGAGGTCGTGCGCCTCGGCCAGGGCGTCGACCGGACGGGCCTGCTGGCCCCGGAGGCGCTCGCGCGCACGCTCGACCAGGCGGCCGAGTACGCCCGGGTGATCGAGGAGCTCGGTGCGACGCGCACCCGGTTCGTGGCGACGTCGGCCACGCGTGACGCGGCGAACCGCGGGGAGTTCGTCGAGGGCGTCCTGGCCCGCCTAGGCGTCGAGCCCGAGGTCGTGTCGGGGACGGAGGAGGCCGAGCTGTCGTTCCGTGGCGCGACGGGTGTGGTCGCGGCGAACCACCCCGGCCCGTTCGTGGTCGTGGACCTCGGGGGAGGGTCGACCGAGCTGGTGCTCGGGACGCAAGCCCCGGAAGCGGCGTGGTCCATGGACGTGGGCTGCGTGCGCCTGACCGAGCGCCACCTGCGCTCGGACCCGCCGACGGCGGAGGAGATCGAGGCGGCGCGCGCCGACGTGCGGGCCACGCTCGACACGGCCTCGCTCACCGTCCCGCTGGGCAAGGCCGCGACGCTCGTGGGGCTCGCGGGCTCCGTGACGACCGTGACCGCGCATGCCCTGGGCCTCGAGCGGTACGACCGCGACCGGATCGACGGCGCGGTGCTGTCGGTCGAGGAGACGTTGGCCGCGTGCGAGGACCTGCTGGGCCGCACGCGCGCCGAGCGCGAGGCGCTGGGATTCATGCACCCTGGCCGGATCGACGTGATCGGTGCGGGCGCGCTCGTGTGGGCCGAGGTCGTGCGCCGGGTGCGCGACGACGTCGCGGCCGCGGGCGGCGAGCTCACGTCGGTCGTGACGAGCGAGCACGACATCCTCGACGGGATCGCGCTGTCGATCGCGTGACCTGCTCCGCCGGACCCGAGGGTGGTCAGCAGGCCTGGCCCCCTCGGGTCTCAGCACCTCGCAAACCGCAGCATCACCCCAAAATGGCGCTCGTGCGAGCGCTTGTGAAGGTTGTCACGCTCACCAATCGGACAGAAGTTCACCAAGAAGTTGAAGACGGTAATACTCTGGTTTCATGCCTCTGAATGACCAGACCTCGGTCGCCCCTGCCCAGAACGCGGACAGCGCTGCGTCCCCGCGTCCCCGCAAGGTTCCCCGCATCATCGTCCTGGGTGGCGGCTCTGTCGGTCTCTACTCGGCTCGCCGCCTGCGCAAGAAGCTCGGCAAGCGCGAGGCCGCCATCGTGGTCGTCGACCCGCGCCCGTACATGACGTACGCGCCCTTCCTGCCGGAAGCCGCCGCGGGCTCGATCGACGCTCGCGACGTCGTCGCCCCTCACCGCCGCGCCCTCAAGGGTGTCGACGTGCTGCAGGGCAAGGTCGTGGAGATCAACCACGCCGGCCGCAGCATCACGATCCACCCCGAGGAGGGTGACGACTACTCGGTCTCCTACGACCACCTGATCGTCGGCCTCGGCTCGGTCTCGCGCACGCTGCCCATCCCGGGCCTCGCGGAGAACGCGATCGGCTTCAAGAACGTCGAAGAGGCCATCGCGGTCCGCAACCACGTCATCAACCGGATGGACGTCGCGTCGTCCACCTGGGACCAGGACCTGCGCAAGCGCATGCTCACGTTCGCGTTCATCGGTGGCGGCTTCGCCGGCATGGAGGCGATCGCCGAGATCGAGGACATGGCGCGCTACGCGGCCCGCAACTACCCGACGATCGAGCCCGAGGACCTGCGCTTCGTGATGATCGAGGGCTCCGGGCGCATCCTGCCCGAGGTCTCCGAGCCCATGGGCCAGTACGCGCTCGAGGAGCTCAAGAAGCGCGGCATCGAGTTCCACCTCAACACGTTCCTGTCGTCGTGCGTCGACGGCCACGTCGTGACCTCGACGGGCGTCGAGTTCGACACCGACACCATCGTGTGGACCGCGGGCGTCAAGGCGAACCCGGTGCTCAAGGAGAACTCGGACCTGCCCGTCGACAAGCTCGGTCGCGTGATCGTGCTCCCGACGCTCCAGGTCGCGGACGAGGACGGCAACGTCGTCCCCGACGCCTGGGCCGCGGGCGACTGCGCCGCCGTCCCGGACCTGCTGAACCCCGGCAAGTTCTGCCCGCCGAACGCGCAGCACGCGATCCGTGAGGCCACGCGCCTCGCCGACAACCTCGTCGCGATCCTGCACAGCGACGAGCCCGTCGAGTACAAGCACAAGAGCGTCGGTACGGTCGCCTCGCTCGGCCTGTACAAGGGTGTCGCGGAGCTGTTCGGCATCTTCAAGCTCAAGGGCTTCCTGGCCTGGGCCATGCACCGCAGCTACCACGTGATGGCGATGCCCACGGGCAACCGCAAGATCCGCATCGCGATCGGCTGGATGGGTCAGTTCCTCATGGGCCGCGAGATCATCTCGCTCGGTTCGCTGCACGACCCGCGCGCGGAGTTCCGCCAGGCGTCCGTGCCGCCGGCAGCGGCGGGCGAGAAGGTCAAGCAGGAGGCCGTGTCCTCGGCAGCCGAGGCCGAGAACGGTGGCGCCGAGGCCGGTTCCGCCAAGGCCGCCCCGGCGGAGGCTGCGGCTCCGGCCGAGAGTGCCGCTGCCGGTGAGGGCCACGGTCCCGCGAAGAAGACGACCAAGAAGGCCGCGACCAAGGCCTGAGCCTGCTCGCAGCTCTGCACACGCCGTGAGGGCGGTCCCTGGTGGGGCCGCCCTCACGGCGTTCCGCTGCGCGGCCGGGGCCTGCGGGCTGAGCACCTCGGACAGGACCACCCGTTTCACGTGAATCCTCCGCGGCGCACAATGGACGGGTGAGCACTCGTGTGGTCGACGACCTGCGGTCCCGGGCGGGCCGAGCCCTGTTCGAGCGCGTCGCAGGACCGGACGGCCCGGCCGAGCGCTCCCGCATCCATGACACCCCGGGACCGCGCTGGTTCCCGCCCGACTCGGCGATCGCGCGCGTGCACGGCGACGCGTCGATGTTCGTGGGCGGCCTGCGCGCGCTGCTGCTCCAGTCGTTGCACCCGCTCGCGATGGCCGCGGTCGCGGCGCACTCGGGGTACCGGGGCGACCCGTGGGGGCGCCTGGCCCGCACGAGCACGTTCCTCGCGGTCACGACCTTCGGGACGGTCGAGCACGCGCAGCAGGCGATCGACGTCGTCCGCTCGGTGCACGTCCGGGTCCGCGGCACGGCCTCCGACGGGCGCCCGTACGCGGCCGACGACCCGTGGCTGCTGCGCTGGGTCCACGTCGCCGAGGCCGACAGCTTCCTCGCCGCGCATCAGCGCTACGGCGAGCGCCCGCTCGACGCCGCGGGCTGCGACGAGTACCTGGCCCAGGCCGCGACGGTCGCCGACCGGCTCGGGGCCGTGGACCCGCCGCGCTCGCGCGCCGAGCTGGCGAGGGCGTTCGAGGAGTTCCGCCCGCAGCTCGCGAGGACCACCGAGTCCGACGACGTCGCTCGCTTCCTGCTGTCCGAGCCGCCTCTCCCGTTCCTCGCCCGGGGCCCGTACGCGGCGCTGGGGGCGGCGTCGGTCGCGTCGCTGCCACCGTGGTCGCGGCACATGATCCCGGTGCGGTGGCCGATGCGGGGGGAGTCGGTGCTGGTGCGGGCCGGCGGCCGGACGGTCACGAAGGCGATCCGCTGGGCGTTGGCGGGGTCGCGGTAGCGGCCCGGGGGCACTGCCCCCGGGCGGCGAGGACCGTGACCGGCGTCCTGGTCCCGCCTGTCGGCCCGACCTCTGCCGGGATATCCTCACCCCCGGCCCCCATAGCCCAATCGGCAGAGGCATCCGACTTAAAATCGGCGCAGTCTGGGTTCGAGTCCCAGTGGGGGCACTACGACAACCCGGTCGGCCCGTCCGGCTCAGCTCCCTCGGCGGCCTCCTGCCCGATCGACACCCGGTTCCCGTCGGGGTCCAGCACGCGGGCGACGCGTTCGCCCCACGGCTGGTCCTCGGGCGGCGACACCACGACGACCCCGGCCGCGGCCAGGTGCGAGATGGCCTGGTCGCAGTCGTCGACCGTGACCCACAGGTGCGCGTGCCCGGCGTCGGGGCTCTCGCGGTCGACCCCGATCCCCAGCGACGCGTCGCCCACGGCGACCGAGACGTAGACGGGTGGTCCGTCGTCGGGGAACTGGTACGTCACGGTGCCGCGCAGGAGGTCGCGGTAGAAGACGAGCGACCGGTCGAGGTCGGTCGTGGTGAGGATGGGGAAGAGCGTGCGGAACATCGGTGGGCCGCCTCTCGCGAAGGTCTCCTCGGAGCCGTTCCCACGTTACGCCAGCAGCAGACGAGCCACTTCTGCAGGCGTCGGCCACGGGTCGCGGCGCTAGGTTGAGGGGACGGCGCAGCCCGCGCCCCACGACCCGCGACGAGGGAGCACGCGATGGCAGCCGCAGGCCAGGTGGTGCTCTTCGAGCGCCGGACGTCCGAGCCGTTGCTGCGCCACGTCGTGGGCGGGATCCTGCGGGCCGAGCGCACCGAGCAGGCGCGCACGCTGCTCGATGTCGCGCTCACGGCGCAGGTCTCGACGGCGTACCTCTCGGAGGTCGAGCGCGGTCGCAAGGAGGCGTCCTCCGAGGTCCTGGCCGCGATCTGCCGGGCCCTGGGCCTGCGTGTGGTGGACCTGCTGGCCCGGAGCCAGGACGAGTTCGACGCCGAGGCGGCCCGTCGGGCGGGCGCAGAGCGCCGCAGCCTCACGTCGCAGCCGCGGGGCGTGCGCGAGCTCCACGTGCTCGCCGCGTCACCCCGGTCCGCTCGGCCGTCCCGCTCCGTGACCGGCGGCACGCCCACGATGACGGTCCTGCTGCTCGCGGCCTGATCGGTCCGCGCACCCCGGTTCCGCCCTGGGTGAATCCCTCCGCGAGCTGCGGCGATCTGTCCGTTTCGCCGCGCGCCGCGAGCCTGTCGGTGGTGTGCTGTCAGGATGTCGCAGACGAACCCGGCGCCCACCCTCCAGGACCTCGTCGACCGCGCCGTGATCCTGTCCGCCGAGCACCAGGCGCACTTCGCCGACCTGGGCGGCGAGTCGGCGTGGGACGCGGACCTGGAGGCGGGCACGCTCACGTTCCACAGCGAGATCCCGCTCGTGTGCGGGGCGCACTTCCTGGGCACTGCGGCGCCGGCGACGCAGAGCTGGTTGTGGGGCTGGCACAACGTGAACCACTTCCCCGAGGGCGTCGTCGCGGCGGCCGAGCACGTGCACCAGCGCGGGGTCACGGGGGGCATCTTCGAGCTGAGCACGCCGGAGATCCTCCTGACGGACGCCGTCCCGTACCGGCTCGCGCTCGCGGCCAAGGCCGTGACGGGGCACTTCACGCACTTCGCGGGTCCGACGGGCGGCGGCACGTGCGCGTGGTTCCTCGTGACGCACCCGCGGTTCGAGCTGCCGCCCGCGACGGTCGCGCGGGTCGCGCGGGTGGTCCCTGAGGGGATCGGCAGCACGGCCGTGGCCGACCACCGCCGGGCCGTGCGCGCCTACGCGGTCCTGCGCGGGCTCGACATCCGTTGGCAGGACGAGCAGACCGCACTCGTGGGGGCGAGCGATGGCCACGTGACCGTGTCGTTCGACGAGCGCGGTCGCCTGCGGGACCTGTCCGCGTCGCTCGCGGCCGTGCCCGATCCCGTGCCTGCGCCGCCGCCCGCGCCCGAGCAGCCCGAGCGTCGCGGCTGGTTCGGTCGCAAGAGGTAGGCACCGGTCCGGCCTCAGCGGCGCCCCGAGGTGCACGGCGAGTTCTAGCGGTCGTCGCAACACGGTGTGTGTGTAGCGCAGTATCCCATCACGATCGTAGGGGTAGGCATCGAAGGCCACGTGACCGACGCTCAGCTCTACGATCGGCGCATGGACGGACTCTCGATTGCGCTGCAGAGGCTCGATGCGGCCCGCACGAAGGACGAGCTTGTGGGTGCCTTGTGGGACCTGCGTGACTCGGCCTACGACACACCTGAGGTATGGAGCGCCTTCGCCGCA
Source organism: Oerskovia sp. NPDC057915 (assembly GCF_042887685.1). Lineage (NCBI taxonomy): Bacteria > Bacillati > Actinomycetota > Actinomycetes > Micrococcales > Cellulomonadaceae > Oerskovia > Oerskovia sp. NPDC057915. The sequence continues at coordinate 653 of NZ_JBHVOS010000021.1, read as the reverse complement.
GAGGCGTTCTTCCAGAGGTTGGCTGGCGAACTTGAGGACGCGCCTGCCGATGACGGTGGCCAGATCTCGGTACCCGTCTTCGCTCGAGCGGTGAAAGTGGCGGTGGCTAAACCTGGCTATGGCATCGATGCCTAGTCTGATGTGAGGGGGCATCACCTCGGTGATGTGATGAGTTCGCGGAGACGCTGGGCTGGTGTCTGCCAGCCCAGCGTCTTGCGGGGCCGGGTGTTGAGTTCGGCGGCGACGGCGATGAGGTCGGCGGATGTGAATCGGCGAAGGTCGGTGCCCTTGGGGAAGTACTGACGCAGGAGCCCGTTCGTCTTCTCATTCGTGCCCCGCTGCCAGGGATTAGCAGGGTCGCAGAAGTAGACGGGCATGCCCGAAGCGGCAGCGAAGAGCTGGTGAGTGGCCATCTCGTTTCCCTGGTCCCAGGTCAACGATCGACGCAAATCGGCGGCAGTGCTTGGACGGCGCAAGTAGCCTCCGCCCAGCACTCTGCCGCTCCTGACGAATCTCGAAGCCCATCGCATGCCCATCGCTTGGGTGTTGCGACGACCGCTAGAACTCGCCCACCCGGACGGGGAGGTGCGGGGGGCCCCCCCCCCGGGGCCGGGGGGCCCCCCCGGCGGGGGGCCCCGGCGCCCCCGCCCGGG
>NZ_JBHVOS010000020.1:0-89177 GCF_042887685.1 Oerskovia sp. NPDC057915 | reverse complement strand
CGGGGGGGGCTTGTTTATTTCACAACCCCCGGGGCCCGCGGGGGGGCGGCTCGCCCCCCCCCCGGGCCCCCCCCCCCCCCCCCACGGGTCTACCTCGGCGTCAGGGGGCCAGGCGCTTGCGCAGGAGGCAGAACTCGTTGCCCTCGGGGTCGGCGAGGACGTGCCACGACTCGTCGCCTGTCTGCCCGATGTCCGCGCGGCGTGCGCCGAGGGCCAGCAGGCGTTCGAGCTCGGCGTCCTGGTCGCGGTCGGTCGCATTGACGTCGATGTGCAGGGGGAGCTTGCCGGTCTTCGGGTCGTCGCTGGGGCTCAGGATGAGGGTCGGCTGCAGGCCGCCGAACCCGACGTCGGCCGGGCCGATCTCGATCGCACCCTCCTCCCGTCCGAGCTCGACGTAGCCGAGGACTCCGCTCCAGAACCGTGCGAGCAGCTCGGGGTCGGCGCAGTCGAGGACCAGTTCACTGATGCGGGATGCCATGCGTCGCAGTCTACGAAGGTGACGACGGTCACGTCAGACGAATTCCGGACGTGCCCTGCCGTGCCCTGCCGTGCCCTGCCGTGCCAGCCGCCGAGGACGACGATGCGCAGCGCCGAGGGTGACGCCCTCGGCCGCCGACGGTGACTCAACCTGGTGCCGAGGGTGACGCACATCGTCGCCGACGGTGACGCAACCCGATGCCGAGGGTGACGGGATCCGGCGGCGAGGGTGACGTCGTCGGGCAGCGAGGGCGACGACCACGAGTCCAGGTGGTCACCCGAGCTCTTCGGCCAGTGCGACGACGATCCCTTCCGGCCCGCGGAGGTAGCACAGCCGGTAGGTGTCCTCGTACCGGACGATCTCGCCGATGAGCGTGGCGCCGTGCCCGCGGAGCCGCTCGACCGTGTCGTCGATGTCGTCGACCGTGAACATCACGCGGTGCAGGCCCAGGGTGTTCGACGGTGCACCACCCAGGCCGACGTCCACGGCCGCAGGGGAGTGGTAGGTGCTGAGCTCGAGCCGGCCGGGACCGTCGGGGACGCGCAGCATCGCGATCTCCGACCGCATCTCGTCGAGCCCGACGACGTCCCCCGCCCAGGCGCCCTCGATCGGAGCCCGGCCCTCGAGCTCCATGCCGAGCTCGACGAAGAACGCGACCGCCGCGTCGAGGTCGGCGACGACGATGCCGACGTTGTCGAGTCGTTGGACCGCCATGGAACTCCTGCCTCAGGTTCTCTCGGCCGGGCGGTCGAGTCCGCGGTCTGCGGCCGCCATGTCGCCCGTCGCGGGCGTGCCGCCGGCTAGACCGTAACGCAGCAGCACGGTGCCCGCAGGGCTGGCGGCAGGCGGTTCGAGGAGGGTCAGGTTGGTGGGCACGGCACCGCCGTCGAACACGGTCTTCCCGACGCCGAGGACGATCGGGTGGACCCACAGATCGAGGCGGTCGAAGAGCTTCTCCCGCAGGAGCATCTGCACGAGGTCGAGACTGCCGACGACCTTGACGTGCTCGTGCCGGTCGCGAACCTCTCGGACCGCGGCGGCGAGGTCGGGGCCGAGGAGTGTCGAGCCGGCCCACGATAGATCAGGCGTACCCCGGGATGCGACGTACTTGGGGATGCGGTTGAAGAGGGCAGCGAAGTCGTCGTCCTGGCCGCCCTCCTGGTGAGGCCAGTAGGCGGCGAAGATGTCGTAGGTGCGGCGGCCGAGCAGGAGGGCGTCGGTGCCCTCGTAGGCGGCGGCCACCTGCTCCCCGGCGACGTCGTCCAGCAGGGGAGCCTGCCAGCCGCCGAAAGGGAACCCGTTCGCCGGGTCCTCGTCGGGACCGCCGGGCGCCTGCCCGACGAGGTCCAGGGTCGTGAACAGCTCGATCTCGATCGATCCCATGATGCGCTCCGGTGGGTCGGCGGCGTGGTCAGGGGGTAGACCGAGCGGAGGGAGAGAACTCATCGGGTTCTCGGTGCGCGGGGGTGACGCCCGGAGACCGGTCGACGGACCGGTCTCCGGTGGGCGGCAGCCGCAGATGAGCTACGTCGACGGCCTAGCCGCCGAACAGGTCGTACTGGGCCCCGACGCCAGCCCCGGCCGCGACCGGGACGGCCGCCTTTCGCTCGACGACGAGGCGACGCAAGCGTGGTGCATGGGCGTCGCCGAGGGTGAGGTGGTGACCCGCGAGGATCCACCGTGTGCCGTGCTCGTCCCGACGGACCCCACCGGAGATCGTGAACCGGCCGCAGCCTTCGAACTCGAAGTCGGCGGTGACGATGTCACCGGCATCGAGGCTCGAGACGACGGACCGGAGCTCGTCGCCGTCCGGCGCGAGGTCGGACCGGTCGTCGTCCTCGACGACCGTCGACGTGAGGCTCTGCAGCTCGGAGACCGGCTCGACCTTCTTGCCGTTCGTCAGGTCCCACCAACCCACCTTGAGCACGGTCTCGGTCAGGTCCCTGCGGACCGGGCCGGAGACCGTGAACTGACCGTGCTCGGTGTAGCGGAAGAGCGCCGTGACGCTCGCGCCGGTCTCGAGCGGCTCGAGGGCGCTCCGCAGCGCCGTCAGGTTGCGGCGGGACAGGGGGACACCAAAGCCGAGATCGTTGGACACGGTCCGCAGAGTACTACGTGCTGACCTGCGGTTCAGGCCTGCTCCGGCGCCGCCGGCCGACCGGTTGCCTCGTCTACTATGTCCGGCATGCCCCTTGCCGCGCTGCCAGGCCTGTCGTTCACCGCGATCGACTTCGAGACCGCCAATCCGAAGCGGGCTTCGGTCTGTGCGGTCGGTGTCGTCAAGGTCCGCGACGGCGTCGTGGTGGACTCGCTCGAGACCCTCGTCGACCCGCCGCCCGGCCATCAGTCGTTCAGCTACCGGAACGTGGCCGTCCACGGGATCCAGCCGCAGGACGTCCTCGGTGCACCGACCTGGGACGTCGTCTACGGCAAGGTCGTCGAGTTCGCGGACGGGGACGCGCTCGTCGCGCACAACGCCGCCTTCGACCGCTCGGTCCTGGTGCAGGCGAGCGAGGTGTACGGCATCGGGGTGCCACGGTCGCAATGGTTGTGCACGCGTGACGCTGCCAAGTCTGTCCTCTCTCTCGCCTCGTACCGGCTGCCCGACGTCTCGTCGGCTCTGAGCATCCCCGCCCACGCCCACCACGAGGCCGGGGCCGACGCCCGCCAGGCCGCACTCGTCCTCGTCGAGCTGTGCCGCAGGCTCGGACCGGGCGGACTGGACCTGGTACGGCGTCACGTCCGAACCTGCTGATCCGAGCACCGGAGCAGCATCCTGCGTCCGGGGACTGATCGAGTGGTGCGGTGTGCGTCGTCGACGAGGCGGCGAGCTGACGCGATGGACCACGTCCGGCAGGCAATCAGCCCGACGACACCAAGGACTGCGGCACCCGTTCAGACAGCTCCGCGCCATGACCCATCACATCAGCGGAAACGAGCCCCGCTCTGATCGACGACGACAGTCGCGTTCACCGTCCCCTTGATGATGTTCAAGTCGGCAGAGCAGTCGAACGTGCGGATCGACGGTTAGGCGCTACGGGCGTTCTGGCGATGTGCGCCGCTGTGCTGGCTGTGGTCGCTGGGGGCGCGCTCGTTGCTCCGGTCCTACGTCAACGTCGGTCAAGGTCGCGGGGTGCAACCTTGACCAACGGGCCGTTCGGCCTTCCGTACAGCGGGTTGGCCTGCTCGTCGATGTGGGAGGTGAAGTCGCCGAGCTGGCGAACGTCCGGCAGCATCTCGCCGCCAGCGTCGCTGAAGGTGCTGTAGTCCAGCGAGTGGAGTTGCCCGCCTTCGACCCACAGCTCGAGCGAGCCGAGGTGTACGTCCCTGTCGCTGACGGCGAGGGTGGCGATCGGGCCGCCTCCCTGTTGGGGGATCCTCGGTGCATCTGCTTCGGCCGGGATGTCGATGAGGAAGCATGCGTCGCCGTCGTGGTCCTTGCCGCCCCAGCGTGCGTGCGCGAGCTGCGCCCTGGCTTCTTCGGCCCCTCGCCACGTGCCCGCGCAGATGCGTTCGAGGAGAGCGGACTCCTGCGGTGTCAGGCGCCCGCCGGCACGCCGGGGTGCGTTGGCGAGTGCGTCGTTCATGGCCGAATCCTCGCAGAGGCCCAGCGTGTCGATGCCGAACATGACCCTCCTTGACTCCGCCGTCGAGGTCTCTTCGCGGGTTGGACAAGGCCTGAGGCTAGATGAGTCTGGTCTCTAGTCTCAGGACTTGAGGGCTACCTGGTCTTGAGTCCTCGTTGGCCAAGGCTGTGGAGCAGAACTTGACCAACGCGGGCGGTCGGCGGCTACTGAGGTTCGGTGGAGTCCTCCTGGCGGCTCGACCAGAGCTCCTGCAGCCCGCGGGCCCCCTGGACCGCTCCGACGACAACCGCCGCCATGATCGCGGCTCGGGCGGCGAGCGGCAGGCCGCTGGCGTAAGAGCCGAGGATCCAGACGGCGGCTGCTGCGATCAGGGCGGGGACGAGTACGACGATGAAGGTCTTCATGCGTGACTCCGGGGAACGGGCCCGCCGTGGGCATGTAGCTGCACATGTCCAAGGCGGGCTGGTTGGGCGTCTAGGCGGGAGCGTGTGCTAACACAGTGCGGATGAGCGGCACTGGATCGTGCTGCAGCAGCCCTTCGGCGAGTCGTACCACCACGACGTGCGCTTGTTGGAGCAGATTTCGTTGCGCGCGAGGTAGGTTCGCATCCACTGCTCGAGCGTGGGGGAGGAGGTCGGCAGGTCCCCGTTCCGGTCGGGCTCGGATCGCAGCTTCTTGAGCTTGTCGGACGCACGGCCTTGGTGCGGGCCCGGACGACCTTGCGCCGACGTTTGCCCTCCGGGGCGGGCGGGAGCGTGACCGCGGCTGTCCACAGGCCGAGCGAGTCCTGGTAGAGCGCCCCGGCCCCCGCGTCTCGTCGGGCGGTCTTCGATGCCGGTCGAAACTCCGCTGGGCGTTGCCCCGAGCGTAGCCACAGGTGTGGCCCCGCATGCCCCCACGTGGAGTTGTGAAAGCCGCTCTGACCTGGGGTTATGCCCTACCGTCAGCCCTACACCGAGAAGTACTTCGCCTCCGGGTGGTGGAACACGAACGCGTCCGTCGACTGCTCCGGGTGCAGCTGCAGCTCGTCCGACAGCACCACCCCGACCCGCTCGGGCCGGAGCAGCTCGACGACCTTGCGCCGGTCCTCCATGTCGGGGCATGCGGGGTAGCCGAGCGAGAACCTCGCCCCGCGGTAGTCGAGGTCGAACATCCCCTGGACGTCCGCAGGGTCCTCGCCTGCGAACCCGAGCTCGGACCGTACGCGGGTGTGCCACATCTCGGCGAGCGCCTCGGTGAGCTGCACGGACAGCCCGTGGAGCTCCATGTACTCGCGGTACTTGTCGGCCGCGAAGAGCTTGGCGGTGTGCACGTCGACGGTGTCGCCCACGGTCACGAGCTGGACGGGCAGGACGTCGTAGCGCCCGGTCTCCTCGACCCACGAGCGGGGCTTGACGAAGTCCGCGAGGCACAGGTGGCGGTCGCGGCGTTGCCGGGGGAACGTGAAGCGCAGCCGCTCCTCGCCCACGGGTCCGCCAGAGCCGCCGTCGGGTGCCCCGATGCCCGCGAGCCCGGGCCCGTGGTGGGCGACGACGACGTCGTCGCCCTCCGACCACACGGGGAAGTACCCGTAGATCACGGACGGGTCGACGATGCCGTCGGTGCGGATCTGCTCGAGCCACGCGTTGAGGCGTGGGCGTCCTTCGGTCTGGACGAGTTCCTCGTAGGAGGCGCCGGCCGCGCCGTCGGCATCGGAGGACCGTCCCGGCTTGAGCCCCCACTGGCCCATGAACGTAGCGCGCTCGTCGAGGAACGCCGCGTAGTCGGCGAGCTGGATGCCCTTGACGATGCGCGTGCCCCAGAAGGGCGGGGTGGGCACGGGGTTGTCCGCGGCGACGTCGGAGCGTGCGGGCAGGTCCTCCACGGGGGTCTGGGTGACGGTCACGGTCGCGTGGCGGCGCTTCTTGAGGGGAGGCAGCCCGACGGCGTCGCGTGCCTCTCCCCGCGCCACGCGGACGAGCGGTTCCATGAGTCGCAGGCCTTCGAACGCGTCGCGGGCGTAGCGGACCTCGCCCGGGAAGATGCCGGCGAGGTCGTCCTCGACGTAGGTGCGGGTCAGGGCCGCGCCGCCGAGCAGGATCGGCCAGCGCGTGGCGAGCCCGCGCGAGGCGAGCTCTTCGAGGTTCTCGCGCATGACGACGGTCGACTTCACGAGGAGCCCCGACATGCCGATCACGTCGGCGTCGTGCTCCTCGGCGGCGTCGATCATGGCGCCGATCGACTGCTTGATGCCGATGTTGACGACCGTGTACCCGTTGTTGGTGAGGATGATGTCGACGAGGTTCTTGCCGATGTCGTGCACGTCGCCGCGCACGGTCGCCAGGACGATGGTGCCCTTGCCCGCCTCGTCGGTCTTCTCCATGTGCGGTTCGAGCAGCGCGACCGCGGTCTTCATGACCTCGGCGGACTGCAGCACGAACGGGAGCTGCATCTCGCCCTTGCCGAACAGCTCGCCGACGACCTTCATACCGGCCAGGAGGTGGTCGTTGACGATGTCGAGCGCCTTCATGCCGGAGGCGAGCGCCTCGTCGACGTCGGCCTCGAGGCCCTTGCGCTCGCCGTCGACGATGCGCCGTTCGAGTCGCGGTCCCACGGGCAGCGCGGCCATCTCGGCGGCGCGCGCGTCCTTGAGCGCCGCGGAGTCGACGCCGGAGAAGAGGTCGAGGAGGTGGGCGAGCGGGTCGTGCGTGAGGTTCCCCTCGGCGTCGTACTCGCGCTTGTCCCACACGAGGTCGAGCGCGGCCTGGCGCTGGTCGTCGGGGATGGAGGCGAGGGGCAGGATCTTCGCGGCGTGCACGATCGCGGAGTCCAGCCCGGCCTGCGTGGCCTCGTGCAGGAACACCGAGTTGAGCACGGTGCGCGCGGCCGGGTTGAGGCCGAACGACACGTTGGAGACCCCGAGCGTGGTGTGCACGCCCGGGTAGCGTGCGACCAGCTCGCGGATCGCCTCGATGGTCTCGATCGCGTCGCGCCGCGTCTCCTCCTGGCCCGTCGCGATGGGGAACGTGAGGGTGTCGACGACGATGTCGTCGAGTCGCACGCCCCACTCGCCCACGAGGGTGTCGATGAGGCGCGAGGCGATCGCGACCTTGGTCTCGGCCGTGCGTGCCTGCCCCTCCTCGTCGATCGTGAGCGCGATGACGGCGGCGCCGTGCTCCTTGACGAGCGGCATGATGCGCGCGAAGCGCGACGTGGGCCCGTCGCCGTCCTCGAAGTTGACCGAGTTCACGACGGCGCGCCCGCCCACGAGCTCGAGGCCCGCCTGGATGACGGCCGGCTCGGTCGAGTCGATCACGAGGGGGAGCGTGGACGCGCTCGCGAGACGCGAGACGACCTCGCGGGCGTCCGCGACGCCGTCGCGCCCCACGTAGTCGATGCAGACGTCGAGCAGGTGGGCGCCGTCGCGCGTCTGGGCGCGCGCGATCTGGACGCACTCGTCCCAGTTCTCGGCGAGCATCGCGTCGCGGAACGCCTTGGAGCCGTTGGCGTTCGTGCGCTCGCCGATCGCGAGGAACGCCGAGTCCTGGTGGAAGTCGACGTGCGAGTACAGGCTCGCGACGCCGTTCTCGCGCTCGGGGCTGCGCGGTGCGACGGGCCGTGCGCGCACGGCCTCGACGACCTGGCGCAGGTGCTCGGGGGTCGTGCCGCAGCACCCGCCCACGAGGCCCAGGCCGAACTCGGTGACGAACTGGGTGTGCGCAGCGGCGAGCTCACCCGGCGTGAGGGGGTAGGAGGCCCCGTTCGCGCCCAGCACGGGCAGCCCGGCGTTGGGCATGCACGTCACGGGGATCTCGGCGTGCTTGGCCAGGTGGCGCAGGTGCTCGCTCATCTCGGCGGGGCCCGTCGCGCAGTTCAGCCCGATCGCGTCGACGTCCAGCGACTGGAGCGTCGTGAGGGCCGCACCGATCTCCGACCCCATGAGCATGGTGCCCGTGGTCTCGACCGTGACCTGCACGACGACCGGCACCGAGCGCCCGACGTCGCGCATCGCGGCGCGCGAGCCGTTGACCGCGGCCTTGGCCTGGAGCAGGTCCTGGCTCGTCTCGACGAGGATCGCGTCGACGCCGCCGTCGAGCAGTCCCGCGGCCTGCTCGGCGAACGTGTCGCGCAGGTGCGCGTACGTCGTGTGCCCGAGGCTCGGGAGCTTGGTGCCGGGCCCCATGGAGCCCAGGACCCAGCGCGGCTGCTCGGGGGTCGACCACGCGTCGGCCCGCTCCCGGGCGATGCGCGCGCCGGCGGCGGCGAGCTCGCGGATGCGGTCCTCGATGTCGTAGTCCGACAGGTTGGACCAGTTGGCGCCGAACGTGTTCGTCTCGACGCAGTCGACGCCGACCGCGAGGTACGCGTCGTGCACGGCCGCGATGATGTCGGGCCGCGAGACGTTGAGGATCTCGTTGCAGCCCTCGAGCTGCTGATAGTCGTCCAGGCTCGGGTCCTGCTCCTGGATCATGGTGCCCATCGCGCCGTCGGCCACGACGACGCGGGTGCGCAGGGCCTCGGAGAAGGCGGCGGATCGGGCGTCGGCGGCGTCGTGGGACATGAGCGGAACTGTAACGCCGGGGGAGCGCGTGCGGCCGGGGCGTCCGGAAAAACAGGGTGCCTCGTCCGGCGCGCGACCCTAGCGTGGTGCCCATGAGCCCTGCACCCTCCGCCCGTCAGACCCTCGCCCCGATCGCCGAGCGCGTCGCCGCGCCCGACGTCGTGCCCGTCCCGCACGTCGAGGGACTCACGTGGCGCCCGCTGGTGGTCGAGGACGCGCCGGCGCTCTTCCGCCTGATCGCGGCCGTCGAGGAGCACGACGAGCACCCGTACCGGACCGCGCTCGAGGAGGCCGAGGAGATCTTCGAGGGTGAGTGGCGCGACCTGACCCGCGACACCCTCGTCGGGCTCGACGCCGACGGTGAGCCGCGCGCGTACGCGACGGTCGAGACCCGCCCCGGCGACACGACGGTCGTGCGGGCGTTCGTCCAGGGGGCCGTGCACCCGCAGTGGCGCGGACGCGGCGTGGGACGGCAGGTCATCGCCTGGTCGACGGGGCGCGCCCGCCAGCTCCTCGCCGCCTCGGGCAAGGAGCTGCCCGCCCGCATCGCGGGCTACGCCCAGGACGACGACGAGCTCGAGCGCCGCCTGTTCGAGGCCGCGGGCTTCACCGCGAACCGCTTCTACTCCAACCTTCGGCGCGACCTGTCCCGTCCGGTGCCCGAGGTCTCGCTGGGCGACGGGCTGCGCGTCGTGCCGTGGTCGCCCGAGCTCGACGAGGCCACGCGCCTCGCGCACAACGACGCGTTCCGCGACCACTGGGGCAGCGAGCCCGCGACGCCCGAGTCCTGGGTGCACGGGCGCAGCATGTTCGCCCCTGAGTGGAGCGTCCTCGTCGTGGACGACTCGCCCGCGGTCGTGGACGCCACGCCCACGGAGGGCCACCTGCCCGACGACGTCGCTCCCGCCGGGAGCGCGGGCGACGTTCCGGTCGTGGCCGGGTACCTCCTGTCCGGTCGCTACGAGCACGACTGGCCCGTCCAGGGCTACTCGAGCGGGTACACCGAGACCCTGGGGGTGCGCCGCGCCTACCGCGGGCGAAAGATCGCGGTCGCCCTGCTCAGCGCGGGCATGGCCGCCTACAAGAAAGGCGGGGTGGACTTCGCCGAGCTCGACGTCGACACCGAGAACCCGTCCGGCGCCCACGGGCTCTACGCGAGCCTCGGCTACGAGAAGACCGACGGTTCGCGGATGTACTCGATCGAGCTCTGAGGCTCTACCGTGTTCCCAGCGCAGCGTGGCAACGGTGCCACGCCGCTGGGCACCCGCGACGCGGGTGCTGCTCGCCTCGAAGGGAACACCGTGGTTGCCTCCACCTCGCGCGTCTCGCCCGCGCCCGCCCCGTCCACCGTCCTCCGGAGGCGCCCTGCGGCGCTCGCGGCCGCCGGGGCGTTCCTCCTGCTCTCCGCGGTGCACCTCGCCGCGCACCTGGCCGGCGCCGAGCGGCTCGCCGAGGTCACGCAGTGGTTCGTCATGCCGCTGCTCGCGCTCGTCGTGTGGGCGGCGACGGCAGGCGTCCGACGGTCGCGCCTCGTGCGGTGGACGCTCGTCGCGCTGGGCTTCTCGTGGCTGGGCGACAGCGCCCCCGACCTGTCGAGCGGTGACGCGTCGTTCCTGACGATGGTCGGGTTCTTCCTGCTCGCCCAGCTCTCGTACGCGGCGGCGTTCTGGCCGCGCCGCGGCCAGAGCCTGCTGCGCCGTCCGCTCCTGCTCGTGCCCTACGGGATCGCGCTCGGTGCCCTGGTCGCGGTGTGCGCCCCGCACGCGGGCGCCCTGCTGGTCCCGGTCATGGTCTACGGCGTGTGCCTGACGGTCATGGCGGTGCTGTCGACCGGTGTGAACCGGGTCGCGGGTGTCGGTGGTGCGGTCTTCCTCGTCTCGGACGCGCTCATCGCGCTCGGGGCGTTCGTCCCGGGCTTCGAGGTCCCGGGTCCGCTGTCCTCCGGGTTCTGGGTCATGCTCACGTACCTCGCGGGCCAGGCGCTGCTCGTCGCCGGGATCCTGCGCCGGGACGCGCGGGACGCGTCCGGCGCGGGCCTCGCGGTCGGGTCGCCGGACGCCGACGGCGGCGCGTCGGGCACGCCGTCGGCCTGAGCGGGTCGTCGGTCGACGACGGCACAGGACCTGACGGGACGCCACAGGACGGCGTACGACCGCGCAGGGCCGCACGGCAGGACGGCGTACGACCGCGCAGGGCCGCACGGCAGGACGACGAACGACCGTGGGGTCGACCGGAGGAACCGGTCGACCCCACGGTCGTCCGCCCCGAGGCGGTGGGCAGGCTCAGCCGACACCGATCGCCGTGATCGGGACCTCGAGCGGTGCGCCCGATCCGTCGCGGCGCTGGTCGACGGGGGGCAGCTCGACGGGCTGGCCCGCGGACCCCACGGCCCGGCCGGGACCGCGGCCGACCCACGCGAGGATGAGCGTGTCCTCGCCCTTGAGGAACCGCTGGGCGCGCACGCCACCCGTCGCGCGGCCCTTGCCGGGGTAGAGCTCGTAGGGCGTGACCTTGCCCGAGCCCGCCTGCGTGCCCGGCAGGGCGTCGGACGCGCCCGCGATGGTCACGACCGTCATGAGGTCGCGGCTCGCGGCGTCGATCACGCCGAAGAACGTGACCTGCTGTCCCGGCGCGAGCTTGATGCCCGCCATGCCTGCGGCGCTGCGTCCCTGCGGGCGCACGGCCGACGCGTCGAAGTGCAGCAGGCTCGCGTCGGAGCTCACGAACACGAGCTCGTCCGCGTCGGTCACGGGGGCCGCGCCGACCACGGCGTCGCCCTCCTTGAGGGAGACGACCTCCCAGGAGTCTCGGTTGGTCGGCATGTCGCCCGCGATGACGCGCTTGACGACGCCGCCCGCGGTGCCGAGCGCGAGCGTGGGGGCGTCGGGGTCGAGGGACACGATGGTCAGCGGCCTCTCGCCCGCCTCGAGGCTCACGATCTCGCTCAGGGGCACGCCGCCGGACAGGCTCGGGGCGCCGTCGGTCGGGGGGAGGGCGGGCAGGTCGAGGACCGAGAGCCGCACGATGCGGCCCGTGCTCGTCACGAGCCCGACGTCGCTGCGCACGCTGGCCGCCACGGCACCGCTCAGGGCGTCGTGCGAGTGGCGGCGCCCACCCGTGCCCGGCTCGGTCGCGTCGCCCGTGCGGGCCAGGAGCCCCGTCGCGGACATGAGTGCCCAGCAGGGCGTGTCCTCGACCTCGAGCGGGACGGCCGAGACGGTGCCCAGGACGCCCTGCGCGGACGTGGGGGACGCGCCTGCCGACTCGAGGAGGATGGTGCGTCGCGGTGTCCCGTAGACCTTCGCGACCTCCTTCATCTCGGCCGAGACGACCGCGCGGAGCCTGGCGTCGTCGCCGAGGATCTCCTCGAGCTGGGCGATCTCCAGCCGCAGCGCCTCCTGCTCCTTCTCGAGCTCGAGGCGCGAGAACTTGGTCAGGCGGCGCAGGCGCAGCTCGAGGATGTACTCGGCCTGCGGCTCGGACAGGTCGAAGACCTCGCGCAGGCGGGTGCGTGCCGTCTCGGCGTCGTCGCTCGACCGGATGACCTGGATGACCTCGTCGATGTCGACGATCGCGAGCAGCAGGCCCTCGACCAGGTGCAGGCGTTCCTTGCGCTTGGCGAGCCGGTACGACGAACGGCGGCGCACGACGTCGATGCGGTGGTCGACCCACACCTGGAGGAGCTCGCGCAGACCGAGCGTGCGGGGCTGGCCCTCGACGAGCGCGACGTTGTTGATGCCGAACGAGTCCTCGAGCGGGGTGACCTTGTAGAGCTGTTCGAGCACGGCCTCGGGGTTGAAGCCCGTCTTGATCTCGACGACGAGGCGCAGCCCGTGCGCACGGTCCGTGAGGTCGGTCGCGTTGGTGATGCCCACGAGCTTCTTCGACTTCACGCCCTCGGCGATCTTCTCGATGACCTTCTCCGGCCCCACGAGGTAGGGGAGCTCGGTGAAGACGATGCCCTTGCGCTTGGCCGTGATGTTCTCGATGCGTGCGGTGGCCCGGGTGCGGAACGAGCCGCGGCCCGTGCGGTAGGCGTCGCGGATGCCGTCGAGGCCCACGATCTTGCCGCCGCCCGGCAGGTCCGGACCGGGGACGAAGCGCATGAGCGCGTCGAGGTCCGCGGTCGGGTGCTTGATGAGGTGCTGGGCCGCGGCGATGACCTCGACCAGGTTGTGCGGCGCCATGTTGGTCGCCATGCCGACCGCGATGCCCGCGGCGCCGTTGACCAGCAGGTTGGGGATCGCGGAGGGCAGGACCTCGGGCTGGGTCAGCTTGTTGTCGTAGTTCGGGATGAAGTCGACGACGTCCTCGTCGAGCCCGACCGTCATGGCCATGGCCGAGCTCGCGAGGCGCGCCTCGGTGTAGCGCGGCGCTGCGGGTCCGTCGTCGAGCGACCCGAAGTTCCCGTGGCCGTCGACCAGCGGCAGGCGCAGCGAGAACGGCTGGGCCAGGCGCACCAGGGCGTCGTAGATCGCGGTGTCGCCGTGGGGGTGGAGCTTGCCCATGACCTCGCCGACGACGCGCGCCGACTTCACGTGCCCTCGGTCCGGGCGCAGCCCCATGTCGGACATCTGGAACAGGATGCGGCGCTGGACGGGCTTGAGCCCGTCGCGCGCGTCCGGCAGGGCGCGGGCGTAGATGACCGAGTACGCGTACTCGAGGAAGGACCCTTCCATCTCCGTCGTGACGTCGATGTCGATGATCTTCTCGTGGACCTCGCTCGGGTCGAGCGGGGCTTTCGAGGCGGACGGTCTGCGCGCCATGGGTCGTCGGGCTCCTGCGGGTCGATGGGTCGGGTGCTTCGGGTGCGGTCGGCTGTGCGGTCGGCGGGCCGGACGGCCGGGCACGTGTGCTCGTCGGCGAACGGTAGCGCGGCCCACCGACATCCGGGCCCTCATTCTCCCGCGCGCCGGGCGCGCCGCTGACCAGCGTCGCTCCGACCAGTAGCCTAGGGCGGGTGAACGGACACGACGTCCCGGCCGACCCTGACCCGGCGCCGCAGCCGGACCAGTACCCGGTCGAGTGGGAGGCGGACGTCGTGCTGCGCGACGGCACGACGACTCACGTGCGTCCGATCCGGCCGTCCGACGCCGCGGCGCTCCAGCGCTTCCACATGGGCCAGAGCGAGCGCTCCACGTACCTGCGCTTCTTCGCGAACATCGAGCGGCTCTCGGACCGCGACCTCGAGCGCTTCACGGTCGTCGACCACTCCGAGCGCGTGGCCCTGGTCGCGGTCAAGCGGGTGGGGGAGGACCTGCGCGAGGACATCATCGGGGTCGCGCGCTTCGACAAGGTCGCGCCCCACGAGGCCGAGGTCGCGTTCAACATCGCCGACGCCGAGCAGGGGCGCGGCCTGGGGTCGGTGCTCCTGGAGCACCTGGCGGCCGCGGCCCGGGAGCGAGGCGTGCGCAGGTTCAGCGCCGAGGTGCTGCCGCAGAACGGCAAGATGCTCGCGGTCTTCCAGGAGGCCGGCTACGTCGTGAGCCAGCACGTCGACGACGGGATCGTCGCGGTGAGCGTCGACCTCGACCCGACGGACCGCTCGCGCGAGGTCATGGCGGACCGTGAGCACCGCGCCGAGGCGCGGTCCATGCACGGCCTGCTCACGGCCCGCCGGGTCCTGCTCGTGGGCCCCGGCCCGACGGCGGCGCCCGGCACCGTGGAGCGGCTCCTGGCCGAGCGGGTGCTCGCGGGCGCGCTCCGGGACCCGGGCGACGGGACGTTCGAGGTGGTCGGCACCGCCGCGCCCGACGACGCCGTGCTCCCGGTCCCGACCGCGGGAGAGCGCGGGGGGCTCCCCGACGACGGAGGCCCGGTCCTCGTCGACCAGGGGGAGGGCCGGCACGGTCCGCACGGTCACGACGGCGAGCACGGGCACGCGCACGGGCACCCGCACGACGCCGCGACGGCCGCCGAGCTCGTCGAGGAGCTGGTCGAGGAGCTCGACGACGAGGCGGCCGCGCCCCCGGTCCGCTTCCGGGCCCGCATCGCGGACGTCCCCGGACCCGTGGACCTCGCGCTGCTGGCGCTTCCCCCGCACGAGGCGATCGCCGCGACGGCCGAGCTCGAACGCCTCGGGGTGCGCGCCGTCGTCGTGCTGTCGGCAGGGTTCGCGGAGACCGGTCCTGACGGGCTCGCGCTCCAGCGCGACCTCCTGCGCACCGCGCACACCGCCGGGATGCGTGTGGTCGGCCCCGCGACGTACGGGCTCCTGACGACGCACGCCGGGCACCGGCTCAACGCGAGCCTGGCCGAGGTCGAGCCGGTCGCGGGCAGCATCGGCATCTTCTGCCAGTCCGCCCCCACGGCCGTGACGCTCCTGGCGACGGCCCTGCGCCGCGGGATCGGGATCTCCTCGTTCGTGTCGGCCGGGCACCGCGCGGACGTCTCGGGCAACGACCTCATGCAGTTCTGGCAGGACGACCCCGAGACGTCGGTCGTGTGCCTGTACCTCGAGTCGATCGGGAACCCTCGCAAGTTCTCCCGCATCGCCCGACGGCTGGCGTCGGTCAAGCCCGTCGTGGTCGTGACGGCGGGGCGCTCGGGGCAGGTCGTGCCGCCCGGTCACGCCGTCCGCTCGACGCGCGCCCCGCGCCGCACCCTCGACGAGATGCTGCGTCAGTCAGGGGTGATCCACGCCGAGAACACCCACCACCTCGTCGACATCGCCCAGCTCCTCGCGAACCAGCCGCTGCCGTCCGGTCGGCGCATCGGGATCCTCGCGTCGTCGGCCGCGCTGACCGCGCTCGTCGCGGAGGCCGTGGTCTCGGCCGGGCTCGTGGTCGCCGACTGCTCGACGTTCCTGCCCGAGGACGCCGACGACGACCTGGTCGAGAGCGCGGTCGCCGCCCTCTACGCCCCGGACGCGTGCGACGTCGTCGTCGCGGTGCACGTCCCCACCGTCCGCCCCCGCGTCGGCACCGTCTCGCGGGCCGTCGCCCGTGCCGCCGCGGCGAGCGGGCGCACCACGGTCGCGAGCGTCCTCGGGCTCCACGGCCTCGCCGCCGAGCTCAGCGCTCCGGACCCCGCGGACCCCGACGGGCCGCCCCTGCACGTGCCCGCCTACTCGACCCCGGAGGACGCCGTCGCGGCGGTCGGTGCCGTGGTCGGGTACGCGCGCTGGCGCGACGCCGACCACGGCACGGTCGACCGTCCGGCGGGCGTCGACCCCGACCGCGCCCGGGCGATCGTCGAGGGCGCCCTCGCGGGCGACTCGGTGGTCGACCTCGACGCGGAGACCACGGCCCGGCTCCTCGCGGCGTACGGCATCGAGCTGTGGCCCTCGCGCCGTGTCCGTACGGCCGACGAGGCCGTGGCCGCGGCGCACGAGATCGGCTGGCCCGTGGCGCTCAAGAGCACGGCGGAGTCGCTCCGCCACCGGGCGGACCTGGGCGGCGTGCGCCTCGACATCGGCGACGAGGACGAGCTGCGCGACGACGTCGAGCAGATGCGGGCCTCGCTCGCGGCCGTGCTGCCCGTGGGAGACCCCGGACGAGCCACGCCGGGGGAGGACGGCACAGGTGCCGACGGGCCCACGGGGCCCGCACCCTTCGAGGTCCAGCGCATGGCCGACGCGGGCGTGGCGTGCGTCGTGCGCTCGACCGAGGACCAGCTCTTCGGGCCGGTCGTCTCGTTCGGCCTCGCGGGAGACGCGGTCGACCTCCTGGGCGACGTGAGCTACGGCGTGCCCCCGCTCACCGACGTCGACGTCGCCACGATGGTCCGCTCGATCCGGGCCGCACCTCGCCTGTTCGGCTACATGGGGGCGCCCGTGGCGGACACCGCGGCGCTCGAGGACCTGCTCGCGCGCATGTCGCTCATGGCCGACGAGCTGCCCGAGCTGCGCAGCGTCGAGCTCTACCCGGTCGTGGTCGCCGAGCACGGCGCGGCCGTGCTCGGCGCACGGGTCCAGGTGGCGGGCGCACAGCGGGCGGACACCCTGCGGCGGGCGCTCCCGGGCTGATCGGTCCACAGGCGCGCGGGCGGGCTGGCCCCGCCGCGCCGTGCGGTGGGAGAATGCGCGGGTGCCATCTGCTGAATCCCCCTCCCGGACCGACCTGACCTCCCAGCTGCGCCGCGCGGGCTACTACCCGGAGCTCGTGCAGGACGTGCTCGACGTCGCCATCGCCGGGGAGGACCTCGTGTCCCACCTCGTCTACGTCGAGACGACGTTCGACGTCGAGGTGCGTCGCCACCTGACGGTGCTGGTGCTCACGCCGACCCGCCTGATCACCGCGCACGTCGACGACCACCCCGCGGACAGCGAGAACCCGTCCGCGTCCGCCGCGGCGACGACCGAGTCGGTACCGATCTCCGAGCTGCGCTCGGTGTCGTTGTCGCACGTCGTCGTCGACCCGGAGAAGCACCGCAGCGGCACGCCGCCCATCGAGGTCACGCTCGCGATCGGCTGGGGCGCCGTGTCCCGCGTGGACCTGGAGCCCGCGCAGTGCCCGGACCCAGGGTGCGAGGCGGACCACGGCCTGACGGGGCAGATCACGCCCGACGACATCGTGGTGCGCGTGAGTGCCGAGGCGGAGGGGCGCGACGCGGTGCGCAACGCCCTCGCGTTCGCCAGGGCGCTCTCGGCGGCGACGGCCCACGGCGTGGGCCGGGTGAGCCGGTGACGGTCCTGCCCGAGGTCCTCCCGGACGGGCTGCTCGCCCCGCGGTACGACGGGCTCGCCCTGAGCTCGGTCCTGCCCGGCGCGGCCGGCGCCCTGGGTCTGGACCTCACGACCGCGACCGGCACGAGCTCGCTGCAGGCCCGTGCGGACCTCGGCCTGCCGACCGCCGACCGCGTCTGCGTCGTGCTCGTCGACGGCCTGGGCCACGCGAACCTCACCGAGCGGGCCGGCCATGCGCCGTTCCTGCGGTCGCTGCTCGGCACCTCCCGGGTCCTCACGTCGAGCTTCCCCAGCACGACGGCCGCGGCCATCGGCACGTTCGGCACGGGCACGTCCCCCGGTCGCACCGGCATGCTCGGCTACACCCAGCGCGACACCGCCTCGGGTCGGCTCGCGAACATGGTCTCGTGGGACGGCGCCGCAGACCCGCGCGACCTGCAGCAGGAACCGCCCGTGCTCGAACGCCTGGCCGAGGCCGGGGTCGAGGTCTCCTCGGTCGGTCCCGCCCGCTTCGCCGGCTCGGGCATGACCGTGGCCGCGTTGCGCGGAGCACGCTACCTCGCGGCCGAGTCCATCGCGGACCGCGTCGACACCGTGGCGTTCGAGCTCACGGCCCCCGGGATCGTCTACCTCTACTGGGGCGACGTCGACAAGGCCGGTCATCACCACGGCTGGCGCTCGCGGCAGTGGGGCGACGCGCTGTCGGACCTCGACCGCGAGCTCGGACGCCTCGCCCGGTCGCTGCCGCACGGCACCCTGCTGGTCGTGACGGCCGACCACGGCATGGTCGACGTCGACCGCTCGAAGCGCTGGGACGTCGCGAAGACCCCTGAGCTGGGGCGTGGTGTCGACCTCGTGGGCGGCGAGCCCCGCGCGGTGCACGTCTACGCCCGCCCGGACCAGGCACCCTCGGTCGCGGCGCGCTGGTCGTCGGTCCTGGGCGACGACGCGATCGTAGCGCTGCGCGAGGACGCGGTGGCCGCGGGCTGGTTCGGCCCCGTCGCGGACCACGTGCTCCCCGCGATCGGGGACGTCGTCGTCGCGATGCGTGGCCGTGCGACCGTCGTGGACTCCCGCACGCAGACCGCAGCCTCCCTGCAGCTCGTCGGTGTCCACGGGTCGCTGACCCGCACCGAGATGCAGGTCCCGCTGCTCGTCACGACCACCTGAGCACCAACCCACCCCACCCGGTCCGGACGTCGTGACCGGGTGCCCTCAGGGGACCGTCCCCCGTACCCGAAAGGCCCACGACCGTGGCAGAGCTGGTCTTCTTCTCCGGCACGATGGACTGCGGCAAGTCCACCCTCGCCCTGCAGCTCGACCACAACCACTCCGCGCGTGGTCGGACGGGGCTCAAGTTCTCCCGCAACGACCGCGCCGGGACGGACCGGCTCTCCTCGCGCCTCGGCCTCGAGGTCGCCGCGCACGAGGTCCGCGACGACACGGACTTCTGGTCGTTCGTGGTGGACGCACGTCGGCACGGCGAGACCGTCGACTACCTGATCTGCGACGAGGCCCAGTTCTACTCGACGACCCAGGTCGAGCAGCTCGCCCGCCTGGTCGACGAGGTCGAGATCGACGTGTTCGCCTTCGGCATCACGGCGGACTTCCGGTCGCACCTCTTCCCGGGCTCGGCGCGCCTCATCGAGCTGGCCGACCGTGTGGAGGTGCTCCAGGTGCAGGCGCTGTGCTGGTGCGGGGCCCGCGCGACCCACAACGCGCGCACGGTCGACGGCTGGATGGTCGTCGAGGGGGCGCAGGTGGTGGTGGGTGACACCGACAGTGCGAGCGAGGTCGCCTACGAGGTCCTGTGCCGACGGCACCACATGCGGCGCATGACCTCCGCGTCGGCCCGGCTGCGCTCGGCGAACGGGGACGGGTTGGCCCTCGACCTGTCGGAGGGACCCGCGCCCCGCTGAGTCCCCGGCGAGGCGCTGAGGCCTCCGCGACAGGCTGAGACCCCCGCGACGCGGGATCGTGACGCAGGGTCGACGGCGGCGCGGAGGGCCTCGGACCTCCGCGCCAGGAGCTCAGTGCTCGGGCTTGGCCCCGAAGACGATCTCGTCCCAGCTGGGAACGCTCGCCCGGGGCTTGCGGCCGCTGCGTCGCGGCTCGGCCGGGTGCGCCGCAGGCTCGGTCCGGCCTCCGGCGTCCTCGCGCCGGGGACGCGTCGCGCTGACGTGCTCGTCGGGGTCGACGTCGGTCGTGCGGTCGTCGCCCGTGCGACGCTCGCGGCTTCCCGACCCCGCAGGGTGGGCGTCGCGAGACTCCTGGTCAGGGGGCTCCTCGGACGGGTCGAGCCCTTCGTCCCGTCCGACGTCACGGTTCGCGTCCCGGCGGGCCGACCGTGACGGGTGAGCGCCGTCGTCGGGCCGGTGGTGCGCCCCCTGGCGCCCACCCTGACCGAGGCTGATGACCTTGGCCCCTGCGGGCTCGTCCTCCTCGCCGCGCGCGTCGTCGCGCCGCGACGGGGTGCCCAGGTCGAACGTCTGGGGAGGACCGAAGCCCTCGAAGATCGCCGGGTCGTCGTCGCGGTGCGCACGCACGCCGCGCCGCTGGCTGAGGTCGTCGAGGATCGAGGTCGTCTCGTCGTGCAGCGGCAGGGTCTCGACGACCTGCGTGCGCGCGGGTTCGTCCGACGCGTCGGTGCCCGGACCCCGCTCGGGGGAAGGCGCCGACGGGGCCTGGCCGCCACCGCGCGCCGCGTGGTCGAAGATCGCGCCGCGCACGCCGCGCACTGGCTCGGCCTCGGGCGATGCCCCGGACAGCCAGCGGGCCTCGTCCTCGAGCGCGTGCAGGGAGCGGGACTGGGGGTCGTAGGACCAGCGTGCGCTGCGGGCGCGGTCCCCGATCAGGAAGAGCGCCGTGACGGTCCACGCCGCGCCGTGCGGGCGGGCCGCGGACCACTCGACGTCCTCGGGCTCGACGCCGCGAGCGGTCAGGCGCTCGGTGACGAGCTCGCCCAGGGTGAGGGAGCCCTCGTCGTGCCCCAGCCGGTTCTTGCGGACCTGCTCGACGACGAACTCCTGCTCGGCGAGCACGGGCCCCTCGAAGCGGCGCACCTGCTCGATCGGGATGCCGGCCTTCTCGGCGACCTCACGGGCGCTGTGGCCCGCGCGCAGCTGGGACTGGATCTCCCGCACGGGCAGGACGCCGGGAGCCTGGGCCCGCAGCTGTTCGAGCTGGGTGCGGTCGCGGCGGACCGCGGCGCGCAGCGCGTCGTCGATGGGCAGCGTGAACCGGGCACCGTCCGCTCCGGCGAGGACGAGGGTCTCCCCGTCCTCGTGCAACCTCACCAGCTCGAGCTCGTTCATGAATCCTCCCACGCCGTCGCAGACCGGCTCGTCGCCGGTGGGCCTGCACTCCCGAGAGTGCCATCCCGGGTCGCCCACGCGGCGCAGGCGGCTCGGTGTGCCGCGTTCCGGGGTCTGCTGGGATGATTCTCCCCGTGATCGAGTTCCCGATGGACGACGTCCTCGAGCTGGGCGCCGTGTTCTGCGCCGCACTGTCCGGTGGTCTGTCCGCGATCCGCAAGTCCTTCGACATCTTCGGGGTGCTCGTGCTCGCCTGGGCGACAGGTCTGGGCGGCGGGATCCTGCGCGACGTGCTCATCGGCGCGACACCCCCCGTGGGGATCTCGAGCTGGCGCCTCGTTGTGGCCGCGCTGGCCGGGGGAGTGTTCATCTACTTCTTCCACCCTCGTCTCGAACGGATGCGGCGCGGGATCGTCGTGCTCGACGCGGGCGCGCTCGCGCTGTTCGTGATCGTCGGGACGACCAAGGGCCTCGACTACGGGGTCGGCCTCATGGCCGCGGTGATCGTCGGCACCCTCACGGGGATCGGGGGCGGGATCCTGCGCGACCTGCTCACGAGCGAGGCGCCGCTCATCCTCCAGGACCGTCAGCTCTACGCGGTGCCCGCGATCGTGGGGGCGTTCATCACGGCGGTCCTGTGGCGCGAGGGGTGGCTCACGGGGTGGACCCAGCTCGCGACGATCGCGCTGATCTTCGGCTTCCGGCTGGTCTCGCTGCGGCTCGGGTGGACCGTCCCGGGTCCGTGGTCGGGTCGTCGCGGCGGAGCAGGGTCGGGCAGGATGTGAGACGTGACCTCCTTCATCGATGACCCCCGCCTGCCCGACGACGTCACCGTCCCGGAGCTGCGAGCCCTCGCCGAGCGCCTGGCCCGGGAGGCCGGGGCGCTCGTGCGCGACGGCCGGCCCGAGCACGTCGAGGTCGCTGCGACCAAGTCGAGCGCGGTCGACGTCGTGACAGCCATGGACGCCGAGTCGGAGGCCCTCCTGCGGCGCATCATCGCGCGCGAGCGTCCCGACGACGCGATCCTCGGCGAGGAGGAGGGGGCGTCGGCCGGCACGTCCGGTCTGACGTGGGTCATCGACCCGATCGACGGCACGGTCAACTACCTGTACTCGGTCGCCTCGTACGCGATCTCGGTCGCCGTGGTGGCCGGTCCTCCCGACCCCGCCGAGTGGACGGTGCTCGCCGGCGCCGTGCACTCGATCGTCGACGGGCGCACCTGGACGGCCGGCCTCGGTGCGGGGGCGACCCTCGACGGGGAGCCCGTAGTCGTCAACCCTGCGGGCCCGCTCGCGACGTCCCTCGTCGGGACGGGCTTCGGGTACGACGCCGACCGTCGGCGCCACCAGGCGCAGGTGCTCGTGGACGTGCTGCCGCAGGTGCGCGACATCCGTCGGCTCGGTTCGGCCGCGATCGACCTGTGCCTCGTCGCGACCGGCAGCCTCGACCTCTACTACGAGCGCGGCCTCAACCCCTGGGACCTCGCCGCAGGTGCGCTCGTCGCGCAGGAGTCCGGTGCGACCGTGACCGGCCTGCGGGGGCGACCGGCGGGAGTCGAGATGACGGTCGCCGGTGCGCCGCAGGCCGTGGCGGACCTGGTCGCGATCCTGGAGGCCTCCGGTGCCGATTCCGACGGCACCCGGTGAGGGAATCCGTCGGGCCTGGTGAGGGGTGACGAGGACCACTCGCGTCGGGGATGCGCCAGCGCGGTAAATGGTGCAGAATCCGTTCGCCCCCGGGAACAATTCCCGGCGGCGGAGCATTACACCGCGTACACCAGTCAGGACGTCCAGCAGAACGTCCTACGGAGTGCCTGTTCGACGGCCTTCGCCGG
Source organism: Oerskovia sp. NPDC057915 (assembly GCF_042887685.1). Taxonomy (NCBI): domain Bacteria; kingdom Bacillati; phylum Actinomycetota; class Actinomycetes; order Micrococcales; family Cellulomonadaceae; genus Oerskovia; species Oerskovia sp. NPDC057915. Next base: position 66,798 of record NZ_JBHVOS010000020.1, on the reverse strand, counting down.
ACCGAACGACCCCCATGTTCGACCACGACGTTCCGGAGTGTGACCCCACAGATGGCAACTGACTACGACGCCCCCCGCAAGAGCGAAGAGGATCTCAGCGAGGACTCGATCCAAGAGCTGCAGGCTCGTCGCTCCGACAAGAGCTCGGGCGTTGTGGACGAAGACGAGACCGAAGCTGCGGAAGGGTTCGAGCTCCCGGGCGCGGACCTCTCCGGCGAAGAGCTCTCGGTCCGCGTGCTGCCTCGGCAGGCTGACGAGTTCACCTGTTCGAGCTGCTTCCTCGTGCACCACCGCAGCCAGCTCGCGTACGAGAAGAACGGGCAGCAGATCTGCTCGGAGTGCGCGGCCTGACGGCCTGAGCCCCAACGACGGACGGCCGCCACCCCACGAGGGGTGGCGGCCGTCCGCGCGTCCGGGCTCGTCGACGGCTCGTCGACGGCCCGTCGACGGCTGGTCAGCGGTCGGGCTGGTCCCGACCGTCGGCCGCGGTGCCCATGACGCCCGCGGTGCCCGCGGTGCCGCCGGTCGGGGCGCTCGCGGTCAGGGCTGCGGCGAGCTCGGTCGGTCGCCGGGTGGAGACGAGCCAGTACGGGGTCGGGTCGGCCGGGTCGACGAGCTCGACACGCAGACCGGTGCGGGCCCACGCCCGCAGGCAGACGTACGCCCTGGCGTCGAGCGTGGGGCCGAGCTCGCGCGTCATGGCCGCGCGGTCGAGCACCGTGGTGGTCCCGAGGAGCGGCGTCGGGATCGTCGCGCGTCCGGCGCGCAGCACGGGCTGGCCGTCCGGACCGGGGGAGACGGAGACCACGGGGGAGGTCCACCATGCGAGGGCGACCAGGACGACGAGGGCCACGACCCCCGTGGAGATCGACAGCACGTCGTCGACGGGCCACAGCGCCACGCCGAGGATGACGGCGAAGGCGACGGCGGCGGACCATCCGCCGGGGCCGGGGAGCAGGCGTTCGCGGTAGGCAGGGGCAGGCTGAGGCATGAGCCCATCATCCCAGGTCCGTCCGGCGGTGGTGGTCGTGCGTCCGGGGGAGCGGGAGCGAGAATGGGGCCCAGGGGTGTTCGCGGGGCCGCCCGCCGCGGACTAGGCTCTGCGGGTGCCCATCGACGAACCGGCGGCCCCGACCGCCCTCGCACCCGTGCCCGCCCGACCGGGCGACGTCGAGGTGCTGGTCCAGCTCCTCGACGACGTGACCCCCGTCCCCGCCTACGCCCACCCCGGCGACGCGGGCGCGGACCTCGTGACGACCGTGGACGTGGAGATCGCGCCGCAGGGCCGGGCCACCGTCCCGACCGGGCTCGCGATCGCGCTGCCCGACGGCTACGCCGCGTTCGTCCACCCCCGCTCGGGCCTCGCGGCCCGCCACGGCCTGACGATCGTCAACGCACCCGGGACGGTCGACGCGGGCTACCGCGGCGAGATCAAGGTGATCCTCCACAACACGGACCCGCAGACCCCGGTCGTGCTCCACCGGGGCGACCGCATCGCCCAGCTCGTGATCCAGAAGGTCGAGCACGCGCGTTTCCTGCAGGCCGAGCGGTTGCCCGGGTCGCACCGTGGCGAGGGCGGGTTCGGGTCGAGCGGCGGGTGGGTCGCCGCGCAGTGAGCCCCGCGACGCCGGGGTGTTCGCCCGTGGCCGAGGACGGTCACGCGGGCGGCGCAGCGGTCTAGGGTGGGAGGAGCAGGGTCGGTCCTGCCGTCCCGAACGAGCCGTGGTCGATGGTCGACGCGGCGAAGAGCTGAAGGAGAACGTCCGTGGGTTTGTTCCGGCGTAGTGCGTCGCAGAGCTCGAGCGACGAGGCGGTCGCCCCCGAGGGCTCCGGGACCGAGGAGACCGTGGAAGACGCGGTCGGCACCCCGGGAGGCCAGGCGCCGGTCGCGCCCGCGGCGGGCGCTCGTGGCCCGTTCGACTCCTCGCAGGTGAGCGAGCTCGGTGCCCGCGCGGACCTCGGAGCCATCTGGCTGCCGGGCGTCCCGGGCATGGAGCTGCGGATGGAGGTCGACAAGAAGACGCAGAAGATCACGGGGGCCGCTGTGGCGGTCAACGGTTCCGCGCTGCAGATCCAGGCCTTCGCGGCGCCCAAGACCATGGGCATCTGGGACGAGATCCGTGAGGAGATCGCCGAGTCCGTGCGTCAGCAGGGCGGGACGGTCGACGACATCCCGGGCTCGTTCGGTCGCGAGTTGCTCGCGAAGCTCCCGGCCACGGGCCCGGACGGTCAGAAGGGGTTCCGCGCGGCCCGCTTCGTCGGTGTCGACGGCCCGCGCTGGTTCCTGCGGGGTGTCCTGACGGGCAAGGCCGCGGCGGACCCGGAGGCGGCCCGGCTGCTCGAGTCGGTCTTCGCGAACATCGTCGTGGTCCGTGACCAGAACGCGCGCCCGCCCCGCGACCTTCTCGCGATGCACCTGCCCGGCCAGCCGCCGCGGCCCGCGGCCGCCGCTCCGGAGGGCGCCGCTCCCTCGCTCCCGACCTTCGACCCGCTCACGCGCGGGCCGGAGATCACCGAGAGGCGCTGACCATGACGCTGCGTCAGGCACTGCACTCCGTGCTGGCCTCCCAGGAGGAGATCGCCGCGGACGAGGAGCGGCACGACTCGGCCAGCCAGGTCGGGTGCTCGGCCGTCTCCGACCTCGCGAACCGCAAGCGTGCGACCGTCTCGGGCGTCATGCGCTCGGTCATCCTGCGCCCGCGCGAGGGCGTGCCCACGGTCGAGGCGGAGCTCTACGACGGGTCGGGCTCGCTCGACCTGGTGTGGCTCGGTCGTCGTCGCATCGCGGGCGTCGAGCCGGGACGTCGTGTCCGGGTCGAGGGTCTGGTCTGCGAGATCGCGGGCCGGCGCACCATGTTCAACCCCCGCTACGAGCTGCGCCCGCGCGCAGGCGAGTGAGTCCGTGACCCTTCCTGCCGGCGAGAGAGACGACATGACGCACGAGCCCTCCCGTGAGCGCGCCCCGATGGACCCCGCCCAGGAGGTGGAGGAGGTCGCCGAGGCGATCGACGACGTCGTCCCGCCGGACGAGGGGGCCGCGCGCGGTGTGCGCGCCCTGGCGGGGGAGTCGTTCTCGCTCGCCGAGACGATCGGCGGGGTGCGTGGGCTCGTGGAGTCGATGGCTCCCGGCCTCGTGTTCGTGGTCGTGTTCATCGCGACGGGCAACACGCTGCGGCCCGCGCTGATCGCGTCGGTCGCGGTCGCGCTCGTGGCCGTGGCGGCGCGCCTGGTCCAGCGTACGCCCGTGACGCAGGCGTTCGGGGGCTTCCTGGGTGTCGCGATCGGCGTGCTGTGGGCCTGGCGCTCGGGCGAGGCGCAGAACTACTACGCGGCGGGTCTCCTCACGAACGCGGCCTACCTGGTCGCGATGGCGGTCTCGGTGCTGGTCCGGTGGCCCGTGGTGGGCCTCGTCGTCGAGGCGCTGCGCAGCGGCTGGACGGACGGGGACAAGGTCAAGGCCGCGGTCGCGGCGAGCGACGTGCCCGACGGCGCCACGGCCTCGGGTGCGCACGTCCCCCCGGGGGAGAGGGCCGAGGGCGGCGCCGGCAGCGCCGCGGACGGCCAGGACGCGCCGGCTCCTGGCGCGTTCCGGGCGTGGGCCCAGCGCTGGCGCGGGGACGCGGCGCTCATGCGACGGTACGCGCTGGCGACGTGGCTGTGGGTCGGGATGTTCGCGCTGCGCCTGGCCGTCCAGGTGCCGCTGTTCATGGCCGGCGAGGACGCGGTCGCCTGGCTGGGCACGGCCCGCCTCGTGATGGGGATCCCGCTGTGGGCGCTGACCCTCTGGCTGACCTGGCTGCTGGTCCGTCGCCCGCACGCGGCGGAGCCGGTCCTCGAGAAGGGCTGAGCCCGAGCCCGAGCCCGGGCCCGGAGACGGGCCGAGCCCGCGGGCCGGCCCGGCGGGTCCGCCGGACCCGAGAAGGTCCGTGGAGCGCTGGCGCCGACCTCCGCCGTGGCTCAGACGGGCAGGCCGGTCGTCTCGTCGACGATCCCGGTGCCCTCGTCGGGCGACGGGTTGATCAGGACCCGCAGGAGCGCGGCCTCGTCGACGTCACGGCCCGTGACGATGAGCAGCTCGTCACCGACCTCGAGGGTGTCGTCGATGCTCGGTGCGATGGGCTGGGTCCCGCGGACGATCGCCGCGAGCACGGTGTCCAGGGGCCAGTCCACCTGACCGACGCGCGTGCCGATGAGCGGCGAGTCGGGTGGCAGCGTGAGCTCGAGGATGTCCGCGCCGGACTGGTGGAACGTGAAGATCCGGACCAGGTCGCCGACCGCGACGGCCTCCTCGACCATCGACGTCATGATGCGGGGCGTCGAGACCGCGACGTCGACGCCCCAGGACTCGTCGAACATCCACTCGTTCTTGGGGTTGTTGACGCGTGCGACGGTCCGCGGGACCCCGAACTCGGTCTTCGCGAGGAGCGAGACCACGAGGTTGACCTTGTCGTCGCCCGTGGCCGCGACGATCACGTCGCACTCGTCGACCTTCGCCTCGGCGAGGGTCGAGAGCTCGCACGCGTCCGCGAGGAGCCAGTCGGCGTCGGCCACCTGCGCGACGCGCATCGCGGCGGGCTGCTTGTCGATGATCATGACCTCGTGGTCGTGGCTGAGCAGCTCACGGGCGATCGAGCGCCCGACCGAGCCCGCTCCGACGATGACGACGTGCATCAGTTCTCCTCGATCTTGGGGGCGTGCGTGAGGAGGCGCTCGACCGTGGGTGCGTCCGCGGCGCGCATGAGCACGTGCAGCACGTCGTTCTCCTGCAGGACGGTGCCGGGGGTCGCGAGGACGCCCTCGCCGAACCGGCCCAGGAACGCGACCCGCGCCCCGGTCGCGGCCTCGATCGTCGCCACGGAACGCCCGACCCACTCGGGGTGGAAGTCGGTCTGTGCGAGCCGGACCTGCCCGGAGGGGTCGCGGTACTCGTCGGTCGCGCCGAGGGGCAGCATCCTGCGCAGCACCTGGTCGGAGGTCCACCGGACGGTCGCGACGGTCGGGATGCCGAGGCGCTGGTAGATCTCGGCGCGGTGCGGGTCGTAGATGCGGGCCACGACGTTGTCGACGCCGTACGTCTCGCGGACCACGCGCGCGGCGAGGATGTTGGAGTTGTCTCCGTCGGAGACCGCCGCGAACGCGTAGGCGTCCTCGATCCCCGCCTGGATCAGGGTGTCCCGGTCGAATCCCAGGCCCGTCACCTTCTTGCCGGAGAACTCCGCGGACAGCCGTCGGAAGGCGTCGGGGTTCTGGTCGACCACGGCGACCGAGTGGCCGCGGTTCTCGAGAGACTGGGCGAGGGTGGCGCCGACACGGCCACATCCCATGATCACGAAGTGCACGGACGAAACGCTACCGCGCGCCCGTCCTGTGCAGGTACAGATCGTGGCCCGACGGCGGGTCCGAGCGGGACGCAGCATCCCTCCGCCGAGATTCGCCAGGGCGGTCGAGGGGTCAACGGCTCCTGGAGGGCCTAGCATGGGCCAACGTGTCGGATATCGCTGATGCCGCCAAACGCCTGCTGCTCGGACGTCCCGTCCGCAGCGACGACTTGGGGCACACCCTCCTGCCGAAGCGCATCGCGCTGCCGGTGTTCGCCTCGGACGCGCTCTCCTCGGTGGCGTACGCCCCCGACGAGATCCTCCTGACCCTGTCGATCGCGGGCCTCGCGGCCACGACGATCTCCCCGTGGGTGGGTCTCGCGGTCGTCGTGGTCCTGCTGACCGTGGTCGCTTCGTACCGCCAGAACGTGCACGCCTACCCGTCGGGCGGCGGTGACTACGAGGTCGCCACGGTCAACCTCGGCCCCACGGCCGGCGTCAGCGTCGCCTCGGCGCTCATGGTCGACTACGTCCTCACGGTGGCCGTGTCGATCTCCTCGGGAGCCCAGTACGCGGCCGCAGCCATGCCGTTCCTGCGGGGCCACGAGGCGGCGTTCGCGATCACGCTCGTGATCCTCCTGGCGCTGGTCAACCTCAGGGGGGTCAAGGAGTCCGGGTCGTTCTTCGCGATCCCGGTGTACCTGTTCATGTTCGCGATCGGGATGACGGCCGTGGTCGGCTTCGTCCGGTACGCCACGGGGACCCTGCCCATGGCCGAGAGCGCGTCCTACCAGCTCGTCGCCGAGAGCCACTTCGACCAGGGGCTGACCGGGATCGCGGGAGCGTTCCTGGTCGCCCGGGCGTTCGCGTCGGGCTGTGCCGCGCTCACGGGCGTCGAGGCCATCAGCAACGGCGTCCCAGCCTTCAAGAAGCCCAAGTCCCGCAACGCGGCCACGACGCTCGCGCTGCTCGGCACGATCTCGGCCTTCATGATCATGGCGATCCTCTTCCTCGCGCAGAAGACCGGCGTGCACTTCGCCGAGAACCCCGCCGAGCAGCTCACGATCGACGGTCAGCCGGTACCCGCCGACTTCGTGCAGGACCCGGTGATCGGCCAGCTCGCGCAGGCCATCTTCCAGGGCTTCCCGATCGCCTTCTACCTCGTGGCCGCGGTGACGGGGCTGATCCTCGTCTTCGCCGCGAACACGGCGTTCAACGGCTTCCCGGTGCTGGGCTCGATCCTGGCCAAGGACGGCTACCTCCCGCGTCAGCTCCACACGCGCGGCGACCGGCTCGCCTTCTCGAACGGGATCGTGACCCTCGCCGTCGCGGCGATCGCGCTGATCTGGGCCTTCGACGCGCAGGTCACGCGACTGATCCAGCTCTACATCGTCGGCGTCTTCGTGTCCTTCACGCTCTCGCAGCTCGGCATGATCAAGCACTGGACGCGCGAGCTGCGCACGACCCCGGACCCGCGCTTCCGCACCAAGATGAAGCGGTCCCGCGTCGTCAACGCGATCGGCTTCGGCATGACGGGCACGGTCCTGGTCATCGTGCTGCTGACCAAGTTCACGCACGGCGCGTGGATCGCGATCCTCGCGATGGGCGTCGTGTTCGTGCTCATGCGGGCGATCCGCAAGCACTACGACTCGGTGAGCGAGGAACTCACGCTCGGGGAGGACCCGGCCGCGGCACGAGCGCTGCCGAGCCGTGTCCACGCGCTCGTCCTGGTCTCCAAGCTGCACAAGCCGACCATGCGGGCGCTGGCCTACGCCCGCGCGTCTCGCCCCTCTGTCCTGGAGGCCGTGACGGTCGGCGTCGACCCCGAGGAGGTCGCCGAGTTCACGGCCGAGTGGGAGGCGCTCGACCTCCCGGTCCCGCTGCGTGTCCTCGACTCGCCGTACCGCGAGATCACGCGACCGATCCTGTCCTACGTGCGCTCGATCCGCCGGGAGAGCCCGCGCGACCTCGTCGTCGTCTACATCCCCGAGTACGTCGTGGGGCACTGGTGGGAGCACCTGCTGCACAACCAGAGCGCCCTGCGGCTCAAGGGCCGGCTCCTGTTCACCCCCGGCGTGGTCGTGGCGTCGGTACCGTGGCAGCTGTCGTCGACCAAGGGGCAGACGGGGCTCGAGAAGGAGAACTTCGCGGCTCAGCAGCGGATCAACCGCCGCTACTGAGCAGGTCCCGGGGGAGCCCGCGCCGCGGTGGCGTCCGCCGGTGCGCCGAGAACGTGTGCGGTCCCACGCCCGGTGGGTGAACGGTCCGGAGCCCGGAGCGGTTCGCGTCCGGGATACTAGGGGGGTGTCTGAAACCCTGAACCCCACGTCCAACGTCCCCGAGCCTCAACCTCTGGTCGAGCTCGAGGTCGGACCTGTCGCGCACGGCGGCCACTGCGTCGCGCGACTCGACGGGCGCGTCGTCTTCGTCCGGCACGCGCTGCCGGGCGAGCGGGTGCTGGCCCGGATCACCGACGACGGGGAGGACGCGAAGTTCTGGCGCGCCGACGCCGTCGAGGTCCTCGAGGCGTCCGAGGACCGTGTCCCTGCGGCCTGGCCGGCCGCAGGGCCCGGGGGAGCGGGCGGCGGCGAGCTCTCGCACGTGTCCCTGCCCGCGCAGCGCCGGTGGAAGGCCGCCGTCCTCGAGGAGCAGCTCAAGCGCCTAGCCGGCCTTGACCTTCAGGTAGAGGTTGAAGGTGCTCCCGGGGACGACGAGCGCGGAGGCCTGGGCTACCGCACCCGCATCGACCTGGTCGCCGACGACGAGGGCCGTGCGGGGATGCGCGTGTTCCGCTCGCACGACGTCGTCCCGCTCGACGAGATGCCGCTCGCGACACCGGAGGTCACGGCCCTCGCCGAGGCCGAGGAGGTCTTCACGCGCCGCTGGCGTCCGGGGACGAGGCTCGAGCTCGTCGCCCCCGCGGGCGGCGCCGACCCGATCCTGCTCGTGGACGGTGTCGTCTGGCACGCGGGTCACATCGACCGTCGCCCGCACGCTCGCCGCGCGGTCACCGAGACCGTGACGGTCGCGGGCACCGAGCACTCCTACCGTGTCGCGGCCGACGGCTTCTGGCAGGTCCACCGCGAGGCGCCCGCGCTGCTCGCGGAGGCCGTGCTGCGGGCCGCCGGACCGCTCGACGAGGCGACTGTGGTCGACCTGTACTCGGGTGCAGGCCTCTTCACGCTGCCGCTCGCCGACGCCGTCGGCGAGACGGGGCGGGTCGTGGCGATCGAGGGCGACGAGCGCGCCGTCAAGGACGCCCGCCGCAACGCGTTCGAGAAGCCGCAGGTCGAGCTGCACCACGGCCCGGTCGAGAAGGTGCTCGCGGCCAAGGACCACGCCGCGCCGACGGCCGACGTCGTGGTCCTCGACCCCCCGCGCACCGGCGCGGGCCGCAAGGTCGTCGACGCGGTCGCCGCGCTCCAGGCCCCTCGCGTGGTCTACGTCGCGTGCGACCCCGCCGCCCTCGCGCGCGACATCGCCTACTTCGCCAAGCACGGGTACACGGTCGAGTCGGTCACCGGGTACGACCTGTTCCCCCACACCCACCACGTCGAGGCGGTCGCGGTCCTCACGCGGTGAGCCTAGGGGGCTCCGCGGCCCCTGACCTGTACCTTCGTGCGGACGGCCCGCCGAGACGTCCCCACGGCGTCGCGAGCGTGGCCGGTCCGCGCGGGGCCCGTCCCGGCCTGCCGCGGGTCGAGCGACGCACGGACGGCTCCTGGGCGACGGGCGCTCGCCTGTCGCCCGTGCCCATCTCGGGAGACGATGGGTTGACGTGCCGGGTCCCGCCGGCCTGATGAGCAGAAGAGGGCGCATGCAGGTCACCGTGGTGGTTCCGACGTTCAACGAGGGGCCGAACGTCGGCGAGCTCGTGCGTCGCCTCGGCGACGCGGTCGAGGGGTTCGACGCGGAGGTGCTGTTCGTCGACGACTCGCGCGACGAGACCCCCGACGAGATCCGGCACGTGGCGACGACCTCGCGGGTGCCCGTGCGGCTGCTGCACCGGGACGAGCCGGTCGGGGGGCTGAGCGGTGCGGTGGTCGAGGGGCTGCGTGCCGCGCACGGTGAGTGGGTCGTCGTGATGGACGGGGACCTGCAGCACCCGCCGGAGATGGTCCCGGTGCTCCTGGAGACCGCCCGGGAGACCACGGCGGACGTCGTGGTCGCCTCGCGCTACGTCGGGGGCGGCGACGCGGGCGGGCTCGACGGCCGCTGGCGGCACCTCGTGTCGACCGCGTCGTCGCTGCTGGCCCGGTCGATGTTCCCGGTGCGGCTGCGGAACGTCACCGACCCGATGACGGGGTTCTTCGCGGTGCGCACCGCGTCGATCGACCTGGCGGGCCTGCGCCCGCGGGGCTTCAAGATCCTGCTGGAGATCCTGGCGCGCAACAAGGTCGAGGTCGTCGAGGAGCCCTTCGTCTTCGGGGAGAGGTTCGCCGGCGAGTCCAAGGCGACGTTCGCGAACGGGCTGCGGTACCTGCAGCAGCTCACGGCGCTGCGGTTCGGTCGGCTGTCGACGTTCGCGCTGGTCGGGGCGTTCGGGGCGGTGATGAACCTGGCGATCATGTGGGGCCTGGAGCAGTTCGGGGTCCACTACATGCCTGCCGCGGTGGTCTCGGCCGCGGTCACGATCGTCATGAACTTCCTGCTCCTCGAGCACTTCGTCTTCCACGACCTGCGCTCGGAAGGGCGCAGCGTGTGGAAGCGCGCGGCGCAGTCCTTCACGTTCAACGGCATCGAGGCCGCGGTCCGCCTGCCTTTCCTGCACTGGCTGGTGGTCCTCACCGGCATGCCACCGGTCCTGGCGCAGGCCCTGACGCTGGTCGTCGCGTTCCTCCTGCGCTTCGTCTTCCACGCCCAGGTCGTCTACCGGCCGCGCAAGGACGCCCCGGACCGCGTCACCCCGTTGACTGGCGAACCGACGGGGACGACGCGCGACGAGGAGTAGGGCCCGGCCGCCCGCCTGTCATGATGGTCGCCGCGCACCGGACGGACGCGACCGACCCGAGGAGTGACAAGCATGGGCATCGTCGACAACGCGGTCTACGTCGACGGGCGGCGCACGGCCAACCCGTCGAGCCTCGAGGAGACGTTCGAGACGCTGCGGGAGCGGCACGGGCTCGCGTGGATCGGCCTCTACCGTCCGAGCGAGGCCGAGATCCGGGCGGTCGCCGACGAGTTCTCGTTGCACCACCTCGCGGTCGACGACGCGATCGCGGCCCACCAGCGGCCCAAGCTCGAGCGCTACGACGACAACCTCTTCGTGGTCCTGCGACCGGCCCGCTACCTGGACGCCGAGGAGCGCGTCGAGTTCGGTGAGCTGCACGTCTTCGTCGGGCCCGACTACGTCGTGACGGTCCGCCACGCCGAGTCCCCGGACGTGGGGGCGGTCCGCCGTCGCCTGGAGGCGACGCCCGCGCTCCTGCGTCTCGGGCCGGAAGCGATCCTCTACGCCGTGCTCGACCAGGTCGTCGACGAGTACGCCCCGGTGGTCGCCGGTCTGCAGAACGACATCGACGAGATCGAGGACCAGCTGTTCAGCGGCGACCCTGCCGTCTCCCGACGGATCTACGAGCTCTCGCGCGAGGTCATCGCCTTCCAGCGGGCCACGCACCCGGTCGTCGGCATCCTCCAGGCGCTCGAGCGCGGCTCCGAGAAGTACGGCGTCGACATCGAGCTCCAGCGCAACCTGCGCGACGTGCTCGACCACTCGCTGCGCCTCGCGGAGCAGGCCGACTCGTTCCGGGTGCTCCTGCAGAACGCGCTCATGGTCCAGGCCACGCTCGTCGCGCAGCACCAGAACGAGGAGATGCGCAGGCTCTCCGAGACGAGCCTCGCGCAGGGCGAGGAGGTCAAGAAGATCTCGTCCTGGGCGGCGATCCTGTTCGCGCCCACGCTCGTGGGCACGATCTACGGCATGAACTTCGCGCGGATGCCCGAGCTGGACTGGGTCTACGGGTACCCGCTCGCGATCCTCGCGATGGTCGCCATGGGGTTCACGCTGTACGCGATCTTCAAGCGGCACCGGTGGTTGTGACGTCCGCGCGCGATCGGACAGCCGGCCCCGGCACCCGGTCGGCCGGCCTCGACAGGGCAGTGCGCCCACCGGCGGGCACAATCGAGGGGTGAGCAGCCTCGCCGACGACGACACGTCCGCGACCGGGCCCGTGGGCCCGGCGGACGCTCCGCCGTCGGGCCCAGGGACGCTCCCCGGCGACGTGAGCGCCCCGCACGACGGGGGACCCGGGCTGAGCGCGCACGAGGTCGAGGCGCGCGTGGCCGCCGGGCAGACCAACCGGACGACCCGCTCGACGTCGCGCTCGCTGGCCGCGATCCTGCGGTCCAACGTCTTCACGCTCTTCAACCTGATCCTCGCGGTCGCCGTGACGCTCGTGCTCCTCACGGGCCGGTGGCCCGACGCGGTCTTCGGGTTCGTGGTCGTGGTCAACGCGGGGATCGGGATCGTGACCGAGTACCGCGCCAAGCGCACGCTCGACCGGCTCTCGATCCTCACCGCGCCCTTCGCCCGGGTCGTGCGGGACGGGGGCGAGGAGCAGGTCGCGCTCGACGACGTGGTCCTGGACGACGTGCTGCTCGTCGGCACGGGGGACCAGGTCCCGGCCGACGCGGTGGTGCTCGACGTCACGGGCCTCGAGGTCGACGAGTCCATGCTGACGGGGGAGTCGCGCCCCGTGCACAAGGCCGTGGGCGACGAGGTGCTGTCCGGGTCGGCGGTCGTCGCGGGGGCCGCGGTGTGCCGTGTCGTGCGCGTGGGCGAGGAGGGGTACGCGCAGCGCATCACGTCCGAGGCCAAGAAGTTCTCGGTCGTGCGCTCGGAGCTGCGCGAGGGCGTCGACAAGATCCTCAAGGTCGTCTCGTTCGGGATCGTGCCGATCTCGTTGCTGCTGTTCTGGAGCCAGCTCAACTACACGGGCGGCGTGCGCGAGTCGATCGCGGACGGGACGTGGCGTGACGGCGTCGTCGCTGCGGTCGCGGGCGTCGTCGGGATGATCCCCGAGGGGCTCGTCCTGCTCACCTCGCTCAACTTCGCGATCGCGGCGACGCTCCTCGCTCGCCAGAAGGTCCTCGTGCAGGAGCTGCCCGCGGTAGAGATCCTCGCGCGCGTCGACGTCCTGTGCCTCGACAAGACCGGGACCCTGACGGACGGGCACGTCGCCCTGACCGCGTTGCACCCCCTCGCTGCCGTCGAGGGCGCGCGCGAGGCGCTCGCCGCGCTCGCGGCCGACCCGGACGGCAACGCCACGTCCAAGGCGCTCGCCGACGGGCTGTCCGGCACCCTGCCCGCAGAGGTGGAGGACTCCGTCCCGTTCTCCTCGGCGCGCAAGTGGAGCGCCGTGCTGACCGGTGCGGGGGCCTTCGTGCTGGGCGCTCCCGAGATCCTGCTCGCCGGGCGCTCGGACGGGGCGGCGACGACCGCGCTCGCCGAGGTCCGCGAGGCCGCGGGCACGGGGGCGCGCGTGGTCCTGCTCGCCCGCGCCCCGACCGGGCTCCCGACGGCCGAGGCGCCGCTCCCGCCCGACCTCGCCCCCGCGCTGCTCGCCGTCCTGGGGGAGCGCATCCGTCCCGACGCCGCGCAGACGCTCGAGTACTTCCGGCGCCAGGGGACACGGGCCAAGGTCATCTCGGGCGACAACCCCGACACCGTCGCGGCGATCGCGACCTCGGTCGGCCTGCACGGCGAGGGGGTCCCGGTCGAGGGACTCGACGCGCGCGAGCTCCCGACCGACCCCGACGAGCTCGCCGAGGTCGTCGGGGTGCACGACGTGTACGGGCGCGTGACGCCCGAGCAGAAGCGCGCGATCGTGCACGCGCTTCAGTCGCGCGGCCACGTGGTCGGCATGACGGGGGACGGCGTCAACGACGCCCTGGCGCTCAAGGACGCGGACCTCGGGATCGCGATGGGCAACGGCGCGCCCGCGACCAAGGCCGTGGCGCGCGTCGTGCTGGTCGACGGGCGGTTCGCGACGCTTCCCGGGGTCCTGGGGCAGGGGCGCCGGGTCATGGCGAACATGGAGCGGGTCGCGAGCCTGTTCCTCGCCAAGACGACGTACGCGGCGATCCTGGCGGTGGCGGTCGTGCTGCTCGTGTGGCCCTACCCGTTCCTGCCCCGGCACATGACGCTCGCGGGCACGCTCACGATCGGCGTCCCCGCGTTCTTCCTCGCGCTGCCGCCCAACGACCGGCGCTACCTCGCAGGTTTCCTGCGGCGCGTGCTGAGCTTCGCGATCCCGGCGGGCGTGGTGATCGGGGCCGTGATCCTGACCGTGCACGGGTACCTGCGGCCGCTCGTGGGCACGGACGACGCGCGCTCGGCCGCGACGCTCGTGCTCGTCGGGGTGTCGTTGTGGATCGTGGGCATCCAGGCCCGCCCGCTCAACGGGTGGAAGGTCGCGCTGATCGCGGCGCTCGCGGCCTGCGCGGTGCTCGCGGTCGCGGTCCCGTGGGTGCGGGACTTCTTCGCGCTCCAGGTCCCGACGGCGCAGGAGGCGGTGGTCGTCGCGGTCGCCGTGGTCGTGGGCTGGGTCGCGATCGAGGCCGTGTACCGGGTGCTCACGCCACGGCTCGCGGGAGCGTCCACGCGCCGGTCGATATCTTGACGTCAAGATAAATGCGGTATGCTGTGTGTCGGCGACATTTCGGTGCGTCGCCCGGCCCGGCGTACGCTGGGCAAAGCCCCCAGAACCATCTTGATCGTCATCCGACGACCTGCCGTGCCGGGCGCACGGCGCGGGCCGCAGAGCCCGCGCGGTGCCCCGGCCGCGGCGGTCGTCATCACCCTCGCCAGGTAGAAGGAGCAACCGTGAGCAGCGTCGACACGTTCGGGTCGAAGGGAACACTGGAGGTCGGTGAGAACTCGTACGAGATCTTCCGTCTCTCTGCGGTAGAAGGCGCCGAGCGCCTCCCGTACAGCTTGAAGATCCTCGCGGAGAACCTCCTGCGCACCGAGGACGGCGCCAACATCACGGCGGACCACGTACGTGCCATCGCCGCCTGGGACCCCGATGCGCAGCCCGACACCGAGATCCAGTTCACGCCGGGTCGCGTCATCATGCAGGACTTCACGGGCGTCCCCTGCGTCGTGGACCTCGCGACCATGCGTGAGGCCGTCGCGGACCTCGGCGGCGACCCGTCGCGCATCAACCCGCTCGCGCCCGCCGAGATGGTCATCGACCACTCGGTGCAGATCGACGTCGCGGGTCGCCGCGACGCGTTCGAGCGCAACGTCGAGTTCGAGTACCAGCGCAACCACGAGCGCTACCAGTTCCTGCGCTGGGGCCAGACGGCGTTCGACGACTTCAAGGTCGTCCCCCCGGGCACCGGCATCGTCCACCAGGTCAACATCGAGTACCTGGCCCGCACGGTCATGACGCGCACCGTGAGCACTGCCGGCGGCGACGTCTTGAGGGCCTACCCCGACACCTGCGTCGGCACCGACTCGCACACGACCATGGTCAACGGCCTGGGCGTGCTCGGCTGGGGCGTGGGCGGCATCGAGGCCGAGGCCGCGATGCTCGGCCAGCCCGTCTCGATGCTCATCCCGCGCGTCGTCGGCTTCAAGCTGAGCGGCCAGATCCCCTCGGGCGTCACCGCGACCGACGTCGTCCTCACGATCACGCAGATGCTGCGCCAGCACGGCGTCGTCGGCAAGTTCGTCGAGTTCTATGGCGCCGGTGTCGCGGCCGTGCCGCTGGCCAACCGCGCCACGATCGGCAACATGAGCCCCGAGTTCGGCTCGACCGCCGCGATCTTCCCGATCGACTCGGTCACGGTCGACTACCTGCGCCTGACGGGCCGCTCCGAGGAGCAGCTCGCGCTCGTCGAGGCCTACGCCAAGGAGCAGGGCCTCTGGCTCGACCCGACCGACCCGAGCTACGTCGAGCCGGTCTTCTCCGAGTACCTCGAGCTCGACCTCTCGACGGTCGTCCCCTCGATCGCCGGCCCCAAGCGCCCGCAGGACCGCATCGAGCTGTCGAACGCCAAGTCGGCGTTCGCGCGCGACCTGCCGACCTACGCCCCCGAGGTCATCGACGTGGTCGACGAGGCCGAGAAGGAGTCCTTCCCGGCCTCCGACTCGCCCGCGGTCCACGCCAACGGCCGCCGCACCGTGCCTGTCACGGACACCAACGGCAAGCAGTTCGACCTGTTCCACGGCGCGGTCGCGATCGCCTCGATCACGTCGTGCACCAACACGTCGAACCCGTCCGTGATGCTCGCCGCGGCGCTGCTCGCGAAGAAGGCCGTCGAGAAGGGCCTGGAGGCCAAGCCGTGGGTCAAGACCTCCATGGCACCGGGCTCGCAGGTCGTCACGAACTACTACGAGAAGGCGGGCCTGTGGCCCTACCTCGAGAAGCTCGGCTTCCACCTCGTGGGCTACGGCTGCGCGACCTGCATCGGTAACTCGGGCCCGCTCGACGAGAAGGTCTCCGAGGCCGTCAACGAGCACGACCTGTCGGTCGTCTCGGTGCTCTCGGGCAACCGCAACTTCGAGGGGCGCATCAACCCCGACGTGAAGATGAACTACCTGGCCTCCCCGCCGCTGGTCATCGCGTACGCCCTCGCAGGCACCATGGAGTTCGACTTCGAGCACGACCCGCTGGGTCGCAACGAGGACGGCTCGCCGATCTTCCTGCGCGACATCTGGCCCACGCCGGAAGAGGTCCAGGCGACGATCGACTCCTCGATCGACCGCGCGATGTTCACCAAGGACTACGCGGACGTCTTCACGGGTGACGAGCGCTGGCGCGCCCTGTCGACCCCCGAGGGCAACACGTTCGAGTGGGACCAGCAGTCCACCTACGTGCGCAAGCCCCCGTACTTCGAGGGCATGTCGGCGCAGCCGTCGCCGGTCACCGACATCTCGGGCGCCCGCGTGCTGGCGAAGCTGGGCGACTCGGTCACGACCGACCACATCAGCCCTGCCGGGTCCATCAAGGCGGACTCGCCGGCCGGCGTGTACCTGGCCGAGCATGGCGTCGAGCGTCGCGACTTCAACTCCTACGGCTCGCGCCGCGGGAACCACGAGGTCATGATCCGTGGCACGTTCGCGAACATCCGTCTGCGCAACCAGCTCCTCGACAACGTCGAGGGCGGCTTCACGTTCAACTTCGTGAAGAACGCTCAGGACACGATCTACGACGCCGCACAGGACTACGCCGCGGCCGGCACGCCGCTCGTCATCCTGGGTGGCAAGGAGTACGGCTCCGGGTCGTCGCGCGACTGGGCCGCGAAGGGCACCGCGCTCCTGGGCGTCAAGGCCGTCATCACCGAGAGCTTCGAGCGCATCCACCGCTCGAACCTGATCGGCATGGGCGTCCTGCCCCTGCAGTTCCCGGCCGGGGAGTCCGCGGGCTCGCTGGGACTGGACGGGACCGAGACGTTCGACATCTCGGGCGTCACGGTCCTCAACGAGGGCGCCACGCCGTCCACGGTCAAGGTCACCGCGACCAAGGCCGACGGCACGTCGGTCGAGTTCCACGCCGTGGTGCGCATCGACACCCCCGGAGAGGCCGACTACTACCGCAACGGCGGCATCCTGCAGTACGTGCTGCGCTCGCTCGTCAACGACTGACGAGGCTCCGTCGCGGGGGCGGCGTCGCCGGGCCCGGGATTCTTCCCGGCTGCCCGACGGCGCCGCGCACCCCGCGCAGGACGCATGACGACGGGGCGTCCCACCTTCCGAGGTGGGGCGCCCCGTCGTCGTGCATCACGCGTGCGTGCTCGGCCCTCGTGAGAGGAGGGCGACGCCGTCGAGAGCTCCTGCCGAGGGCCGGTGTCGCGAGGAGGTCGAGATGGTGGGAAGGATCGTCGTCGCCGTCGTCCTGGTCACGGTCGTGACGGCGGGGCTCGCCCGCGTCGGGATGAGGCTCGTGGCGCAGGCGGCCGACCAGGACGTGCACCTGGGACTGACGGGCACCGCGGGCATCGCGTTCCTGTTCCTGCTGGCTGCGGTCGGCGGGGCCGTCTCCGGTGCGGTGCGCTGGTCCCAGCCGTGGCGGACGCTGCCCGCAGCGGTCGGGTCGGCGCTCCTGCTGGTGGCGGCTGCGTCGATCGGGGCGAGCGAGGTGTCGTCGGCGCTGTCTGCTCCTGGCGGGTCGACGCTCCCGGTGCTCGCGGCGACGGCAGCGATCCTCGTGGCGGCGCTGGCCTGCCCCGTGGCCGCGTGGAGGCTCGGGGCCCGCGCGCGGCGCCGTGGCGACGTGCCCGGTGCCTCGGGGCCGACCGGCTAGGACTCGCGTGCCCGCTGCGTGAACGTTCCTGCGGTCACGGCCGCGTACGAGCGGCGCACGATCTCCTCCAGGACGTCGAGGTCGTTCGTCGACAGGTCCTTGAGGTACACGCACACGAGGCTCGAGGTGTGCGGGCCGAGGCGATCCAGCAGCTCCTGGTGCGCGGCCGTGCCGTCGGGCAGGTACACCGTGGACGCGGCCTTGCGCGGTGAGAACCCGGCCGCCCCCGCGTCGCCCTGGCGTCCGCTCGCGTACTCGTAGTGGTACTGGCCGAACCCGATGATCGACGGCCCCCACATCACGGGCGGCTCTCCCGTGACGCGCTGCATGAGCGCGACGAGCGTGTCCGCGTCGCGGCGGCGGACCCTGTGGGTCACGGTCGCGAGGAACGCGTCCACGTCGCCGTCGTGCGGGCGGGTCTTGTTGTCCGTGGCCATGCGAGCCAGTATCTCGCGGCAGGGCGCCGAGCGCCCGGGCCGGCCTCCTCAGCCGTCGCCGAGCACCTGCGCGAGGGTGTGCGCGCCGAGGTCCGCGAACGCCGGGTCGTCGTCGGAGTGCGCTGCGAACGCCGTGCCCAGGACCAGGGCCCAGGCGCGGGCCCGCTCCCACGTCGCGTGGTCGGTGCCGCAGCGGGCCGTCACGGCCTCGCGGAACGTGCGACGACCCGCGGCGTCGAACGTGATCCAGGCGGTCGCGAGGTCGGTGGCGGGGTCACCGCTCGTCATGTCCCCGAAGTCGACCACCGCGCCGAGCCGGTGGCCGCCGGGCGCGAGCACCAGGTTCGCCGGGTGCAGGTCGCCGTGCAGCCACAGCGCCGGACCGTCCCAGGCGGGGACCTCGACGAGTCGGCTCCACAGCGCGAGGAGAGCGCCGTCGTCGGGCACCTGGCCCGACGTGAGGCGCTCGCGGACCGACTCGTCACGCGCGGCCAGGGGGACGCCGCGGAACGGGTTGACGGGCGCCTCGGGCGGGGCGGGGACGTGCAGGGCCGCGAGGAAGGCGGCGAGGTCGCGCGCGAGCGTGCGGCGCAGCGCGCGGTCGACCGCGAGGGCGCTCAACCCGTCGAACCACGGGACGACGCTCCACGACCAGGGGAAGGCCGGACCCGCGGAACCGTCGGAGGGGAGCCCGACGCGGACCGGGGTCGGCACCGGGACGGGAAGGTGCGCCGCGAGGCCCGGCAGCCACTCCTGCTCGTGGCGCACGAGCTCCGCGGCGGCCTCGCGGCGCGGGACCCGCACGGCCAGGTCCTCGCCCAGGCGCAGCACGACGTTGTCCCAGCCGTTCGCGACGACCTCCAGGGGCAGGTCGGCCAGGTCGGGGTGCTGCGCGGCGAGCAGGGACCGCACGAGGTCGGTCGTGACGTCGACCTCGGCAGGGGGCCGGAGCGCCACTAGAGCGGCACCTCGACGGTGCGGCCCCGGTCCCACGGCTCGGCCCAGCCCAGCCGGTCCAGGAGCGCGTCCAGGATCGCGCCCGTGAAGCCCCACACGAGGTGCTCGCGCCCGTCCGCGGACACCAGGAAGGCCGGGCTCCTGTGCGTGTCCCGCCCCCGGCGCACGACGGCGGTGCGCCGGTTCGCGGGATCCGTCAGGTCGGCCACGGGGACCCGGAAGACGTGCGCCGACTCGGCCGAGTCGACCACCGCGACGGGTGTGGGCCGCGCCCACCATCCCAGGACAGGTGTCACGAGATGGTTGCTCACGGGCAGGGGGAGCGGGGACAAGGTCCCCAGGACCTCGACCCCGTCCCGGTCGAGCCCGGTCTCCTCGACGGCCTCGCGCAGGGCGGCGTCGACCAGGTCCGCGTCCGTGTCGTCGAGCCGCCCCCCGGGGAACGAGACCTGCCCCGGGTGGTGGCTCAGCGTCGAGGCCCGGGCGAGCAGCAGCACGTCGAGGTCCGCCGCGACCGGGAGCGGCGCCGCGCCCGGTCCGGGCGTGTCACGAGCCGCCGCGACGTCGTCGAGCACCCCGAACAGGACCAGGACCGCGGCCGCCCGCACGCGCGACTCGTCGAGCGTGCCGATCGCGTAGCGCCACGGGCGCGGCCACGGTGCGCCGTCCCGGGCGAGGGCCGCGAGGTCGGCGCGGGCCGACCTCGCGGACGGGGGCACCGTCACCAGCCCGCGGGCAGCGGGCGCCCCTCCTCGTACCCGGCAGCCGACTGGATGCCGACCACGGCGCGCTCGGCGAACGACGTGAGCGAGTCCGCCCCCGCGTACGTGCACGAGCTCCGCAGCCCCGAGGTGATCTCGTCGATCAGGTCCTCGACGCCCGGGCGGGCCGGGTCGAGGTACATGCGCGAGGACGAGATGCCCTCCTCGTACAGCCCCTTGCGGGCCTGCTGGAACG
This sequence comes from Oerskovia sp. NPDC057915, assembly GCF_042887685.1. Classification (NCBI taxonomy): domain Bacteria; kingdom Bacillati; phylum Actinomycetota; class Actinomycetes; order Micrococcales; family Cellulomonadaceae; genus Oerskovia; species Oerskovia sp. NPDC057915. Next base: position 46,878 of record NZ_JBHVOS010000020.1, on the reverse strand, counting down.
GCGAGCCGCCCGCGGTGCGCGCTGCGACGGCCCGAGCCGAGGCCATGCCGAAGGACTCCTTGTAGAGGCGGCCCGTGCCGTCGTCGTGCAGGTCGCCCGGGGACTCGTGCGTCCCCGCGAACCAGGACCCGATCATGACCTGGGACGCGCCCGCCGCGAGGGCCAGGGCGACGTCGCGCGGGTGGCGCACCCCGCCGTCGGCCCACACGTGCTTGCCCAGCTCGCGCGCGGCCTCGGCGCACTCGAGGACCGCGGAGAACTGCGGGCGGCCAACGGCCGTCATCATGCGGGTCGTGCACATTGCGCCCGGGCCGACCCCGACCTTGACGATGTCCGCACCCGCGGCCACGAGGTCGCGCACGCCCTCGGCCGTCACGACGTTGCCCGCCACGATCGGGACCTGCGGGTCGAGCGAGCGCACGGCCTCGAGGGCCTGGAGCATCTTGACCTGGTGGCCGTGGGCCGTGTCGACCACGAGGACGTCGGCGCCTGCGGCGAGGAGCTCGGCGGCCTTGGCCTTGACGTCGCCGTTGATGCCGACGGCCGCGGCGATCCGCAGCCGGCCCGCGTCGTCCAGGGCGGGGGAGTAGACGCTCGACCGCAGCGCGCCGCGACGCGTCAGGACGCCCACGAGCCGCCCGTCGCGCACGACCGGTGCGACCTTGCGGCGCGAGCGGTGGAGCTCGTCGAACGCGGCCTCGAGGCCGCCGGCGCCCGTGACCACGGACGCCTCGACGACCTGCGGCTGGGCGGACATGACCTGGCGGACCTGCGTGAAGCGGTCCACGCCGAGGCAGTCGGCCTCGGTGACGACGCCGACGGGGCGGTCGCCCTCGAGGACCACCGCCGCACCGTGCGACCGCTTGCCGATGAGCGTCAGGGCGGTGTGCACCGTGTCCGTGGGGGAGACCACGACCGGGGTCTCGATGACCGGGTCCTTGCTCTTGACGTCGGCGATCACGTCCGCGACCACGTCGGTCGGCACGTCCTGCGGGATCACGACGATCCCGCCGCGCCGCGCGACCGTCTCGGCCATGCGCCGACCCGCGACCGCCGTCATGTTCGCCACGACGAGCGGGATCGTGGTGCCCGTGCCGTCGTCGGACGACAGGTCGACGTCGAAGCGCGACGTGATCTCGGAGCGGGACGGGACGAGGAACACGTCGCCGTAGGTCAGGTCGGTGGTGGGCCGCTGGCCCGGCAGGAAGCGCACCACAGCAGTCTACGGAGGGATTCGCGAGGGGGCGGGCGGATCGGGTGCCCAGCACGTGCAGAGGTCGTGACCAGCCCTTTCCGGGCGCGAGCACCCCGCCTGACGGCCTAGAGTTGTCGGGCTAGTCGAATGGCAGGCGGAACGGAGCGGTTATGACCCTGTTGAGCAGCATCACGTCCCCGGAGGACCTTCGGCGACTGACCCCCCAGCAGGTGGAGACCCTCGCCGCGGAGATCCGCGAGTTCCTCGTGTCCGCCGTCTCCCGCACGGGCGGGCACCTCGGGCCGAACCTCGGCGTCGTCGAGCTGACGCTCGCGATGCACCGGGTCTTCGACTCGCCCAAGGACTCGTTCGTGTTCGACACGGGCCACCAGTCGTACGTGCACAAGCTGCTCACGGGCCGCCAGGACTTCTCCGCGCTGCGCAAGCGCGACGGCATGTCGGGGTACCCGAGCCGCGCCGAGTCTCCTCACGACATCGTCGAGAACTCGCACGCGTCGACCGCGCTGAGCTGGGGCGACGGGATCGCCAAGGCCAACGTGGTCCGCGGCCTGCGCGACCGGCACGTCGTCTCGGTCATCGGCGACGGCGCGCTCACGGGCGGCATGGCCTGGGAGGCGCTCAACAACATCGCCGAGAGCCAGGACCGCCGCCTGGTCATCGTCGTCAACGACAACGGCCGCTCCTACTCGCCGACCATCGGCGGCATGGCGCACCACCTGTCGACCCTGCGCACCACGCGCGGGTACGAGAACTTCCTCGACTGGGGCAAGCGCACGCTCTCGCGCTCGGGAGCGCCCGGTCGCTTCGCGTACGAGTGGCTCCACGGGCTCAAGAAGGGCCTCAAGGACGTCGTCGCACCCCAGGGCATGTTCGAGGACCTGGGCATCAAGTACATCGGCCCGGTCGACGGCCACGACATCGAGGCGCTCGAGCACGCGTTCGTCCGGGCCCGCTCGTACGGCGCGCCCGTGATCGTGCACGTCATCACCGAGAAGGGCCGCGGGTACACCCCGGCCGAGCAGGACGTCGCCGACCGCTTCCACGCGGTGGGCCAGATCCACCCCGAGACCGGGCTGCCCGTCGCGCCCTCGCGCTTCGGGTGGACCTCGGTCTTCGCCGACGAGATCGTCAGGATCGGGCGCCGCCGCCCCGACGTCGTCGCGATCACCGCGGCCATGTTGCACCCCGTGGGCCTCGCGCCGTTCGCCGAGGCGTTCCCCGAGCGCACGTTCGACGTCGGCATCGCCGAGCAGCACGCCGCGACCTCGGCCGCGGGCATGGCCTTCGCGGGACTGCACCCGGTCGTCGCGGTCTACGCGACCTTCCTCAACCGTGCGTTCGACCAGGTCCTCATGGACGTGGCGCTGCACAAGGCGGGCGTCACGTTCGTCCTGGACCGTGCCGGCATCACGGGCGAGGACGGCGCGAGCCACAACGGCATGTGGGACATGGCCATGCTGCGCATCGTGCCGGGCCTGCACCTGGCCGCGCCGCGCGACGAGCCGACGCTGCGCGACGCCCTGCGCCACGCGGTCGACATCGACGACGCGCCGTCGGTCGTGCGCTACCCCAAGGGGGCGGTCGTCGAGCCGATCCCCGCGATCGAGACCCTCGACGGCGTCGACGTCGTCGCGCGCCACGACGCCGTGCCGGCCAAGAAGTCCGCCGGGTCGGGCGCCACGACCCGGAAGGTGCTCCTCGTGGGTGTCGGGTCCATGACCGGCACCGCGATGGCGGCCGGTGAGGCGCTCGCGGCGCACGGGGTCGACGTCACGGTCGTGTCGCCCACCTGGGTCCTGCCCATGCCCTCGGCGCTCGTGAAGCTCACGGGCGAGCACGATCTGGTGGTCACGATCGAGGACGGCCTGGCCGACGGCGGCGTGGGCTCGCTCCTGGGGCAGCGTGCGGTCGAGGCCGGGGTCACGGTGCCGGTCGTCCCCCTGGGGCTGCCGACGGTCTTCCTCGACCACATGTCGATCGACCAGGTCAAGGCCACGCACCGCCTCACGGCGCAGGACGTCACGCGCGACGCGCTCACGGCGCTCGCGCTGCTCTGACCCCCGCGAGGTCGGGGGAGGCACGAGGGGCGCGGACCGCACGGTCCGCGCCCCTCGTGCGTGGGCAGGGGCCTCAGGCCAGCGTCGCCTGCGCGGCGCGCTCGACCACGGCGCGCAGGTCGCCCGAGCCCGCGTACCACGTCCGCTGACGTCCGGCGCCGCCGCCGGTCGACCACAGCCTCCCGAGCAGGTCGGTCACGGCGTCGAGGTCGCCCGCGTCGACGAGCGCCTCGCGCACGTGCGTCACGAGCTGGCCCACGACGTCGTGCGCGGTCGCGGGCCTCCAGGTGAGCGGTGAGACGAGGTCGCCCGAGATCCCGGATCGACCGGCCCGCCAGGAGGCGGTGCGCAGGAGCTCGGGGTGGAGCATGGGCGCGGAGGTGCCGGCGTCGGCCTCGCGCGCCGCGGTCTCGACGAGCCCGCGGGCCAGGGCCGCGAGGAGGGTCGCGGTGTCGGCGTCGAGGCACACGTCCGCGACGCGGATCTCGACGGTCGGGTAGGACGCGGACAGCCGGGCGTCGAAGTAGATCATCGCGGTGTCCAGGATCGTGCCCGTGGCGACCAGGGCGTCGACCGTGGCGCGGTACGCCTCGGGCGTGCCGAACGACGGGGCGGGACCCGCCGTCGGCCACCGCGACCACACCTGGGACCGGAAGCTCGCGTACCCGCTGTCCTCGCCCTGCCAGTACGGCGAGTTGGCGCTCAGTGCGAGGAGCGGGGCGAGCCAGGGGCCGATGCGGTCGAGGACCGCGACGCCCTCGGTGTCCGAGGAGACCGAGACGTGCACGTGGCAGCCGCCCGTGAGCTGCTCACGCGCCGTGAGGCCGAACGCGGCGCGCGCCTCGAGGTAGCGCAGCTTCCCCACGGTCGTGGGGGAGACGGGCACGGGCGACGTGCCGAGCGCCACGATGCGCGCGTCGCGCTGCTCGGCGGCCTTGTTGGCCCGGATGCGCCCGTCGCGGATCTCCTGGGCGAGGTCGGACAGGTCCGCGCAGGGGTGCGTGCCGGTCTCGAGCTGCTCCTCCATGAGCTCGAGCTCGAGGTCGCCGCCGGGCGCGTCGTCGGGCCGGTCCGGGCGTGAGCCGCCCGACGCACCGAGCCCTCCCTCGGTGACCTCGGTGGTGCCGGACGACTCGATGACCTCGGTCGCGACGGCGGTGGGGATGCCGTCGGGACCGACGAGGAGGAACTCCTCCTCGACTCCCATGGTTCGCATCGAGGCAGTCTCACACGCCTGGTGCGCGCTTCGCACGCAGGGAGCGCGTCGGGCGGCCGCCGCACCCCGTTCTCGTGGCGCCCGACGGCGGAGCGCGGCGTTGGGCGCTCGGGGCGAGCGGTGAGGTGGTCGCCCCGTGCATAGAGGGGTCGAGGCGTGTCGGACAGCTCGCCTGGAGATGCCGCTCGTCGCGGCCCCGGACCCGGTCCCGGGCCGTGACGGGCGGCATCTGGCGTGCCCGGCGGGCTCGCCACCGCGCGGACCGCGCCGTAGGTGCACGGGTGCGCCGTCGCCCGTAGGGTGAGGCTTTTCGGTGGAACGGGGAGAGATGCGGATCGCCGGTCGTCCCGCAAGGGACCTTGGTCCCGAAGAAGGGGTCTAAAGACTCCCACGAAAAGGTCATGTGAAGACCGTCACAAGGTGGAATGAAGTCGCTTAGATGCATGTTGAAAGTCGTAGAAGGGTTGGAATTCCGCCATTCTCGAGACGTCGGACCGTGTTTCGGTACCGCGGCCTGTGAGCCAGGTGACAGCGTCTTTGCCACGCCGACACCCTCTGCGGGTCGTAGCCTGAAAGGGCGAAGGAGAACGGCAGGACGGCACGGATTTCCCGCGTCGACCAAGGTCTTTACCCCCGCCGCGCAGGCAGCGCGGCGTGGACGTCGAGGAGAGTGATATGACCAGCATTTCCGAGGCTCGCAGCACCACTGGCGGCCAGGACGACGCGACCGTCCCCGCATGGGCCGGCTTCACCGCAGGTCCCTGGCAGGACACGGTCGACGTGCGCGACTTCATCCAGCGCAACTACACCCCGTACGAGGGTGACGACTCCTTCCTCGCCGGACCCACGGAGCGCACGACCGGCATCTGGGCCAAGCTCTCCGAGATGTTCCCCGCCGAGCGCGAGAAGGGCATCTACGACGTCGACCCGCACACGCCCGCCGGCATCACGGCGCACGCGCCCGGTTACATCGACAAGGACTCCGAGGTCATCGTCGGCCTCCAGACCGACGCCCCGCTCAAGCGTGCGATCATGCCCAACGGCGGATGGCGCATGGTCGAGGGCGCGCTCGAGACCTACGGCTACCCGGTCGACCAGGAGCTCAAGAAGGTCTTCAGCGAGTACCGCAAGACCCACAACCAGGGCGTCTTCGACATCTACCCGCCCAACGTCCGCGCAGCACGCAGCTCGCACATCATCACGGGCCTGCCCGACGCCTACGGCCGCGGCCGCATCATCGGTGACTACCGTCGCGTCGCGCTCTACGGCGTCGACCAGCTCGTCGCCGCCAAGAAGCTCGACAAGCTGGACCTCGACACCCAGCCGTTCAGCGAGAAGATCGTGCGCGAGCGCGAGGAGCACGCGGAGCAGATCCGTGCGCTGGGCGAGCTCAAGCAGATGGCCGCCTCCTACGGCTACGACATCTCCGGCCCGGCCACCAACGCCCGCGAGGCCGTCCAGTGGCTCTACTTCGGCTATCTCGCCGCGGTCAAGGAGCAGAACGGCGCCGCGATGTCGCTGGGCCGCACCTCGACCTTCCTCGACGTGTACCTCGAGCGCGACCTCGCCGCCGGTGTCATCACCGAGGAGCAGGCTCAGGAGATCATCGACGACTTCGTGATCAAGCTGCGGATCGTGCGCTTCCTGCGCACCCCGGAGTACGACTCCCTGTTCTCGGGCGACCCGACGTGGGTCACCGAGACCATCGGCGGCATGGGCGACGACGGTCGTCCGCTCGTCACGAAGAACTCGTTCCGCTTCCTGCAGACGCTGTACAACCTGGGCCCGGCCCCCGAGCCCAACATGACGGTCTTCTGGAGCCCGCGCCTGCCGCAGGGGTTCAAGGACTTCTGCGCCAAGGTCTCGATCGACACCTCGGCCGTCCAGTACGAGTCGGACGAGCAGATCCGTCCGGCCTGGGGTGACGACGCCGCGATCGCGTGCTGCGTCTCGCCCATGGCGGTCGGCAAGCAGATGCAGTTCTTCGGTGCCCGCGTGAACCTCGCCAAGACCCTCCTGTACGCCATCAACGGCGGCAAGGACGAGGTCACGGGCAAGCAGGTCTCCCCGGTCGTCGCCCCCGTGCCCCAGGGCCAGCCCCTCGACTACGACGACGTCCGCGCCCGCTTCGACAAGACCATGGACTGGCTCGCCGAGACCTACGTCGAGGCGCTCAACTGCATCCACTGGTCGCACGACAAGTACGCCTACGAGCGTCTCGAGATGGCCCTCCACGACAAGGAGGTCCTGCGGACCATGGCCTGCGGCATCGCGGGTCTCGCGGTCGCCGCCGACTCCCTGTCGGCCATCAAGTACGCGACGGTCACGCCCGTGTTCGACGAGCGCGGCATCGTGGTCGACTACGTGACCGAGGGCGACTACCCGGCCTACGGCAACGACGACGACCGCGTCGACGCGATCGCGGTCGAGCTCGTCGAGTCGTTCATGACGAAGATCCGTTCGCACAAGATGTACCGCGACGCCCTGCCGACGCAGTCCGTCCTGACCATCACGTCGAACGTCGTCTACGGCAAGGCCACGGGCAACACGCCCGACGGTCGCCGCGCGGGCGAGCCCTTCTCGCCGGGTGCCAACCCGATGAACGGGCGCGACACGCACGGCATGCTCGCCTCGGCCCTGTCGGTCGCGAAGCTGCCGTACAACGAGGCGCAGGACGGCATCTCGCTGACCAACACGGTCGTCCCGAGCGGCCTGGGTCGCACGCGGGACGAGCAGGTCGCGAACCTCGCGGGTCTGCTCGACGCGTCGGTCGGTGGCGACGGCTACCACATGAACGTCAACGTGCTGGTGAAGGAGACTCTCGAGGACGCCATGGAGCACCCCGAGAACTACCCTCAGCTCACGATCCGTGTCTCCGGGTACGCCGTGAACTTCGTGCGGCTCACCCGCGAGCAGCAGCTCGACGTCCTCTCGCGGACCTTCCACGGCGCTCTCTGAGCGCAGAACGGCGGAACCATCATGACGACTCTCTCGACGCCCGCAGCAGGCCAGGTGCCCGCGCGTGCCGCCGCCCGCTACGGGGTCGACGGGGTCGCCTCGGCTCCGCTGCCGTGGCGGACCTCCGGTGACGGCCTGGGTCACGACAGCGACCTGGACGCACCGGAGGCCCCCCGCCGCCGGACGGGGGCCGGGGTCTCCGGCCTCTCGACGGCCGAGGACCTCGACAGGCACGACAAGCTCGCGATGATGCGCTCGGGCGAGCTCGGCTCCGTGCACTCCTGGGAGCTCGTGACCGCGGTGGACGGGCCGGGCACGCGCCTGACCGTCTTCCTCAACGGGTGCCCGCTGCGGTGCCTGTACTGCCACAACCCCGACACCCTGCAGATGAAGGACGGGGAGCCGGTCACGGCCGACGAGCTCCTGGCCCGCATCAAGCGGTACCTGCCGGTCTTCCGCGCCACCAAGGGCGGTCTGACCCTCTCGGGCGGTGAGGTGCTCATGCAGCCCGCGTTCGCCGCGCGCATCCTGCGGGGCGCCAAGGAGATGGGCGTGCACACCACGCTCGACACCTCGGGCTTCCTCGGGGCGAACCTGAGCGACGAGATGCTCGCGGACACCGACCTGGTGCTCCTCGACGTCAAGTCCGGCGACGCCGCGACGTACGAGAAGGTCACGGGCCGTGCCCTGGACCCGACCCTGAAGTTCGGTCGGCGCCTGGCCGAGTCGGGCCTGCCCGGCGGCGTCACGGCCGAGCGTCCCGTCGAGGTCTGGATCCGGTACGTGCTGGTCCCGGGCCTGACCGACCAGGCCGAGCACGTCGACGTCGTCGCGGACTACGCGGCCTCGCTCAACGAGATCCGGCCCGGCACGGTCACCCGGGTCGAGGTCCTGCCCTTCCACCAGATGGGCCGGGACAAGTGGGAGACGCTCGGGCGCGAGTACGAGCTCAACGACACCCCGGCGCCCGACGTCGAGCTGGTCGAGCGCGTGCGCGACCAGTTCCGGGCGAAGGGCCTCACGGTCTACTGACCTGCGGACCGGCTCCGAGCAGCGAGGTGCGGCCCCTGGATCCTGTGATCCGGGGGCCGCTCCTCATTCCCCGGTGAGCACGGAGGCCAGCCAGGGGCCCAGCACGGGCAGCACGGCGCCCGGCTGCATGGCCCGGGTGTGGTCGAGCCCGTCGAGCAGGCGCACGTCCCAGCCCACGGCGCGCAGCCCGTCGGCGTGCGCGGCGAGCGCGCCCCCGATGCTCACGTGCACCCCGCCCCACCTCTCCCCGTAGTCGATCTCGTCGGCCGACCCGGCGAACGCGAGGCGCGGGCAGGTCACCCCGGCCGACGCCGCTCGGTCGTCGAACCCCTCGAGCGCCTCGTACAGCGTCACGAACTGGCGCGTCTGGTCCTCGCCGAGCGTCATGTCGAACGCTTCCCAGTCGAAGTCCTCGGGGCCCGTCGCCGCGTCGCCCCCTGCACCGGGTGCGACGTCCGTCTCCCGCGCACGCTCCTCCTGCCCGACGGCGTCGCTCGCCTCGCGCTGCGCCGTCGGGCTGGCCGCGGGCGCGGTAGTCGCCGCGGGAGAGGCGGTCGTCAGGGCGTGCGTCGCGCGCGTGACCGCGAGCATGCCCGCGTACGGGCCGTCGAGGGGCGGGAAGCCGCCCATGGCCAAGGCCGTCAGACGGTCCGTGCGCAGCGCGAGCTGGAGGCCGCTCAGTGCGAGCCACGAGTACCCGTAGTACGCGAAGGTCGCTGCGCCCGTGGCGTCGGCGATCGCGAGCAGGTCTGCCGCGACGTTCTCCGGGGTCAACGAGCCCGGCGCCGGGTGAGCCATGCGGTGACCCTCGTAGTCGGCCGCGACCACGCGGAACGTGGGGGAGAGGGCGTCGACGAGGGTCCGGCCGAGCGCAGGATCGACCCCCCACGTCCGGAGCTCGTCGGCCTGCGCGCCCGTTGCCGGGACCGGGTCGACCGGGAGCAGGACGGCAGGCCCCGTCCCCGTGACCTCGACGGGGATCGTGCTCCCGTCATGAAGGAGTGCGGTGGTGCGGTGCGAGACCGGGGAGCCGTCCGACGTCATGAGAGCCACGCTATCGCGCACCCCCGCCCTCGGCGCGAGCCCGAAATGCCTGGATCCCTGCGCCCGGATGGCGGAGGATCGAAGGACACCCCATCGACCCCGAGGAGAACCCGTGCCTTCTTCCCCCGCCGCACCGTCGACCACCGAGCCGTCGTTCCCCGTCGCCCGGCTCGTGCGCAGCCCCCGCCTGTCCGACGTCGCCGAGTACGCCTACGCGACCGTCGTACCGTCCGGCGCCCGTCTCGTCTACGCCGCGGGCGCGTGCCCGCTCGACGCCGACGGTGCGACCGTGGGCGTCGGGGACGTGCGGGCCCAGGCCGTGCAGACCATGGAGAACCTGCGGGTCTCGCTCGAGGACGCGGACGCTACCTTCGCGGACCTCGTCAAGACGACCGTGTACGTCACCTCGACGTCCCAGGACGACCTCGTGGCCGCGTGGGAGGTCGTGCGCGACGCGCTCGCCCCGCACGACCCGCCGAGCACGCTGCTCGGCGTCGCCGCGCTCGGCTACGACGACCAGCTCGTCGAGGTCGAGGCGGTCGCGGCCATCCGCTGACCCCTTCATCCACCCCTCCACGCCAGAGCGCCCGGGGATACCGTGGAAGGCATGGACCTCCCACCTCAGGAACCCCTGACCCCGTTGACCGAGGACTGGACCCGGGCGCTCGCGGTCGTGGCCCACCCGGACGACATGGAGTTCGGCGCGGCCGCCGCCGTCGCGCGCTGGACCGGGCAGGGCAAGACCGTGGTCTACGCCATGGTCACGAGCGGCGAGGCCGGGATCGACGGCCTCGCGCCCGACGAGGCGCGCGGCGTGCGCGAGGCAGAACAGGTCGCGTCGGCCGCGATCGTGGGCGTGGACGAGGTCGAGTTCCTCGGCCTGCCCGACGGCGTGCTCGAGTACGGGCTGCCTCTGCGGTCTGCCATCGCGGCGGCGATCCGGCGTCACCGCCCCGAGGTCGTCATCACGGGCAACTACCGCGAGACCTTCCCGGGCGGGATGCTCAACCAGGCCGACCACATCGCCACGGGCCGGGCCGTCGTCGACGCCGTGCGCGACGCGGGCAACCGCTGGGTCTTCCACGACCAGGTCGAGGCGGGCCTGGAGCCGTGGGGCGGTGTGCGGCAGGTCTGGGTCGCTGGTTCCCCCGACGCGGCCCACGGCGTCGACGTGACCGGGACGTTCGACGCGGGAGTGGCCTCGCTGCGCGCCCACGCCGCCTACATCGCCGGCCTCGGGTGGGAGCACTTCGACCCTGCCGAGTTCCTCGCGACCATGAGCCGGGCGGGTGGGGCCCGCATGGGCGTCGAGCACGCCACGGCGTTCGAGGTGCTGAGGATGGGCTGGGAGGACTAGCGCCGCGAGGTGCCCCTGGACCGCCCCGGCAGGCCGCGTGCGGTTTCGACAGGAGCGCAGCGATCATCTGCCCTACCGTGTGTCAGGGGTACCCGCCCCGAGCCCGTCACGGGAAAGGGCAGTGCGATGAGCGACGCTGCGCAGGTCGATGGACAGGTCGGAGCCAAGGCGGGCGGGGTGCTCGCCGCCACGTGCATCTCCACGTTGGTGGTGAACGCGAACACCTCGGCGGTCAGCATCCTGCTCCCGGCGATCTCCGAGGACACCGGGACGTCGGTGACCACGCTGCAGTGGGCCGTGACGGGCTACTCGCTCGTCGGGGCGGCGGTCATCGTCACCTCGGGCTCGTTGGGGGACGTCTTCGGGCGCCGGCGGGTCTTCCAGCTCGGCCTGCTGCTGTTCGTCGTGTCCTGCGTGCTGATCGCGCTCGCCGGTTCCGGGGGGATGGTGATCGCCGGTCGCGTGATCCAGGGGGCGGCGGGGGCGACCATCCTCGCGTGCGGGCTGAGCCTCCTGTCGGTCGCGAACTCGGGCGACGCCCAGCTCCGGGCCGTCTCCCTGTGGGGCGCTGCGGCTGCCGTGGGGGCCGCGGCCGGTCCGCTGGTCGGCGGCGTGCTCGTCGACGTCACGGGGTGGCAGGGGCTCTTCTGGATCGACGCGGGGATCGCGGTCCTGTGCATGGTCCTGACGGCGATGACGGTCGCCGAGTCGAGGGACCCGGACCGACCGAGGACGATCGACTACGCGGGCACCGTGCTCATCGCGCTGACGCTGACGCCGCTCATCCTGGGCGTGACCAAGAGCGGCGACTGGGGCTGGTTCTCGGTGGCGACGCTGGGGTGCTTCGCGCTCTCCGTCGGGGCGGCCGTCGCGTTCGTCGTCGTCGAAGGGCGGGTCGCCGTCCCGCTCGTGGACCTCGCCCTGCTGCGCAACCGGGTCCTCGTCGGCTCGACCGTCGCGATCCTCATCGGGGCGGGCACGATCAACGGTCTGATGTACCTCCTGAGCCTGTACTTCCAGGACCCCGCCACGCTGGGCTTCAGCCCGCTCCAGGCGGGGCTCGCGACGCTCCCCGCGACCGTGGGGCTCGTGGTGATCGCCCCGCTCGTGCCGCGGCTCGCGGCGAAGGTCGGCGGTCGGCAGACGATCGGGCTCGGGTTCGCCCTGACCACGGTCGGCTTCGTGGTCGTGGGCCTCGTGAACGAGTCCTGGGTGTACACCGCGTTCCTGCTGCCGCTCGTCGCGATCGCGGTCGGCATGGGACTGTCCAACGGCCCCGCGTCGGCTGCGGCGACGGCCGCGGTACCCGAGAACCAGGTAGGCGGCGCCTCGGGGGTCTCCAACATGGCCCGGTACGTCGGCGCGGCGGTCGCGACGGCGCTGGCCGCGACCGTCTACGGCAACGTGATCGCCAACCGGACCGCCGCAGGCGCCGCGCAGAGCGAGGCACTGGCGGGGGGACTGGCGGCCGCCGCGTGGATGATGGCGGTCTTCAGCTTCCTCGGCGTGCTCATGGCCTTCGTGATCGGCCGCCACCGCGCGACCAAGGGCACGCTCGACGACGCCGCCGCGGCGGCCGCGGCCGTGTCGTTCACGCTGCCGACCTCGGCGACGGCGGGACAAGCGGGCTCCGACCGGGGCTGAGCGTTCCCGCTCCGGTCGACCTCCGGGCGACGCGATTCACTCGATCTGGATGACGTGCGCCCGGTTCCCCGGGCGGCACACTCGAACCAAGGCCTGACCGACGACGTCGACGGAGGCAGTGATGACCACGCAAGCACCCTCGCTGGACGCACGATGAGCGCCGCGGACGTCCCCGCCGACCTTCCCGTCGACGGCGCCGCAGCGGTCCCGGCCACCCGCACCCGCGCGACGAACACCCAGTGGATCTCCTGGGTGGCCCTCGCGATGATGACGACCAGCTCGGTCGCGAGCCTGCGCGCGGCGCCCACGATGGCCGTCTACGGCCTGGCCTGCGTGTTCCTCTACCTGCTGCCCGCGGTCGTCTTCCTGCTGCCGACCTCGCTGGTGTCCGCGGAGCTCGCCTCGGGGTGGACCGGCGGCATCTACAAGTGGGTCTCCGAGGGCATCTCGAAGCCGATGGGCTTCCTCGCGGTGTGGTGCCAGTTCGCCATGACGATCTTCTACTACCCGAGCCTGCTCGGGTTCGTCGCGAGCACGCTCGCCTACGTCATCAATCCCGCGCTCGCCAGCAGCGGCGTGTGGACGGCGGCCGTGATCATCGTCGTCTACTGGTCCGGCGTCTGGGTCTCCTCGCGCGGCACCAAGGGGGTCGCCGGCCTGGCGAGCGGCGGGCTCATCATCGGGACCCTGATCCCCGGTGTCGTCCTCGTGACGCTCGGCGTCGTCTTCCTCGGTCAGGGGAACGAGTCCGCGGCGCCCATGACGGCTGACAACCTGCTGCCGGCGTGGGCCGGGCTCTCGAGCCTCGTCCTCATCGTCAACAACTTCCTCTCCTACTCCGGGATGGAGATGAACGCGGTCCACGTGTCGTCGCTGAAGAACCCCGGGAAGCAGTTCCCGAAGTCGATGTTCCTCGCGATGGGCATGGTGCTGGCGATCTTCATCCTGCCCGCGCTGGCGATCAGCTGGATCGTGCCCGCCGAGGAGCTCTCGCTCACGGCCGGCGTGATGCAGGCCTTCGACGCGGTGTTCGCGAACTTCGGGTGGCAGTGGCTGACACCCATCGTGGGGATCATGCTCGTCACGGCCTCGCTCGGTGGCATGCTCACCTGGCTCGCCGGCCCGTCGAAGGGCCTGCTGCTCATCTCCCGTCAGGAGGGGTACCTCCCGCCGTTCCTGCAGCGGCTCAACAAGAACGGTGTCCAGCAGAACATCCTGGTCGTCCAGGGCATCGTGACGACGGTCATCGGTCTCGCGTACGCGCTGATCCCCGACGTCTCGAGCGCCTACTGGATCTTCTCGGTCATCACGACGCAGGTGTACCTGATCATGTACCTGCTGATGTTCGTGGCCGCGATCAACCTGCGCCGCCGCCAGCCCGACCACCCGCGCGGCTTCCGGGCCCCGATGCTCGTGAGCATGTGCGGGGTGGGCTTCGCGGCCTCGCTGGCGGCTCTGCTGGTCGGGTTCATCCCGCCGTCGCAGTTCGCGTCGGGCAGCCCGCTGGTCTACTTCCTCGTCGTCGGCGGCGGGGCCCTCGGCCTGGGCCTGTTCGTGCCGTTCCTGTTCTACCGGTTCCGCAAGCCGACCTGGAAGCAGGCCGAGTCGACGGAGGTGGCCTCATGAGCACGCCCGAGGAGAGCCAGCCGCGGCACGAGCGCCGGTGGATCTACGTCGGTGCGTGCGTGATCCTCGTCGCGATGGGCGTGTGGGCGGTCCTCGCCTTCACGACCGTCAGGGCGTCGGCGCGCGCGTCGGAGAAGGCGGACGAGCTCATCGCGGCGCTCGAGGACGCGGGCGTGCGCACTCCCGACAAGGACCAGGTCGTGCGCGTCCTCGGCGACGACGGCGGCGCGACGTGCGCCCACCCGAACGAGGCGCTCAGCCGGGCGACGCTGCTCGCTCAGCTCGCGAACGGGGCGACGGGCCCGGGCGCCCGGCCGGTCATCGCCGACAGCCGCGTGGTCCAGGGGCAGCTGCTCATCATCGAGATCTACTGCCCCGACGAGCTGGACGAGTTCCGGTCGTTCGTCGACGACCTCAAGACCGCCGACGTGGCGGGGTGAGAGCTCAGCGTCCGCCCCGTGGCACGCCCCGGTGCGTACACTCGGGCGATGAGCCTTCTCGCTGCTGAGCACGCGCTCCAGGCCGCCCAGCGTGCGGGCGACGTCGACGCGCTGGACGCGCTGCTGCATCCTCGGTGCGTGGGCGTCGGCCCCGACGGCTCGGTGTTCTCCAAGGACGACGACCTGGAGAGCCACCGCTCGGGTGCGCTGCGGATCACCCGCCTGGAGGAGGAGTCGCTCGACGTCCGGGAGGACGCCGTGAGCGGGGTGACCAGGCTGGTCGCCGCCGTGGAGGCGGTCCAGGGCGGCGCCGCAGTGTCCGCGCGGTTGGTCTACACCCGCCTCTGGGCGCGGACGGACGGACGCTGGGTGGTTCTGGCCGCGACGCTCGCGCCGGCCGCGCAGCCCGCCTCGCCGGACGTGGGCGGGACGCCCTAGGGCAGGGCGCTCTCCGCGCCCCACGGCTCGTCGTCGGTCGGAGCGTCCTGCACGACCGCGATCTGCGTCCCGGCCCCGCCCGCCACGACCGGCTCCCCACCCAGCCAGCGCGCCTGCTCGGCCGCGACGATCGTCTGCGCGAGCCGCGCCTCCGACACGTCGACCGCGCCGGGCAGCGCGTCGGCCAGGACGCTGCGCCGCGCGTAGGCGTCGAACAGCCGGGCCTTGGTGCCGAGGATCTCGACCATGCGCTCGTCGACCGTGTCGGCGACCAGGAGCCGGTGGACCTGCACGGTGCGGACCTGGCCCATGCGGTGGGCGCGTGCGACGGCCTGTGCCTCGGTCGTGGGCTTGACCTGCGGCTCGCACAGGATGACGACGGATGCGGCCTGGAGGTTGACGCCGACGCCACCCACCTCGATCTGGCTCACGAGCGCCCGGGGCACGGGCGAGGCCGTGAACTCGTCGAGGATCGTCTGGCGGTTCGTGGCGCTCACCGAGCCCGTGAGCGGTCCGGCGGCGAGGTCGCCCAGCGCGCGCACCACGAGGTCGACGACGTCGCGGAAGTACGTGAACACGACGACCTTGCGGCCGTTCCCCGTGGCCTCCTCGACGAGCTCGACGAGCCGGCGCACCTTGGCCGAGTCCTCAGGGTGGTCGACGGCGTACGCAGCCCGGCGCATGGCCATGAAGCTGCCCTCGCGCACCGCGGCACGGTAGGCGGCGCCGTCGGCGGGACCGAACGTCTCCCACTCCTCGACCTGGACGAGCTCGGGCAGCTCCTCGAGCACGTCCTCCTGGTTGCGCCGGAGGTACACGGGGGCCACGGCGAGCCGGAACCTCTCGGCGCCCGCGGCTCCGTGCGCGGGGCTGACCTGCTCGGCGACGTCGGGCTGGAGGTAGGCCACGAGGCGTCGGAACTCCTCGACGCGGTTCTCCATGACCGTGCCGGTCAGGAACAGCACGTGCTCGGTCCGTGCAGCCCAGGCGGCCACGGCCTGCGACCTCCTGGCCTCGGGGTTCTTGACGTAGTGGGCCTCGTCGACCACGAGCATCGCGGGCGTGGGCAGGTCGAGCGGCAGGAGCCCGACCTGCTCGAACGTCGTCACGGCCACGCCGCCCTCGCGCGCCCACTGCGCGGCCTCCTCGGCGCGCTCGGGGCCGTGGACGTCGAGCGAGCGCAGCGTCGAGTGCCGCGCGACCTCGCGCACCCAGCTCGTCATGACGCTCGCGGGGCACACCACGAGGAAGTGCGTCGCCCCGCCCGCGGCGAGGTGCGCCATCGCGGCGATGGCCTGGACGGTCTTGCCGAGCCCCATCTCGTCGCCCAGGATCGTGCGCCGCTGCGCGAGGGCGTAGCGCGCCCCGAACACCTGGTAGCCGCGCAGCGAGGCGGTCAGGAGGGACTGGTCGAGCGGCTGCTCGTCCACGCGGGCGAGGAGCTCGGGC
The DNA here is from genome assembly GCF_042887685.1 of Oerskovia sp. NPDC057915. Lineage (NCBI taxonomy): Bacteria > Bacillati > Actinomycetota > Actinomycetes > Micrococcales > Cellulomonadaceae > Oerskovia > Oerskovia sp. NPDC057915. The sequence goes on along the minus strand of NZ_JBHVOS010000020.1, from coordinate 30,401 downwards.
GGCAGGTGGCCCTCGGTCGCCTGGAGGTCCCGCCCGATGTCCACGACGTCGTCGAGCAGCGCGTAGTACGTCGCCGAGCGCGCCCGGAAGTCGGTCCATGCCTCGAAGGCGTCCACGGGGGCTGTGTCGAGGGCCGCGACGCGCCTGGCGGCCGCGACGACCCCGGACCGCTCGGCGTCCTCGGTGAGCCGCGCGAGGTCGCGCACGGCGTCCGCTGCCCGACGGCGTCGCGCTGGCAGCGAGAAGAAGGTCCGGACCGCGCGGGTCGCCTCCTGGGCCGCGACCCGGTGCTCGGTGTGCCCCTCGAGGAACGTGACGATCACCTGCCGGTGGACCGTGGCGGCCGTGCGCGCGGCGTCGAGCCCGGCGAGGGCCTGGACGAGGCCGGTCGTGAACGGGTCGCCGGGGGCGTCGTCGATCCGGAACCGCAGGGTCTCCTGGACGGCCTGCGCGATCTGCGCCGCGGCCGCGAGGCAGTGCGTCGCGGTCTGTGGCCCGATCCCGGGCAGCCGCTCGAGCCCGGCGGGTCCCGCGCGCAGCACGGCTCCGACGGTCGTGATGCCCCCGTCGACCAGGCGGCCGACGCGCAGCCGCTCGCCGCTGACCTCGCGCAGCCGCTCGACCCCGATCGCCGAGAGCTCGCCCAGGACCTTGTCCTGCTGGCTCGACCCGAACGCGGTGCGCACGTGCTCGCGGAACCGGGCCGGCGCCCCGGCGAGGCCCGAGAGGAGCGCGGCGACCTCGTCGGCCCGCGCGACGACCTCCCGTGCCTGCTCGGGCGTCGGGCGGGGAGCGTCGGGCGCGGTCATCGGGCAGGCGCTCCTGGGGGTCGGCGGCGGGGAGAGCACGGACTCTCGGTGACGATCGGCGGTCGCAGTGCCACGGATCGAGGGGCCCCGCGACGCTATCACCGGCGAGGCCCACCACGGCCCTTCCGACCCGTCCGTCAGACGCCGAGACCCGAGGGCGGTCGGCCTGCTCCGAGGAGCTGACCGACCACCCCCGGGTCCGGTGCGAGAGGTGAACGACGCGTCAGGCGACCTGCGCCGGGACGTTCGCGACGCCGTCGGGCAGGAGGCGGCGGCCCAGGACCTTCTCCGCGTAGCCCGTCCGGTCCAGGTACGGCGTGATGCCGCCGTCGTGGAACGGCCAGCCCGCGCCCAGGATCATGCACAGGTCGATCTGCTCGGGCCCCTGGACGACGCCCTCGTCGAGCATGTGGCCGATCTCGGTCGTCAGGGCCACGAGGACCGCGTCGAGGACGCCCGCCTCGTCGAGCGCGCCCGGACCGCCGGCCTCACCCGTGCCGAAGTACGCCTGGATCGCCGGGTCGACGCTCGCAGGGATGCCGCGTGCCGGGGCCGGCAGGACGACCTTGGTGCCCTCGGCCACGAGCTTCTCGAGCCCGGGGGAGGACGGGAAGCGGTCGCCCAGGTCCTCGCGCAGCGAGGTCAGGACGTGCAGGCCCACGGCGGGTCCCACGAGGTCGAACAGCGCGAACGGTCCCATGGGCAGGCCGAGCGGGCGCAGCGCACGGTCGGCGACCTCGACCGAGGTGCCGTTCTCGACGGCCTCCACGATCTTGCCCAGGAGCAGCACGAGCAGGCGGTTGACCACGAAGCCGGGACGGTCGGCGACGCCCACGGCGGTCTTGCGCAGCGCCTTGGAGACCGCGAACGCCGTGGCGAGGGCCTCGTCCGAGGTCTTCTCGGCCCGGACGACCTCGACGAGCGGCATCTGCGCGACGGGGTTGAAGAAGTGGAGCCCCACGACGCGCTCGGGGTGCGCGAGGTCCGCGGCCATCTCGGTCACGGACAGCGCCGAGGTGTTGGTCGCGAGGATCGTGTCGGGCCCGATGATGCCCTCGAGCTCGGCGAAGACCTTCTTCTTGAGGCCCAGGACCTCGGTCACGGCCTCGATCACGAAGTCGCAGCGCGAGAACTCGGTGATGTCCGTCGTCCCGTGGACCGAGGACAGCACCTTGGCGCCCGCGTCCTTGCTCATGCGGCCCGTCGTGACGAGCTTGCCGACCGTCGTGCGGACGTAGGCGAGCCCGTGCTCCACGCGCTCGGCGTCGAGGTCGCGCATCGTCACGGGCACGCCCAGGCGCTGCGCGAACAGCAGCGCGAGCTGAGCCGCCATGAGGCCCGCGCCCACGATCCCGACCGAGGTGACCGGGCGGGCGAGCTTCGGGTCCGGGGCGCCCGCAGGACGCTTGCCGTGCGAGACGAGCTGGAACGCGTAGACGCTCGCACGCATCTCGTCGGACATGATGAGGTCCGCCAGGGCCTCGTCCTCGGCCGCGAAGGCCTCGTCCTTGGTCGCGGTGCGGGCCGCGGCCAGGAGGTCCAGAGCCCGGTAGGGCGCGGGCCGGGACCCGTGCACGACGGCGTCGAGCTGCTTGCGCGCACCGGCGACGACCGCGTCCCACACCGGTGCCGGGTCGAGCTCGCGGCGCTCGACGACCGTGGTGCCGCGCACGACGTCGGCGGTCCAGCGGATCGAGGACTCGAGGAAGTCCGGGGCCTCGAACAGCGCGTCGGCCAGGCCGATCTCGAAGGCCTCCTTGGCCTTGAACGGCTTGTTGGCGCTCGGGCGCGTGAGGATGACGTCCATGGCCTTCTCGATGCCCACGAGGCGCGGCACGAGGTACGCCCCGCCCCAGCCCGGGACCAGGCCCAGGCCGACCTCGGGGAGCGCGAGCGCGGGCGCGTCGGTCGCGACCGTGCGGTAGTCGCAGTTGAGCGCGACCTCGAGGCCGCCGCCCAGGGCCAGGCCGTTGATGTACGCGAACGTCGGGACGCCCATCTCGCCGAGCAGGCGGTAGGCCGCGTGGCCGCCCCGGCCCAGCTCGAGGGCCTCGTCGCGCGTGCGGACGGTCGCGACCTGCGTCAGGTCGGCGCCCGCGGCGAGGAAGTACGGCTTGCCCGTGACGGCGACGGCCGCGATCTCGCCACGCGCCGCGCGGGCCTGGAGCGCGGTCAGCGCGGCCGTGAGCTCGGCGATGCCGCCCGGCCCGAGCGTCGTGGGCTTGGTGTGGTCCAGGCCGTTGTCGAGCGTGAGGAGCGCGAGCGTGCCCGCGCCCCCCGGCAGCTCGACGTCACGGACGAGGGAGTGGGTCACGCGCTCGGCACGGGGCGTGGTGGTCTGGGTGCTCATGGGTCAGTTCTCCCCGTCGGTCGTCGTGTGGCCGGAGTAGTCGGCGTGGTGCGGGTTCTCCCAGACGACCGTGCCGCCCATGCCCAGGCCCACGCACATCGTGGTCAGGCCGTAGCGGACCTCGGGGTGCTGCTCGAACTGGCGCGCGAGCTGCGTCATGAGGCGCACGCCCGACGCCGCGAGGGGGTGGCCCACCGCGATCGCGCCGCCGTACTGGTTGACGCGGGCGTCGTCGTCGGGCATGCCGAAGTGGTCCAGGAACGCCAAGACCTGCACCGCGAAGGCCTCGTTGATCTCGAACAGGCCGATGTCCTCGATGCTCAGCCCGGCCTGGGCCAGGGCCTTCTCGGTCGAGGGGATGGGGCCGATGCCCATGACCTCGGGGTCGACGCCCACGTACGCGAACGACACGAGGCGCATGCGGGCCGGCAGGCCGAGCTCGGCCACGACGTCGCCCGCCGCGAGGAGCGAGACCGCCGCGCCGTCGGTCAGCGGGGAGGCGTTGCCCGCGGTGACCTTGCCGCCGGGACGGAAGGGCGTCTTGAGGTTCGCGATGTCCTCGACGGTCGTGCCCGGGCGGGGCAGCTCGTCGGCCGTGGCCAGTCCCCAGCCCTGCTGCGGGTCGCGCAGCGCGACCGGTACGAGGTCCGGTGTCACGTCGCCGTTGGCGAGGGCCTTGGCGTACTTGGCCTGGCTCGCGACGCCGTACGCGTCCGCGCGCTCCTTGGTCAGGTGCGGGAAGCGGTCGTGCAGGTTCTCGGCGGTCGCGCCCATGACCAGGGCCGTCGAGTCGACGAGCCGTTCGGCGACGAAGCGCGGGTTGGGGTCCGCGCCCTCGCCCATCGGGTGGTGGCCCATGTGCTCGAGTCCGCCCGCGAGCGTCACGTCCTGGGCGCCGATCGCGATGGCCGACGCGGTCGTGGTGACCGCGGTCATGGCGCCCGCGCACATGCGGTCGATCGCGAAGCCCGGCACGGACTTCGGCAGGCCGGCCAGCACGGCCACGCTGCGCCCGAGGGTCAGGCCCTGGTCGCCCGTCTGGGTCGTCGCAGCGAGCGCGACCTCGTCGATCCGCTCGGCAGGGAGCTCGGGGCGGCGGCGCAGCAGCTCGCGCACGGCCTTCACGGCGAGGTCGTCGGCACGGGTGCTCGCGTAGATGCCGTCAGGGCGGGCCTTGCCGAACGGCGTGCGCACCCCCTCGACGAAGACGACGTCGCGGACGGTCCGGCGCGAGCCCGAACCCTTGCTGGCCACAGTCATGGCTTCTCCTGATCTGGACGGCGGTGTCCCTGAGCGTCACCGCTCAGCGTTGGTACAGGCTACCCGCGGTACCAGGAAAATGCACGAAAGTGTGAGACCGAGTATCGACAACGACGGACGGACCCGCGGAACCACGGGGGTTCGAGCGGGTCCGTCGAGGGTCGTTGGGTGAGCGCCCAGCGATACGCAGTCTCGCGTGGTGTGAGCGCCCGTGCGGGCGCCGGGAGCCGTCCTCAGCTGCCGCCGCGCAGCTTGCGCACGACCTTCTTGGCGGTCGGCAAGCCCTTGTTCCACGCGGTGTACCACATCGAGAACGGCACGTCGATGCTCCCGACCAGCTCGTCCTCGTGCGACGCGAAGCCGCGCTTGAACGTCGAGATCCCGTCGTTGAGCAACCCGTTGACGTCGTAGCGCACCACGCCGCGGTCGCGCATCGCGTTGATCGCGTACCACTTGAGGCCGTAGTTGGCTCGCAGTCGCTGCCCCTCCTCGTCCATGCCGCCGTACAGCTCGAACGACGTCCGCGCCGAGGCCGCGAACCACACGAACGAGACCGGCCGGTCGTGCGGGCCGCCCTCGGACGAGCGCGCGAAGGCCGCGAAGACGGGGGAGTGCTCGCCCAGCTCGTCGAACACGCGCTCGTAGTACGAGTCCTCGTGCAGCCCGAAGCCCGCACGCTCGGCCGTCTGGCGGTACAGGCGCAGGCACGCCGCGAGCTCGCCGCGCGTCGTCACGGGGCGGAACTCGAGGTCCTCGCGCTCGGACTTGCGGATGTACTGGCGGGTCTTCTTCGCCATGTCGCCCATGAGCTCGTCAGGCGTCCTGCGCAGGTCGAGGATCAGGGTCGTCGGGTAGAGCACGGGGTTGACCGCGGGGACCGCGCCGTCGAGCTCGAGCGGGGTCCCGGCGTCCCAGTCGGGCTCGAGCGTGACGCCCACGCCGCCCACGTTCTTGCGGCACCACTGCACCACGGCCTCGGTCACGGCCGAGCGCGTCGCGGGGTAGCCGACGCCGTCGGGCATGACGACCGGGCCGCGCGGGACGTAGCTCAGCGCCTTGAACTGCGCGGGCAACGAGCGGACCAGCACCTGGGCGAGGCCCAGCACGGTCCCGTCGGGGCCTGCGACCTGCAGGCGGCGGGGCGTCCAGGCCCCGGCCCCCTTGACCTCGCCCCACCCCCAGAGCTGGAGCGGGTGACCGCCCATCGCGAGCACCTGCTCGTCCCAGGCGGCGCGGTCGGTGATCGTCGTGACGGTCAGGGTGGAGGACTCGGACAACATGCCCCTGACCTTACCGGCGAGGGGAAGGCCCGGACGACGGCGTCGCGCCGTCCGGGCTCCCGGGTCCGGGCCGGGATCAGTCGGTGCCCGGGCGGCTCAGGTCGCCGCCGTCCTCCGAGCGCGTGGCGGGCCCGGCGTCCGTCGCGGGTGCAGGGCGCGGGACCGACCCGGGGTCGGCGAGGGCCGCAGCGAGAGGCTCGGCCACGAGGCCGACCTGCCATTCGCGAGCACCGCGCCCGCGCAGGAACTGCGCGACGTGCTCGGAGTCCAGGGGCGAGGGCGGCGTCCAGCACACGCGACGCAGCGCGTCGGGCTGCAGGAGGTTCTCGAGCGGGACGTCGTGCTCGTCCGAGAGACGCTGGACCACGGCGCGTGCCGCGTCCAGGCGACGGGCTGCCTCGGGGTCGCGCTCGGCCCAGGCACGCGGGGGCGGCGGTGCGTCGCTGCGGGGCCCCCGCGAGCTGGGCAGCGCGTCCTGCGGCAGCGCCAGGGCCTTGTCGATCGCCTGCTGCCACGACGCCGCGCGGCGGGCCGTGTTGCGTCCCGAGAACGCGGGCAGCCTGACGAGCTCCGGCACCGAGCGCGGCATGGCCTGTGCGGCCGCGACGATCGCGCGGTCGGGCAGCACCCGCCCTGGGGCGATGTCCCGACGACGGGCGTTCTCGTCGCGCGCCTCCCACAGGCTGCGCACGACCGCGAGGCTGCGCGGGTTGCGCAGCGCGTGCACGCCCGACGTGCGGCGCCACGGCTCCTCGCGGGGCGGCGGCGGGGGAGCGGTGCGCACGGCCTCGAACTCCTGCGCCGCCCACTCGGCCTTGCCCTGCTCCTCGAGCCGCTCGCCCAGGATCTTGCGCAGCGGGATGAGCACCTCGACGTCGAGCGCGGCGTAGCGCAGCCAGTCCACGGGCAGCGGGCGGGTGGACCAGTCCGCGGCCGAGTGCTCCTTGGCGAGGCCGAGGCCCAGGACCTCCGCGATGACCGCGGCCAGCCCCACGCGCTCCATGCCCAGCAGACGGGCCGCGAGCTCGGTGTCGAAGATGCGGGCGGGGAACAGGTTCTGCTCGGCGAAGCCGGGCAGGTCCTGCGAGGCCGCGTGCAGGATCCACTCGGCGTCGCCGACGGCCTCGCGCAGCGGCGAGAGGTCGGGGACCCCGATCGGGTCGATCAGCGCGGTGCCGGCACCCTCGCGGCGCACCTGGACGAGGTAGGTGCGCTGGCCGTACCGGTAGCCGGAGGCGCGCTCGGCGTCGGCCGCGACGGGACCCGACGCGGCGGCGAACGCCGCGACGACCTCGGCGAAGGCCTCGGGGGTGTCGATCACGGGGCCGACGCCGTCGGCGGGCTCGGTGAGCGGGATCACCGACGGTGCGAGAGGCGCCGAGGGCGCGTCCGACGACGAGGGCGCGTCGGGCGCGTCCTGCGCGCCGACCGGCTCCGGGACGGACGCCGCGCGGGCACCGCCGCGGCCGTCGGGCGCGTGCGAGAACGAGGGGGTGTGGGCCGAGCTCATGGACCCACGGTATTGCGTCGCGAGCGCAACGGCGTCACGCCGTCCGGGAGCGGCGGCAGGCCCGCGGCCTGGCACAGCAGCGTGGACCAGGCGTCCAGGTGAGGTCCGAGGTCGGTCGAGCGGGGCGTCCACGACGCCCGGATCTCGAGGTCGACGCCGTTCGCCTGGCCTGCCAGGGCGCCGAAGCTCTCGGACAGGACCCGGGTCACGGTGCCCCCCTCGGCGAGCGCGTCGACGCCCGCGTGGTCGAGAGCCTCCTCGAGCCAGGTCCAGGCGACCTCGCCGAGGAGCGGGTCGGTGGCCTGCTCGGGGTCGAGCGTCGCACGCACGAGGGTCACGACGCGGAACGTCCCGTGCCAGGACTCCTGGCCCGCCGGGTCGTGCAGCACGATGAAGCGCCCGCTCGCGAGCGGCTCGCCCGCGGCGTCGGTACCGTCGACCTCGCCCGTGAGGGCCAGGGCGAACGGGGCGATGCGGCTCGGCGCCGTGACCTCGCGCAGCCGGACCTCGGGGCGCACCCGACGGCGGCCGATCGACTCCAGGGCACGCAGGAAGTCCGGCGGTGCCTGTGGTTCTCCGGACTTGATCACAGCGGCACAGTACGAGCAGATGTCCACATCCTGGAGGCAAGGCGCGCGGAGGAGATCGAATCGTGATCGCCGGACTAGGCTGTCCTGAGTGTCCGCCGGCGCGTGTCGCCGGCTCGTCTCGCCGGCGTCCGGGACTCCTGCTCGCCGGTGCCCGCACCTACCCCGAGGAGCACAGCAGATGTCAGCCCGCGCACAGATCGGCGTCACCGGACTCGCGGTCATGGGCCGCAACCTGGCCCGCAACTTCGCCCGTCACGGCTACACGACCGCGGTGCACAACCGCTCCTTCGCCAAGACGCAGTCGCTCGTCGCGGACCACGGCAGCGACGGCGATTTCATCCCCTCCGAGTCGATGGCGGACTTCGTCGCCTCGCTCGAGCGCCCCCGCAAGGTCGTCGTCATGGTCAAGGCCGGCGCCGCGACCGACGCCGTGATCGCCGAGCTCGTCCCGCTCCTCGAGCAGGGCGACATCATCATCGACGCGGGCAACGCGCACTTCCCCGACACGCGCCGTCGCGAGGCCGAGCTCAAGGAGAAGGGCCTGCACTACGTGGGCACCGGTGTCTCGGGCGGCGAGGAGGGCGCGCTCAACGGTCCGAGCATCATGCCCGGCGGCGCCCCCGAGTCCTACGAGACCCTCGGCCCGATCCTCGAGGACATCTCCGCCAAGGTCGACGGCGTGCCCTGCTGCACGTACGTCGGTCCGGACGGCGCTGGCCACTTCGTCAAGATGGTGCACAACGGCATCGAGTACGCCGACATGCAGCTCATCGCCGAGGCGTACGACCTCCTGAAGCAGGGCCTCGGCGCCTCCGCGCAGGAGATCGGCGAGATCTTCGCGGAGTGGAACAAGGGCGACCTCGAGTCGTTCCTCATCGAGATCACGGCCGACGTGCTCCAGCACGTCGACGCCGAGACCGGCAAGGCCTTCGTCGACGTCATCCTCGACCGCGCCGAGCAGAAGGGCACGGGCCGCTGGACGGTCCAGAACGCCCTCGACCTGGGCGTCCCGATCACGGGGATCGCCGAGGCGACGTTCGCCCGTGCGCTGTCGGGCTCGGTGCCCCAGCGCACCGCTGCCGTGGGCGTGCTGCCCGCCGACGCCGGCACGTGGGAGATCACGGACCGCGACGCGTTCGTCGAGGACGTGCGTCGCGCGCTGTACTCCTCGAAGGTCGTGGCGTACTCGCAGGGCTTCGACCAGATCGCGGCGGCGTCCCAGGAGTTCGGCTGGAACATCGACCGCGGGGCCATGGCCCGCATCTGGCGGGGCGGCTGCATCATCCGGGCCCGCTTCCTCAACCGCATCACCGAGGCGTACGAGCGCGACGAGAACCTCCCGCTGCTGCTCGCCGACCCGTACTTCACGCAGACCGTCGGCGAGGGCGTCTCGTCCTGGCGCCGGGTCGTGTCGCAGGCCGCGCTCAACGGCGTCCCGACGCCCGCGTTCTCGTCCTCGCTCGCGTACTACGACGGTGTCCGTGCGGAGCGCCTGCCCGCCGCGCTGATCCAGGCGCAGCGCGACTTCTTCGGGGCGCACACGTACCAGCGCGTGGACAAGCCCGGTGTGTTCCACACCGAGTGGTCCGGTGACCGCAGCGAGAGCGCTGAAGGCGACGCGTGAGCCGAGGGGTGACCCGGCCGGCCGTGGTGCACCCCATCATCCTCGGGGGTGATGCGGGTGCCTACAGCCTGGCCCGCGCTTTTCACGAGGCGTACGGCGTGCACAGCACGGTCGTCTCGATCGTCTCGACGCGGAACATGCGGTACTCGCAGATCCTGACGAACGTCATCGAGCCCCGGCTCGACGACCCGGAGGTCATGGTCGCCACGATCCGTCGGCTCGCGGCGCAAGCCACGGCCCCGGTCATGGTCGTCACGTGCACCGACTGGTACGTCCGCGCGCTCTCCGAGCAGCGGGCCAAGATCGAGGACGTCGCGGTCGTGCCGTACACGAGCGTGGACCTGCTGGACCGCGTCATGGACAAGCAGCGCTTCTCCGAGCTGTGCCACGAGCTGGGGGTCCCGCACCCCCGCACGGTCGTGCGCCGCGGGGGCGAGCAGGTCGGCGAGCTCGGCCTGCGGTTCCCGATCGTGGCCAAGCCGGGGGACAACGTGGCCTACCACCACACGTCCTTCGCCGGGAAGCAGAAGGTGCACCACCTCACGGACGTCTCGCAGCTCGAGTGGCTGCTGCGGGCGGCGGGCGAGGCGGGGTACCGCGAGCCGTTCATCATCCAGGAGTTCGTCCCGGGCAACGACTCGCAGATGCAGATCATGACGACGTTCTCGGCGCAGGACGGCACCGTGCGCATGGCGCACGGCGGTCGTGTCCTCATCGAGGAGCACACCCCGGGGACGCTGGGCAACCCGGCGGCCATCCTCACCGAGGTGCTCCCGCAGGTCGAGGCCGACGCGCGTCGGCTCGTCGAGCACCTGGGGTGGACGGGGTTCGCGAACTTCGACATCAAGGTGGACCCGCGCGACGGTCGGGCGCACTTCTTCGAGCTCAACCCGCGCACGGGGCGGTCGAACTACTACCTCACCGCGAGCGGCATCAACCCGGTCACGTACTGGGTGGGGGAGCACCTGCAGCAGGGGCGCACCCCGGACCCCCGGCGCGTCCCGATCCTCTACCGGATCGTGCCCGGCCCGCTCCTGAAGAAGTACCTCCCGAGCATGAGCGACCCCACGGTCGCGAGCCGGCTCAAGAAGGTGCGTCGCGTGGCGCACCCGCTCAAGTACAGCCGGGACCGCGACCCGCGGCGCTCGCTGTGGGTCTGGCTGTCGGAGCTCAAGCAGTACAAGAAGTTCGCGCAGTTCTACCCGGTCTCGGCCGCCCAGGCGGCCGCGCACCGGCAGGGCGGCGGGGCGTGACGCAGCCCGGCGAGCCGTCGACGCTCGCGGGGGAGGCGCCGTCGGGCCCGACGGCGCCGCTCCCCACCCCGGTGACCCCGGCCCCGGTCGGGGTCATCGGGGGCGTCGGGCCGCTCGCGACCGCGTACTTCCTGCAGCTCGTCGTCCAGCTCACGCAGGCCGAGCGGGACCAGGACCACCTGGACATGGTCGTGCTCAACCACGCGACCATCCCGGACCGCACGGCGTTCATCCTGGGCCGCTCGGCCGAGGACCCCGCGCCGGTCCTGGCGAACGACGCGCGGCGGCTCGAACGCTTCGGGGTGTCGTTCCTCGTGATGCCGTGCAACACGGCGCACTACTTCACCCAGCAGGTCATCGACTCGACGAGCGTGCCGCTCCTGTCGATCATCGACGTGACGGTCGCCGCGGTGCGCGAGCGGCAGCCGGGGCTCACCCAGGTGGGGCTCCTCGCGACCGAGGGGACCGCGACGTCGGGCGTCTACCAGGATGCGTTCGCAGCCGTGGGCATCGAGACGCTGCTCCCGGACGCCGCGGACCAGGCGGTCGTCAACACGATCATCTATGACCAGGTCAAGGCGGGTCAGCCCGTCGACATCGACGCGCTGCACGGGGTCGCGCAGCGGCTCCAGGCGCGGGGAGCCGGAGAGATCGTGCTCGGCTGCACCGAGCTCTCGGTCGTCGCGGCGGACCACGCGCTGCTCGACGACCCGGTGTTCGTGGACTCGATGGACCAGCTCGCGCGGGCCACGATCCGTCGCGCGGGGCACCGCGTGCGCGAGGGCTGAGCGCACGCACGACGGTCGGACCGGGCGCGCGCCCGGCGCGACGTTCGCACGACGGCGCGACGCCGGCGTGACGACGAGAGGGTGGGACGCCGGTGCGTCCCACCCTCTCGTGCGTCGTGCGTCGTGCGTCGTGTCCGGGGGCCCGGCGTCAGCCCAGCTCGCTCGTGCCCGAATACAGGTGCAGCACGGGCACGTGCAGCTCTTCGCGCGCCCGCGAGGCCCAGTCCTGGTGGAACGTGTCCTCGACCGCGTGCGGGTAGGTGACGATCGCGATCTCGCGGACGTCGCCGGCCGCGACGGCGGCGCGCAGCGCGGGCAGCGGGTCGTCCTCGGTCACTGCACCCTCGGCCTCGCGGCCGGCGGCGCGCAGCTCGGCGACGCTCGCGTCGAGCCGCTCCTGCGCGGTGGCCGTGGCCTGCGCGTGCGAGGGCTCCTTGCCGAGCACCTCGTCCCACGCCTCCTTGAGCTCTCCCACGCTGAGGTGGTCGATGATCGCGGAGACGACGTTGCGCTCGGTGTCGGCGGGCACGAGGACCCGGTAGGCGAGGGTCTCGTCGGGGTGGAGGGACAGGATGTGCTCCACGTCCACGGCGGCGAGGGTGTCTTCGGTCAGGACGAGGATGGTGTCGGTCACGGGACCAGACTAGCGACCGTCGTCACCGCAGCGCCCATCGGGCGACCAGCGTGCCGTCGGCGTGCAGGAGGTGGGCCAGGCGCGGGTGCACGACCGGGGCGCTCGCGGCGGGTCCGTCCGGGGTCCCGGTCTCCCGCTCGGTGCGGGCGCCGGCGGGCAGCGGCGGCAGCCCGCCCACGATGCGCCCCGGCCCGGGGCCCACGAGCACGGGAGTCGTCGTGACGCACAGCTCGTCGAGCAGGTCGCGGGCCAGGAGGTCGGCGAGCAGGTGGGGGCCGCCCTCGCACAGCACCCGCTCGAGGCCGCGGTCGGCCAGTGCGGCGAGCCCGGCACGCAGGTCGGGTCCGGGCGTGGGCGAGGGGAGGTCCCGCGCGGTGAGCGGCGCACCGGGGGGAGCGGCGTCGTCGGGCCCGACGACGAGGATCCGGTCCGCCGGCACGCTCGCCCGCGCGACGCTCGCCCCGTGCTCGCCCGTGACGACGAACGGCGGGCGGTCGCCCCCGGCGAGCGAGGCGGGCAGGTGCCCGCTGCGCGTGACGACCGCGAGCTCGAGCGGCCCGCGACCCGCCCGCAGGCGCTCGAGGCCGCGCGGGACGTCGAGCGCGGTGTAGCCCTCGGCGCGGGCCGTGCCCGCCCCGACGAGCACGACGTCCGCCAGGGCGCGCAGCACGCGGAAGACACGCCAGTCGGCAGCGTCGTTGATCGTGCCCGAGCGGTGGTCGGGGCCCCACGCGCCGCCGTCGACGCTCGCGACCATGTTCGCGCGCACGTGCGGGCCGGGCGGCGACGCGTAGAACGCCGCCAGCGCCTCCTCGTCGGGCGCAGGCTCCAGGCGGGTCCCCGCGAGGTGGCCCGAGCCTCCCGGGCCGAGCAGGACGTCCAGGGCCGGCAGCGCAGGGGTCCGAGGACCCGGGGACGGCGGCGGGGGCGGGGGCGTGGTGACGTCCGACACAGCACTCATCCCGCCAGGCTAGTGCGCGTAGGCTGGATCCTCGTGACTGCTGCGCCTCCCGATCTCGCCGGGAACACGTCCGACTCCACGACCCCGCCGCGCGTGCGTGCCCTCGCCGACATCCGGCCGGTCGTGCCCCCCACGCGCCTGCTCGCGGACCTCGTGCCGCCGCGGCACTTCGCGGACGCCCGCTTCTCGACGTACCGGTCGAACCCGGCCTTCCCGAGCCAGGGGTCGACGGTCGCGCGCCTCGAGGAGGTCGGCGCGCAGCTCGCGCCCGGCAAGGCGCGGCGTGGACTGTTCGCCAAGCGCAAGGCGGCGCCCGCGATCTACATGGACGGCGGGTTCGGCGTCGGCAAGACGCACCTGCTGACCTCCCTGGCCCACGCGGTGGGCCCCGACGCGGCCTACGGGACGTTCGTCGAGTACACCAACCTCGTGGGCGCACTGGGCTTCCAGGCCACCGTCGACGCGCTCGCGACCAAGCGCCTGGTCTGCATCGACGAGTTCGAGCTCGACGACCCGGGCGACACGGTCCTCATGTCCCGGCTCCTGCGCGAGCTCGCCGACCGCGGGGTCGCGCTCGCCGCGACGTCCAACACGCTGCCCGGGTCGCTGGGGGAGGGGCGCTTCGCGGCCGAGGACTTCCTGCGCGAGATCCAGGCCATGGCCGCGCGCTTCGAGGTCATGCGCGTCGACGGCGAGGACTACCGCCACCGCGCGGTCGTGACCGAGACGCAGCCACTGCCCGCCGACGTCGTGGCGAGCGTCGCCGCGGCCCACCCGGGCGCGACGCTCGACTCGCTCGACGAGGTCCTCGACCACCTGCGCGGCGTCCACCCGAGCAGGTACGGCGCGATGCTCGACGACGTCACGCTCGTCGCGCTCACGGGCGTGCACCCCGTCACGGAGCAGTCGGCCGCGCTGCGGCTCGTCGTCCTGGTCGACCGCCTGTACGACCGGGACGTCCCGGTGCTGCTCGCGGACGCCGCCGTGGGGGCTGACGGCGGCGTTGGCGCCCAGGCCGGGACGAGCGGGGCGACGGTCTCCTCGCTGTTCACCGAGGAGATGCTGCGCGGGGGCTACCGCAAGAAGTACTTCCGGGCGCTGTCGCGCCTGGGCTCGCTCGCCGAGGACGGCCGCGTGCTCACGAGGACTCCAACCGCCTGAGCTCGGTCGCGACGTCGAAGTCGGCGGGCGGCCACCCCAGGTCCAGGCGGCGCAGCGCGTCGAGCACGAGCTCGGAGACCGCGATCCGGGCGAACCACTTGGCGTCCGCCGGGACCACGTGCCAGGGCGCCACCTCGGTGTTCGTGCGCTCGATCGCGACCTGGTACGCCTCCTGGTACGCGGGCCACTTCCGGCGCGCGTCGATGTCCCCCGGGTTGTACTTCCAATGCTTCTCGGGGCGCTCCAGCCGCTCGCGCAGGCGGGCCTTCTGCTCGTCGAGGGACACGAAGAGCGCGACCTTCACGACCGTCGTGCCGGCGTCGACGAGCTCGGCCTCGAACGCGTTGATCTGGTCGTAGCGCGCCTCCCAGACCTCGGGCGGGACGAGCCCGTCGACCCGGGCCACGAGCACGTCCTCGTAGTGCGAGCGGTCGAAGACGCCGAGGTAGCCGGGATCCGGGAGCGCGCGGCGGACGCGCCACAGGAAGTCGTGCTCGAGCTCCTCGGCCGTGGGCACCCCGAAAGACGTGTGCTGGACGCCCTGCGGGTCCACCAGCCCGACCACGTGCCGCACGATGCCGCCCTTGCCGGCGGTGTCCATGCCCTGCAGGACGAGCAGGACGGAGCGGTTCCCGCCGCTGCGTCCCTCGGCGAACAGCCGCTCCTGCAGCTCGGAGAGCTCGTCGGCGTGCGCGTCGAGGAGCCGTTCGGCCTGCTTGCGTCCCTGCGACCACCCGGGCGTGGCGGCCCGGTCGAACGTCGCGAGGTCGAAGCCTCGGGGGGCGCGCAGCGCCTCGACGGGCGGCTCGTCCCAGTCGAGCGCCCCCTTGCCGCCGGCCTTGCCCCGTGCGCGACGCGACGCCGGGTCCCCGAGGTCCTCGTCGGAGGGCCGGGCCGGTGCGGTGGAGCCGGACGAGTGCTTTCCCATGCGGCGAGACTAGTCAGCGAGAGGTGAGGACGACAGCGGAACGGGCTCCGACGTGCACGGAGGACCCGCTCGGCGTCGCCGCGGGAGCGCTCGATGCGTCGCCCGGGCCTCCCTGGAGCCCGCCCGTGCTGCTCGCCTCGGGCGGCGGCCACTGCGCGGTCACGCGCCACGCGCGACGCGAGGCGGGCAGGAGCGTGGTGCGGGGCTGCGACCCGATGTTGACCGCCGTGACCAGCCGGCCGCGCTGCACCAGGACGACCCCGCTCGGGCCGCGGTGCACCAGGCGGGGCGTGTCGTCGGGGACCGTGCGACGCAGCGCCAGGAGGGTGCTCCACCACGTGTGCAGGGGGCCGGAGACGGGGAGCACGAGGCGAGGCACGAACGCCGAGGCGAGGACGAGGGCCGCGGCGAGGGCTCGGGCGTCGTCGCCGCCCTCGGCGGTCGTTTCGGTGATGCCCCCGGCCTCCCTGGCTCCTCCGGCTCCTCCGGCCGTGCAGGCGGCCGGGGCCAGGCCGATCATGATGCGGTCGGCGTCCGGGACCGTCAGGAGCCGGCTCAGGGCACCGAACCACGCGGGATCCGTCGCGCGAGAGCTCCTGAGCAGCTCGTGGAACGCGTCCTCGACCTCGTGGACCCAGACCTGGCTCAGTCCGCGCCCACCCTGCTCGGCAGGCACGAGGAGGCGCGGGTCCTGCGTGTCGCACTCGCCCACGAGGCGGACCGGACGGTGGTGAGCCGTCGTCGCGGCGTCGGCGGTGCGCGCGACCTCGACCAGCACGTGGACCGGCGAGGCGTCCGCCAGGTCCTGGACCCGGGCGATGCGCAGGGCGTCGACGTGGAAGTCGTCGAACCACCGCTTGGCGCTCGACGTGATCCAGTCGTGGACCTCGCGGCTGCCCGCACGGTCGAGGTTGATCCTGCGGCCGCTCGGCAGGTCGACAGGTGGCGGGGCGGGCTCCTCGGACGTCGCAGGGTTCGCGAGGTAGCCGGTCAGCGCGGGCCGCAGCCGCGTGCGCTGGGGCGAGAGATAGGGCGCGAACGACTGCAGGAAGACCGCGCCCGGGGCAGCGCGGTGGTAGGCCACGCCCAGCGAGACGCCGAGCCCCCGGGCGTGGGCGGCGTCGACGAAGCGTTGCAGTGCCCGGGGCCCGCCGAACTCCTCGCACACGGTGTACAGGTGCGGGCACACGACCCCCGCGACCGATCCGATCGTGTGGAGCTCGACGACCGCGACCCCCAGCTCGACGAGCTCGTCGAACCGGGCGGCGGCGGCGTCGAGGCTGCCCTCCGGGGTGAACGTCGCGACGTCGATCTCGAGGACCGCACCCTGGGCCGGCGGGCCGGCCCACGCAGCGTCCGTCCAGGCGAAGTCCGGGTCGAACGAACGGCTCCATCCCAGGAGGCCGTGCGGCTGGCGGGGGCTGCGTGGATCGGGCAGCGGGCGCCCGCCGTCGACGGAGAAGGCGTAGTCGGTGCCGGGAGCCAGGTCGTCGTCGGCGCTCCACCAGCCCGGGAGGTCCATCCCGACCAGGCGCAGGGGGCGCCGCTCGGTCCGGTCGCCCGCGGGGACGTGGTCGTCCGGGGTGACGCCGGGCGCGCGGGGGAGGACGACCTCGAGCGTGCGAGCCTGCGGTGCCCAGACGACCGGGCGGGGGCCGGGGACCGTGAGCGTCGGAGCGGGGTCGGGCGGCTTGGTGATGTTGCGGTAGCGCGCCGTCATGCGGCATGCACCTCGCCGACCTCCCGGACCAGCAGGACCGTGGCGAACGACGCGACGGTGATCCGCTCGTGCGCGGCGTGCACGGACGGCTCGGGCTCGCCGGGGGACTCGGTGCGCACGAGCGTGCGCCACCGCTCGCCGTACGCGGCCTCGGGCAGCGTGAAGTCGAGCGGGGAGTCCGAGGCGTTGAGCAGCAGCAGGAACGAGTCGTCGACGATGGGCTCGCCACGGCGGTCGCGCTCGGGCAGGTCGTCGCCGCCCAGGAAGACCATGACGGACCGTGCGTAGCCCTGGTTCCAGTCGGTCGTGTCCATGCGGCTGCCCGAGATGTCGAACCAGTCGATGTCCGGGATCTCGCCCTCGGGCGTGCCGGCCGGGCCCTGGAAGAAACGGCGGCGGTGCAGCAGGGGGTGCGCCCGCCGGATCCCGACCATGCGCCGGGCGAACGCCAGGAGGTCGCTGCGCTCGTCGTCGAGCCCGTCGGGCCCGCCCCAGTCCATCCAGGTGATCTCGTTGTCCTGGCAGTAGCCGTTGTTGTTGCCGTGCTGCGTGCGCCCGATCTCGTCCCCGTGCGAGAGCATCGGGACGCCCTGGGACAGGAGCAGCGTCGCGAGGAAGTTGCGGCGTTGGCGACCCCGCAGCGCGCGGACCTCGGGGTCGTCGGTGGGCCCCTCGACGCCGCAGTTCCACGACCGGTTGTGGTTCTCGCCGTCGGCGCCGCCCTCGCCGTTGGCCTCGTTGTGCTTCTCGTCGTAGGACACCAGGTCGGTGAGGGTGAACCCGTCGTGGGCCGTGACGAAGTTGATCGACGCGATGGGCTTGCGTCCCGTGTGCTCGTAGAGGTCGGAGGACCCCGTGAGGCGGCTCGCGAACTCGGGCAGCATCGCGGGCTCGCCGCGCCAGAAGTCGCGCACGGTGTCGCGGTACCTGCCGTTCCACTCGGTCCACAGGGGCGGGAAGCCGCCGACCTGGTAGCCGCCGTCGCCCAGGTCCCAGGGCTCGGCGATGAGCTTGACCTGGGACACGACCGGGTCCTGCTGGACGATGTCGAAGAACGCCGAGAGCCGGTCGACCTCGTGGAACTGGCGGGCGAGGGTCGCCGCGAGGTCGAAGCGGAACCCGTCGACGTGCATCTCGGTGACCCAGTAGCGCAGCGAGTCCATGATGAGCTGCAGCACGTGGGGCGAGCGCATGAGCAGGGAGTTGCCCGTGCCCGTCGTGTCGAAGTAGTGGGCCTCGTCGCCGTCGACCAGCCGGTAGTAGGCGGCGTTGTCGATCCCGCGGAACGACAGCGTGGGGCCCAGGTGGTTGCCCTCGGCCGTGTGGTTGTAGACGACGTCGAGGATGACCTCGATGTCGGCCTCGTGCAGCGCCTTGACCATGGCCTTGAACTCCATGACCTGCTGGCCGCGCGTGCCGTACGCGGTGTAGCCGTTGTGGGGCGCGAAGAAGCCGATGGTGTTGTAGCCCCAGTAGTTCGACAGGCCCTTGGCGACGAGCCCGGGGTCGTTGACGAACTGGTGGACGGGCATGAGCTCGACGGCCGTGACGCCGAGCGCCGTGAGGTGATCGATCACTGCCGGGTGCGCCATGCCCGCGTACGTGCCGCGGAGCTCGTCGGGCACGTCGGGGTGTCGCATCGTCATGCCGCGCACGTGCGCCTCGTAGATCACCGAGTCGTGGTAGTCGTGCTGGGGCGGGCGGTCGTGCCCCCAGTCGAAGAACGGGTTGACCACGACCGACGTCATGGTGTGCCCCAGCGAGTCCTCGGTGTTGGTCGGGGTCGTCGGCGCGGGCCGGGCGGGAGGCGCGTCCGGGGCGTCGTCCGGGCCCGGGCCGTCCGTCGCCGCGGCGTCGGTGGGCTGGCCGCCGGGGTGAGGGGCGCCGTCGGGCACCTCGCCGAAGCGGTACGAGAAGAGCGACTCGTCGCCGTCGACCTGCCCGTCGACAGCCTTGGCGTACGGGTCGACCAGCAGCTTCGACGGGTTGCACCGGTGTCCCGACGCGGGGTCGTACGGGCCGTGCACGCGGTAGCCGTACCGCGTCCCGGGGCCGAGACCGGGGAGGTACACGTGCCAGACGTGCGCGTCGACGTCCTCGAGGACGACCCGCGTCTCCAGGGGACGGCCGTGGTCGTCGGTCTCGTCGCCGATCAGGCACAGCTCGACCTTCTCGGCGACCTCGGAGAAGAGCGCGAAGTTGGTGCCCGTCCCGTCGAACGTCGCGCCCAACGGATACGGTCGCCCTGGCCAGGTCTGCATGGGTCGACCTTGTCATCCCGCGGGCGTGTTGTCGCCCACGGCACGCCTCGACGGGTGTGCGGGGGATCACGTCCCGGCGGACGAACCGGGAGGAACGGGCCCACGCCCAGGCCCGACGGCGGCGCTCGCCGCTGGCGGCCGCGTGCGGCGTGGCGGGGCACCGGTCCGGAGAGGTGAAATAGTGTGCCAAGCGCGGCGAACCCGGCGAGGTCGGCCGGACGGGCGGGTCACCGGCCCGGACGGGCCCAGGGGGAGTCGGCGCGGGATCGTGCAACGAGCCGTCGGACCTGCTAGACCGGAGGTATGAGCAGCACGAGCGAGCACCGCACGCCCGACGCGGTCGACCTGAACGAGAGCGACGTCTCGTCCGCACGCATCTCCCCGCGCACCCGCATCCGGCTCGAGGACGAGGCGGAGGCCGACGTCCGTGAGGGCGGCGACGCCTCGAAGGCCCCGCACTCCCTCTCCGAGGCGGAGCGCCAGCCGAGCGACGGCATGTCGAGCGGGCGGTCCTGGGACGACCCCGACGAGCTCTGACCCCACGACGGCGTCGCGGGTCGGTCCACGACACCTGACCCGTGAGACCTCCGGGCGACGGGGGAGGGTCGGTCAGTCGAGCGTGGGCAGCCGGTCCCGGTCGACCGCGACGAGCCGCGGCATGCCCGCCGGAGCGACCTTGCTCAGCGCGACGTAGCGCGCCTCGGCCCGGTGCAGCCGGATGTGCTCGTCGAGCGACCACTCAGGGCCGTTCGTCAGCTGCATCCCGCACGAGCAGTCGATCGTGACGAGCCCCTCGGCAGTGCGGCAGACCTGGCCGATGGTCACGTGAGAGGTGTGCGCCTCGGCCTTGGCGCGGCGCATCGAGGCGCTGACCGGCTCGGCGGTGACGGGTTCGTTGACGCGGGAGTCCACCCGACGAGCCTAGACGCTACCGGCCGGGCCGACGGAATCAGTGCTCGTGCGCCAGGCCCAGGGCGTGCGCGCGTTCGTGCTCCGCCTCGGCGGCCTCGCGGGCTGCGATCCGTGCGCGCACCTCGGCGCGGCGCAGCGGCGGGACCGTGCTCGGCGGTTGACGGCGGTCGGGCAGGTCCGCGAGGAGCCTCGTGACGGTCGCGGCGATCTCGGCGACCGCGGCGTCGATCGGGCCCCGGGTCGAGGCGCTGACGGTCTGGACGCCGGCGACCTTGCGGACGAACTGCAGCGCCGCGGCCTGGATCTCCTCGTCGGTCGCCGGGGGCTCGAGCCCGCGCAGGGCGGTGATGTTTCTGCACATGCTCCCGACGCTACGGGGCACCCGCCGGACCTTCAAGGGGTGGTGCGTCCCGCCGTCGGGCCGCCCGGGCCGCCGGTCCCTGGGGCCGCCCCGCACGGGACGGCCCCAGGCGTGCGCCGGACTACGCCGCCGGTGCGTGCTTGGTGATGAACTCGGTGATCGCCGTCTGCTCGGCCGCGACCGCGGCGAGGTCCGGCTTGAAGGGGCGGCCGTCGAAGTAGCGCGGCTGACTGCCCTCCGGGCCGTGACAGGCGTCGATCGACGTCCGCCACTTCTCGGCGTGCTCACGCCACTCGACACGGTCGACGAGCGCGGGCTCGGTGAACCAGACGTTCCACGTCAGCAGGTTGCCCGGTGCGAGGAGGTTCCCCGACGACAGGTTGAACACGTACATCACGAGCTGGTTGAAGTCGTCCACGAGGTCGTCACCCGTCAGGGCGACGGGCGCGATCTCCGCGGCCAGGTTCGCGACCGCCCAGGCCGTGTCGTCGTGCTGCGCGAACGCCGGGACCGGGAACCAGTCCGTCTGGCCCGAGCGCCCGGGGAGGACCGGATCGGACGGCTCGCCGTGCCGATGGATGGGCACCCGGATCGCGTGCCCCTTGTCGGCGGGGAACGGTCGACCCGTCGTCGAGAACAGGTCCCACAGGAGCTGCACGAGCGGGCTCTGCGCGGCGCTGGGGCTGAACCAGATCTTTCCCTCGACCGTCAGGTCGGCCGCGACCGTCCGGCTCGGCTCGTCGACCCACCCGCGCTGCCCCGTCACCGAGACCTCGATGTTGAGCGTCCCGAACGACGGCGAGCACGCGCCCTGCTGCGGGCAGATGACCGAGTGCACCCGTCCCGTGTCCGTGTACCCGACGCGCGAGATGTCCGGGGCGAACATCTGGTAGGCGCGGGAGTCCGGCGTCCCGGGAACCGTCTCCCAGCTGAACTCGGGCCACAGGACGGCCTGCTGACGATCGAGCAGGTCGATGTTCGCCAAGTTCTCGAGCAGCGGCAACGAGCTGAGATCGGGGTCCGGGTAGGCGAAGGCCGGGTTCGACTCGGCGAACCCGCCGACCCATCCGGGCGGGACGGGCGTGGTGCGGTCAGATGTCACGTTCTGCTCCTCGGTTGCTCGACTCGTCCGGGCGGCGCCCTGCCGGCCGGACCTGAGGACGGTGATCCCCAGGCAGTGCCCCCACGTGCGGCCGTGGATCACCGAGCGTGCCCTTCCCGGTGGGTGGCCCGCGCTCGGCGGTTCGGTGCTGCGGTGCTTCGGTGCTGGAGTCGTGCCCTGGCGTCGTCGACAGGGATGCTCCGCGTCACACCGTCCCACGGGTGGTCCCACGGCGCGCGGGGAGCGGGGCCGGGTCTCGGATGCTGGCGGGGCAGCGGCTCTGGAGAGGTTCGAGAGGGCTACCGGACGCAGGGCTGGACGGGCGCCCGGTGACGGTCGGGGAATGCAGAAAAGGCCGTCCCGGTGGGGGACGGCCTTCGTGGTGGTGGGCGATACTGGGATCGAACCAGTGACCTCTTCCGTGTCAGGGAAGCGCGCTACCGCTGCGCCAATCGCCCAGGGCTGGTCTGCGAGAGAACAGCGCAAGGGGTACTGCTGTGCTGAGAGGTGGAGATGGGATTCGAACCCACGTGCACGGCTTTGCAGGCCGCTGCCTCGCCTCTCGGCCACTCCACCAGGTCGAACCCGACAGGTCCGAAGACCTATCCGAGCGGACGACGGGATTCGAACCCGCGACCCTCACCTTGGCAAGGTGATGCTCTACCACTGAGCCACGTCCGCGCTACCGACCTCGGCCGGATCTCTCCGGCGTTTTTCGGCGCGTCACAGACTCTAGCCGACAGATGGGGCAAGAGTCCAAATAGCCCCAGGTGGGAGGGGGTGGAGAGTGTCGTTCGCGCGACCCGGGCCTCGCGGAGGGGGCGCGCGAGGGACCTTCCCGGTGGCTGGGTCGAGCTCACGCGGCGCCCGCTCCTGTGCGAGGCCGCCGCGGATGAGCAGGGAGTCGCGAGACGGGTGCTTGCGTCCGAGACGGGTCCTCGGGGCGGTGTCGCAGACACCCGTCTGGGACGCAACCACCCATCTCGCGTCGGGGCCCGCGGGGCGGCGTTTAGGCCCCACGTGGCCGAGGAGGGGCAGGGGGCGACGGGGCCCGGGGTCGACAGTGCCCGCCCGGGCGGGGTCCAGGGGTGGGGTGGGTCGAGGGACGGCCTGGGGTCCGGGAACGGCCAAGGTTCCAGGAGCGCCCGGTGACGGTCCGGGTATGCAGAAAAGGCCGTCCCGGTGGGGGACGGCCTTCGTGGTGGTGGGCGATACTGGGATCGAACCAGTGACCTCTTCCGTGTCAGGGAAGCGCGCTACCGCTGCGCCAATCGCCCAGGGCTGGTCTGCGAGAGAACAGCGCAAGGGGTACTGCTGTGCTGAGAGGTGGAGATGGGATTCGAACCCACGTGCACGGCTTTGCAGGCCGCTGCCTCGCCTCTCGGCCACTCCACCAGGTCGAACCCGACAGGTCCGAAGACCTATCCGAGCGGACGACGGGATTCGAACCCGCGACCCTCACCTTGGCAAGGTGATGCTCTACCACTGAGCCACGTCCGCGCTACCGACCTCGACCGGATCTCTCCGGCGTTTTTCGGCGCGTCACAGACTTTAGTGGACCGAAGCGCCGGGCGTCCAACCGGACAGGCCGCCCCTCAGGGATCGGTAGCGTTGTCACGTGCCAGCTCAGCGATGCCAGAACCCCAGGACCCGCGAAGTTCCGCGGCTTCCTGACGATCCGTCGACACGGGGCGGGTGGGGCGAATGAGGCGCGGGTCACGCTTCGGAGCCCTCCATGAAGGCGGTGGGCGGCAGGGGCCGAGGCCCTCTGACCTGCGCGGGGACCACGAGACCGTGCGCACGACGAGCACGGACCGGCCGACCGACCTCCCGGCAGACCCACCAGGGATCACCGAGGCCGGGTTCGCGTCGTTCGCCGGCCGCCACGGCGTCGGCGTCGTCGAGTGCATCGACCTCACGGTCGACTCCGCACGTCTCGCCGAGGGGCTCTGGTTCGTCGTCGCCGATTTCGAGGACCCGTCGCACGGCGGTCAGGCCCGTGCGTGGCGCTTCGCCCACCACGGACGGACCGAGGACGACCTCCCGACGGACGAGACGCCGTCGGGCGGGGAGAGTGCCTGGCGCGGGCCCGCGCCCGACGCCTGGCGCAGCTCGCTGTCCCGCGACGAGTACCAGGCCGCCGTGGCGGCCGTCCGCCACGCCGTGCACGAGGGCGACGTCTACCAGGCGAACATCTGCCGCGTGCTGACCGCCCCCCTGCCCGCCGGAGACCGTGAGCCCGACGCCCGTGCCCTCGCCCAGATCCTCGCCGCGGGCAACCCTGCGCCCTACGCGGGCGCGATCCACGTGCCCGTGGCGAGCGGGATCGAACCCGTGTGGGTCGTGACGGCGTCCCCCGAGCTCTTCCTGCGGCTCGAGGACGGTCTGCTGTCCTCGGGGCCCATCAAGGGCACCGCACCCACGGTCGACGGCCTGCGGGAGAAGGACCGCACCGAGAACGTCATGATCACCGACCTCGTGCGCAACGACCTGCAGCGCGTGAGCGAGCCGGGGTCGGTCGAGGTCACCGACCTCCTGGCCGTCGAGGCCCACCCGGGTCTCGTGCACCTGGTCTCGCGCGTGCAGGGGCGTGTCGCCGTCGACGACGGCGCGACGGGCGGCCTGTGGGGACAGGTGCTCGACGCCACGTTCCCGCCCGCATCCGTCTCGGGGGCGCCTAAGTCGTCGGCGCTGCGGATCATCCGCGAGCTCGAGCGCGGGCCCCGTGGCCCGTACTGCGGGGCCGTCGGCTGGGTCGACGGCGACACGGGCGAGGCCGAGCTCGCCGTCGGGATCCGGACCTTCTGGTGGTCGGACGACGAGCTGCGCTTCGGGACCGGTGCGGGCATCACGTGGGGGAGCGACCCCGCGGAGGAGTGGGCCGAGACCGAGCTCAAGGCCGCGCGGCTCGTCGCGCTCGCCTCGGGCGAGGCTGCGGCAGACTGAGGTCATGTCGATCTGGGTGTGGGTGGATGGGTCCTTCGTCGAGCCGCGGGAGCGTGCGCTGAGCGCGCTCGACCACGGCGTGACCGTCGGGGACGGGATCTTCGAGACGTGCGCCGTGTACGGCGGGCAGGCGTTCGCGCTGACCCGTCACCTGCGGCGCCTGGGACGGTCCGCGGCAGGCATGGGCCTGCCCGCCCCCGACGAGGCGCGCATCCGCGACGGC
The DNA here is from genome assembly GCF_042887685.1 of Oerskovia sp. NPDC057915. NCBI lineage: Bacteria > Bacillati > Actinomycetota > Actinomycetes > Micrococcales > Cellulomonadaceae > Oerskovia > Oerskovia sp. NPDC057915. The sequence continues at coordinate 5,728 of NZ_JBHVOS010000020.1, read as the reverse complement.
GTCGCGCAGGTCCTCGCTGCGGCCGGTGAGAGCGCGGGACGCCTGCGCATCACGGTCACGGGGGGCTTCGGTCCCATGGGGTCCGGGCGCGACGACGGCGAGGAGACCATCGTGATCGCCGCCGGGCCCGCGTCGCCCGGACCCACCTCGCGAGCCGTGCGCTCGCCCTGGGTGCGCAACGAGCGCTCGGCCGTGGCAGGTCTCAAGACGACCTCGTACGCCGAGAACGTCGTCGCGCTCGCCGACGCCGTCGCACGCGGGGGAGACGAGGCGATCCTCGCCAACACGGTCGGCGACCTGTGCGAGGGAACGGGTGCCAACGTGCTCGTCGAGGTTGGCGGCGAGCTCCTGACGCCCCCGCTGTCCTCTGGCTGCCTCGCGGGCATCACGCGCGAGCTCCTCCTGGAGTGGGCCGCCGAGGACGGGCTGCCCGTCCGCGAGGCGTCGCTCCCGTTCTCGGTCCTGGACCGGCTCGTCGCCTCAGGTCCCGACGGCGGAGCCTCCTCGGGCATGGGCCTCGCCCTCGCGGGGAGCGTGCGCAACATCCAGCCCGTGGTCTCGCTCGACGGCCTCGCCGTGCGCGCCGGGGAGCTGTCGCTCGCGGCGCGCGAGCTGTTCGACCGTCGCCGGCGGGAGCGCATGGACCCGTGAGGGTGAGGGGCTCGTGCGGCTCGTGGCCGCCTGGGCGGACGGTGCCCGGTCGGCCGGTCGCTCGTCTCCGGTGAGCGCGCGGGACGCCCGGGATCCGGCCGCCGCGAAGCCCGCGGCGCTACGCTGGAGGAGTCCCGTCGAGGCGGGCTGAGAGGTGGGCCTGGAGGCCAGTTCGCGATCTGGGTCGAAATACGGCTAATATCTTCCAGGACGCACGGCCCGACCGAAAGGTCGAGTCACAGCGGGCGATTGGCGCAGTGGTAGCGCGCTTCGTTCACACCGAAGAGGTCACTGGTTCGAACCCAGTATCGCCCACCGAAGGAGAAGGCCCCTGATCAGCGGAAACGCTGGTCGGGGGCCTTCTTCGTCGCTCGGCGTGCAACCTGCGCTCCGGGCCGTGGTCCGGCGCGGGTGAAGATGCCCTGCACCAGCATGGGGCTCGCGTCCCGTGGCGTGCAGCGCCAGGGCCTCGTGCTCAGGCTGCGGCCGGTTCGGGCGAGCGCTGAGCGCCCTCTGCGTCACCCTCGGCGAGCCCGCGATCGATCGCTCGACGAGACACGAGCCACATCACGACGGCGACGAGGAGCACCGCCGACTCGGAGACGGTCAGCGACCAGACGATGCCCGATAGCCCGAACCACAGGTTTCCGAGGATCACGATCGGGATGAAGAGGACGCCCTGCGCCGTCGAGATCACGATCGCGGGCGTAGCCCGCCCCGTGGCCTGGAAGAGCGAGGTGAGGAGCCCGGTGAAACCGTTCATGACCATCGCGACGAGCTGAGCCGTGAGGATCGTGACACCGATCGTGAGCATCGACGGGTCGGCCGAGAAGGCCGAGAACAGCGGCTCGCGGAAGGCGAGCGCGGTCGCCGCCGAGATCAGGGAGATGCCGCCCACCGCGAGCGCCGAGACGCGCAGGGCCGAGAGGAGACGGCTCCGGTCGCCCTTGCCGTAGGCGTAGGCGAGGAGCGGGAGGACACCGAGCGTGACGCCCATGACGAGGAACTCGGGCACCTGGGCGATGCGCACCGCGACGCCCATGGCCCCGAGCGCGCTGTCGCCGTAGGCGACGGCGAGGTTGTTGAGCACCAGGGACGTGACGATCAGGAAGGACGCCTGGAGCAGCTCGCTCACTCCGACGCCGAAGACGGGCCGGAGCACGGCGGGGGAGAGTGTGAACCACCGGGGAGCGAGGCTCACGTGCTCGCTGTTGCGGTGCAGCCAGCGGGCGAAGTAGGCGACGAGTCCGAGGTTCGACAGCCCCATCGCGAGGGCTGCGCCGGCGACGCCCTGGTGCAGCACGAGGATGAGCACGACGTCGAGGACGACGTTCGCGATCGTGGAGCCGATGAGCCCGATCATCACCTGACGCGCGGCGCCCTCGGCCCGCACGAGCTGCTCGAGGCAGAACGCCGCGGTCAGCACCGGGACGAAGGCGAGCATGACACCCACGTAGGCGTTCGTCGCGGGCGCGGCGGCGGCGTCCGCGCCCAGCAGCGACACGAGGGGGTGCAGCAGGAGCAGCCCGAGGCCGCCGAACGCTGCTCCGGCGATCACGGCCCCCCAGAGGGCGAACGACGAGACGTGCTTGATCTCGCCGGCCTCTGCGGGGTCGCGTTCCGACGCGCCGAGCATCCGGGAGACGAGTGCGCCGCCGCCGACGCCGAACACTCCGCCGATCGCCATGACGAGACCGAGCAACGGCGTGCCGAGAGTGATCGCGGCGAGGAGCGCGCTGTCGTGCAGCGAGCCGACGAAACCGGCGTTGACGACGTTGTAGACGGCGCCGACGATCATCGCAGCCGCCATGGGCACGCACAGGTGCACCAGGGCGCGGACGACGGGCGCGGAGGCGAGGTACCAGTGGTTGGTGCCGACGTCGTCCGTCATCACCGTGGGGTCGAGGGTGCTGGAGCTCATGACGGCTCCTTTCGGGCAGGTTCGAGCGCGCGTCGGCGGACGCCGACGCGGCGAGGTGCGTTGATCGGTGAGGGGCGGTGCCCTCGTGGCTACGAGCGGGTGGGTTGCGGCAGCTCGGCGGTGATCTTCGTGAGGAGGGCGAGCAGGGTGGTCCGCTCCTCGGGGGTCAAGGGGGCGAGGATCGTCTCGTCGGCCTCGGCCATCGCGACGTCGAAGCCGGCGATGAGCTCGGTCCCCGCCGGTGTGGCGAAGACGCGCTTGCGGCGTTCGTCACCGCTCTGCGTGCGGCGCTCGATCAGACCGCGACGCTCGAGCCCCTGCAGGAGGCTCGAGACGCTCGCCGCGCTCGTCCGGCTGACCTCGGCGATGTCGCGCTGGATCGCACCGGGGTTCTGCACCAGGTATCCGAGCACGAAGGCCTGCTCGTGGCTGAGATCGCGCTCGCGGATCCAGTCCTCGCCGACCTTGCGCTGTGCCCAGCCGATCCAACGGACCAGCTCGAGGCTGCTGGTGAACCTGACTCCCTGTTCGCTCATGCTTAGAACACTAATGGTTTGATCTCTAACCGTCAACCATCGAACTGATGATCCTTGCTGGTGCGCTCACCTCGTCGTGGACGCCAGGCGACAAGTGCGGTTCACCCGTCCGCTGCGACCACTCGGCCCTCCTCCGCGACCTCTCGGCCCGAACCGGTTCCCTGCCGCCCGGGACCCTCCGTACGTTCGCCGTGTCACCGAGCGCTCCACCGGGAACGCGCGACGAGCACACGAGGGAGACGACATGAGACGGCGCGGGAAGATCGCCTGGGGGATCACGGGAGGCGTCACGGCAGTGCTCCTGGTGGGAGCCGGGGCGCTGGCCTACGCGAACCGCCCGCTGTCGCGTGCGCAGGTCGACCAGGCCCTGGAGGAACGTCTGCGCGATGCCGTCGCGGACGACCCGACGCTGTCGAGCGCGCTGCTCACCGTGTACTCGGCGCCGGACGACCGCCTGCTGCAGTACGCGGTCGGCACCGAGCGGGCGGGCAGCGACGTCCCCGCGCGGACCGACAGCAGGTACCACTCGGCGAGCGTGGGCAAGACGATGCTCGCGACGGTCTACGGGCAGCTCGTCGACGAGGGGGCGCTCACGTTCGACGACCCGGTCGCGACGTGGCTCGACGCCGAGACCCTCGCCGGCCTGTTCGTCGTCGACGGGACCGACCACGCGTCCGAGGTGACGATCGTGCAGCTCCTGTCGCACACGTCGGGCGTCGCGGACTACTTCGAAGGCCCCGTGACGTCGGGCACGCCGGTCCTGGAGCAGGTCTCCGTCGACCCCGACCACCTGTTCACACCCCAGGAGCTGCTCGCGTTCTCGCGGGACCACCAGGAGCCGGTCGGCCCCCCGGGCGGGACGTTCGCCTACTCCGACACGGGCTACCTGCTCCTGGGGCTCGCGCTCGAGCGGATCGAGGGTGCGCCCTACGCGCAGGTCCTCGACGAGCGCCTCTTCGCCCCGCTCGGCATGGCCGACAGCCGTCTCCTGACAGAGTTCGGCGAGGGTGCGGACATCCTGTCCCTGACGGCCGACGGCGTCGACATCAGTCGGCGGAACGCGCTCTCGGTCGACTGGGCGGGCGGGGGAGTGGTGACCACGATGGACGACCTGCTGCTCTTCCTGCGAGCGCTCATGGGCGGCGACCTCGTCTCGGACGGGGTGCTCGCGGCGATGACGACCTTCGAGCACGACGTCGACAAGGGCATCGGCTACGGGATGGGCACGATGCAGTTCCGCTTCGCGGAGCTCTCGCCGCTCCTGTTCGCGATGTCCGACGTGCACGGCGCGGTCGGCGCCACGGGCACGTACGCGCTGTACGATCCGAGCGGCGACACGTACTACATCGCGAACTACGGCTCGCTCGACCACCGTCAGAAGGCGATCGAGGAGCTGGTGCAGGTCCGGCTGCTGGTCGACCGCCTGCGGGACTAGTCGGACCACGACGGGACGAGGGCGATCCATGGTGCAGCTGGTCTGCTCGCCGGCGGTGGCAGAGCGACTCCGTCGAGAGCTCGCCGCCGTCGGGATCCCCGTGGACGACGACGGGTGGGCCCTCGTCGAGAGCGGCTTCGACGTCCCTGCGGGCAGGCCCGCCGTGGTCTTCGAGCCGCTCGACCACGTCGAGGTCGTCCGGGTGCTCGCGACAGGGCTGCGCGAGGGGTCCACGGGCCCGCCCCGGGTGCTCACGGGGCAGAGCGGGACGTCGTTCACGCTCATCTCTCCGCGAGAGGTGCGCTACTTCGAGGCCGCAGCCGACGGGATCGTCGCGTGCACCGCCACCGGGCGCTACCGCGTGCGCGAGACGCTGGCGCACTACGAGTCGGCCTGGGCCGGGCTGGGCTTCCTCCGCGTGAACAAGTCGCAGCTCGCGAACCTCCTGCACGTGACCGAGATCGTTCCGTGGTTCAACTCGCGCTACGTGCTCCGGCTGACCGGCGGCGCCGAGCTCGAGGTGTCCAAGACCTACGCCAAGCACCTGCGCAGCGCGCTGAAGATGTGAGGAGGAACGCATGAACTACCGGAACGTCGTGAGCTCGTTCTTCCTCGGCCTGGGGATCGGCGTCGTCGTGATCCTGGCGAGCGCCGGCGCGGGGGACCCGTGGCTGTGGGTGCTGACGGTGCTGGCGAGCGGTGGCATCGGGCTGCTGGTGGGGCTGGTCACCGAGTGGCTCACGTCGCTGCTGCCGATCCGCCTCGCCCGTCCCCGCACCTACTTCCTCCTCAACGGCCTCATCGCGCTCGTGACGACGGCCGCGATCATGCTGGGCCTCGCGGCCCTGGCCGCCGGGACGGGCCTCGGGGCCGGACCGGAGGACGGTGCGCAGGACTGGTGGCCCGTCGTCGGACTGGTGCTGGCGATCGTCGTCGTCGCGAACGTCGCCGACTACCTCGTGTTCCGCTGGACGAGGGCGCGGCTGCGCACGGTGCAGGCGTCTCTCGACCAGGCTTCCCGCGACCAGGCGTCGGCCGAGCAGCCCGAGGCGGACTGACCCGCCTCGCGCGGCGCGCGAGACGCACCGACAGCCCGGACCTGCCGTGGCTCTGAGCGCGACGACGGCCCCGGGGTGCGACGACATCCCGTCCACGACGACGGCGCCCCACCCGGTCGTTCGACCG
>NZ_JBHVOS010000019.1:105989-108525 GCF_042887685.1 Oerskovia sp. NPDC057915 | reverse complement strand
GGCGGGGAACGACCGCGACCCCGTCCTCGGCCACCCCTTCGGGGGCGCCGCCGGCAGGACTCACCGACGCGGCTCCCAGCGCATGTACCGGGTAGCGAGCCACGCGCCGAGCACGCACCAGGCGGCCAGGACCGCGAGGGGCTGTGCTGCCAGGGCGAACGTCTCCCCGAAGCCCACCGCGACGCCGTCGGGCCCCAGACCCGTGAGCCCGATCGTCAGGAGCTCGGCCACCGGGTGCAGGGGCGTGAGCTCGGCGAGGCTCTGGAGGCGCTCGGGGAGCAGCGTGAGCGGGAGGGTCGTCCCGGACAGGAGCAGCGCGAGGGCCATGATCGGCAGCGTCGAGAGCTGGGCAGTCTCGACCGTGCGCGTGAACGCCGTGCTCGCGGCCGCGAGCGCCGCGAAGACGAACGTCCCCCCGAGGACCGCGACGAGCAGGAGCACGACGTTCGCCGGGACGTCGAGGCCGATCCACAGCGCGATCGCGGCGCCTCCCAGGACGAGCTGGCCCAGCATCGTCACGACCGCGGGCGTCGCGGCCCCCGCCAGGATCTCGGCGTCGGAGCACTGCCCGGTCCGCAGCCGCTTGAGCACCAGCTCCTCGCGCCGAGCCACGTAGGCGCTGGCCAGGTTGTAGTACACGACGAACATGAGCGCGAAGCAGATGAGGCTCGTGAGCGCGAACGCGCCGATGATCGACGCTCCCGCGTCGTCCCCCACGAAGGCCTCGAACGCGCCCGAGAAGTGCAGGAACGCCACCATGGCCGGAGCGAGCAGCACCCCGTTGAACAGGGCCGTGCGGTTGCGCAGGAGGAGCCGGGTCTCGGCACGGACGAGCGCGCCGATGCGGCGCAGCGACCCGGTGAGGGCGCTCGAGGAGCGCGGCGTCGAGGGGGCGCCCGAGGGGCGGGTCGAGGTGGGGGCGAGGGTGGTCATGCGGCACGCTCCGTCGGGTCGGTGGTGGACGCGAGCCCGGGGCGGGCGGTGCCCGGCCCGTCCGCGATGGCGAGGAAGGCCTGCTCGAGCGACGCCGGACGCGCCTCGATGCGGCCGAAGGTCACGTCACGGTCGGTCGCCCAGGCCAGCAGCACGGCGAGGGTGCGCTGGAGGTCGCGCGTCGCGATCGAGAGCGTGCCGCCCTCGACGCGCGTGAGCGTCTCCCCGGGCAGCAGCGGCAGGTCCGTCAGGTGGGGTCGCACGCTCTCCTCGTCGAGGTGCACGAACGAGGGCTCGGCCTCGACGATGTCCGCGACCGTGCCCTCCTGGACGATCCGTCCACCGTGCATGATCGCGAGGCGGTCGGCGAGGCGCTCGGCCTCCTCCAGGTAGTGGGTCGTGAGGACGACGGTCGTGCCGTCGTCGAGCAGCCCGCGCACCAGGTCCCAGGCCGAGCGGCGGCTCTCGGGGTCGAGCCCCGTGGTCGGCTCGTCGAGGAACAGGACCTCGGGGCGCCCGAGCAGCGCGAGGGCGAGGTCCAGACGGCGTCGCTCACCGCCCGAGAGCGAGCTCACCATGACGTCCGCGCGGCCGCGCAGCGCGACCAGGTCGAGGGCCTCCTCGACGGGGCGCGGGGCCGTGAGCGTCCCGGCCCACATGCGCGCGGTCTCGATCGCCGTCAGGTCGGACGGGAACCCCGCCTCCTGCAGCATGATCCCGATGCGGGGGCGGACCTGGGCACGCTGGCGGTAGGGGTCCTTGCCGAAGACCTGGACCGTGCCGCCCGTGGGACGTGCCAGCCCTTCGACGACCTCCAGGAGCGACGTCTTGCCCGCGCCGTTGGTCCCGAGGAGCGCGAACAGCTCGCCGCGCCGGACCTGGAGGTCCACGCCCGCGACGGCCTCGAAGCCCTTGGTGCCGCGCGAGCTGCTCGCGTACCTGCGGCGCAGGCCGCGCACGTCGATGACGAGGTCGTCCGGGGAGGGGGTGCGGCCCGCGGTGCCGCTGCCGGAGGTGTCGTTGTCCATGCCTCCAGCCTGGTGCCGGCGAGAGAGGTCAGGCAGTGCGCCCCGTCATCCGTTCCGTCGGGTTCGTCACCGTTGCTCGATGACGTTTGTCATGTCGTCCGCGCTGGTGGCCGCACCGGTCACGGAGGTCGCCTGCCCTGCCGTCGCCCCGGTGCCCGCGTCCGTCGCGGGTGCGTTCCCGCCGGTCCCCGCGGGGGCGCTCAGCGCGAGCCCGCCGAGGGTGAGGACGCTGAAGGTCAGGGCTCCCGCTCCCCAGGTCAGCGCCCGCCGACGGGGTGCACGCGGTGCGGGGGTGTTCTCGGGGGACGTCTCGGACGGCCGCTCGCTCGACATGTCGCTCCTCCAGCCCGGGCGAGCCGTTCGCCCGTGCACCCACTGTGGTCCGCGGACCTGCGCGGAAGATGACGTGAGCCTGTGGAACGCCTGTGAGGACGACGCCGGGCGCGGGGGGGGGGGGGGCCCCCCCCCCCCCCCGGGGGGGGGGGGGGCCCCCCCCGCCCCCCCCCCCCCCCCCGGGGGCCGGGGGGCCGGGGGCCGGGGGGGCGGGGGGGGCCGCGGCGGTCCGCCGCGCCCCC
>NZ_JBHVOS010000019.1:53157-105979 GCF_042887685.1 Oerskovia sp. NPDC057915 | reverse complement strand
CGGGCGCTCCCCCGCCGGGGCGCGGGGGCCCCGCGGGGGCGCCCGCCCGGGGGGGGGGGGGGGCCGCCCCCCCCCCCCGCGCCCGTCGGGTGCCGGAGCCCCCGGCTGGCCCTCCCGAGCCGCCGGGAGGCCGGGGGCCAGGAGGCCGGGAGGCCGGGGTCAGCCTCGGCTGACGTCCGCGCCCAGCGCCTCGAGCTTGTCCTGGAAGTACTCGTACCCGCGGTCGATCAGGCCGATCCCCCGCACCGTCGAGGTCCCCTTGGCCGCGAGCGCCGCGATGAGGTGGCTGAACCCGCCGCGCAGGTCCGGGACCTCGATGTCGGCCGCGGACAGAGGGGTGGGGCCGGAGATGACGGCCGAGTGGTGGAAGTTGCGCTGCCCGAACCGGCACGGCAGGCCGCCCAGGCACTCCTTGTAGACCTGGATGGTCGCGCCCATGCCGCGCAGCGCGTCCGTGAAGCCGAAGCGGTTCTCGTAGACCGTCTCGTGGACGATCGACAGGCCCTTGGCCTGCGTGAGCGCCACGACGAGGGGCTGCTGCCAGTCCGTCATGAAGCCGGGGTGCACCGCGGTCTCGAGCACGATCGCGTTGAGGTCGCCGCCCGGGTGGTAGAACCGGATGCCGTCCTCCTCGACCTCGAACTCGCCGCCGACCTTCCGGAACGTGTTGAGGAACGTCATCATCTCGGGCTGCGTCGCGCCCTTGACGGTGATGTCGCCGCCGGTCGCGAGGGCCGCGGACCCCCAGGACGCCGCCTCGATGCGGTCGCCGAGGGCCGTGTGCTGGTAGCCCATGAGCTTGTCGACGCCCTCGATGCGGATCACGCGGTCGGTGTCGACCGAGATGATCGCGCCCATCTTCTGCAGGACGGCGATGAGGTCCATGATCTCGGGCTCGATCGCGGCGCCCGACAGCTCGGTGATGCCCTCGGCGCGCACGGCCGTGAGCAGGAGCTGCTCGGTCGCGCCCACGCTCGGGTAGGGCAGGGAGATCTTGGTGCCCTGGAGGCGGCGCGGGGCGCGGATGTGGATGCCCTGCTCGCGCTTGTCCACGACGGCGCCGAACTGGCGCAGGATGTCCAGGTGGTAGTTGATGGGCCGGTCGCCGATGCGGCAGCCGCCCAGGTCCGGGATGAACGCCTCGCCCAGGCGGTGCAGGAGCGGGCCGCAGAAGAGGATCGGGATGCGGCTCGACCCGGCGTGCGCGTCGATGTCCGCGACGTGCGCCGACTCGACGTCGGTCGGGTCGAGGTGCAGGACGCCCCCGGCCTCGTCCGAGACGACCTTGACGCCGTGCAGCTCGAGCAGTCCCGTCACGACGCCGACGTCGCGGATCTGCGGCACGTTCCGCAGCACGCTCGGCCCCTCCCCGAGCAGGGAGGCCACCATCGCCTTGGAGACGAAGTTCTTCGCCCCCCGCACGGTGATGGTCCCGTTGAGCGGAGTGCCGCCGTTGACGTACAGCAGATCGTTCATGTGGTCGTGGTCGCCTAGCTCTCTCGAGGATCGTCCGGATGGTCGTGCGTCCGGCGCGGGCTGCCCGCCCGTGCCGTCGTGCGGTACCGCTCGCGGTGCCGCACTCCCCCGTGCCCCAACGCAGGGCATCCGAAGATTATTCACCCACCGGGGCCCGCCCGACGACGACGCCCGCCCCGAGCGGTCGCTGACCAGCAGGAACGCGGTCGGCACGGGCGGGTCGCACGGCCGTCGTCCTGCCGGACTTGCCCGGCAGGACTGACATGCCCGGGGTGCCCGGGGTGCCCGACGGCGGAGGGTCGCCTCGCGCGTGAGGCGCGCTCCGCCGTCGGGCAGCTTGTCATGCCTGGGTGGGCTCGTACTGCTCGACGTAGCGGTCGATCTCCTCGAGGTACGCCGCGCGACGCTCCGCGTCGATCCACGAGGCCTCGAACGAGTTCTTCGCGAGCGTCACGACCTCTTCGGACGTGAGGCCGGCCTTGACCGCGACCGCGGCGTAGTTGTCGGCCACGTACCCGCCGAAGTAGGCCGGGTCGTCGGAGTTGATCGTGATCTTGACGCCGTCGCGCAGGAGCTGGGCGACCTCGACGGCCTTCATGTCGTCGGTCACGAAGCTGTTCGACACGGGGCAGCTCGTCAGGCCGATGCCGCGGGCCTTGACCTCGGCCACGAGCGCGGGGTCCTCGACGATGTTGGTGCCGTGGTCGATGCGGTCGACCTCGATGGTCTCCAGCACGGTGCGGATGTTGTCGATGCTGCCGACCTGGTCGATGTCGCAGTGCATCGTCAGGCGGTAGCCGAGCTCGCGGGCGCGGGCGAAGACCGCGGTGAACTTCTCGGGCGGGTTGCCGCGCTCGTCGGAGTCCAGGCCCACGCCCAGGATGAGGTCCTTGAACGGCACCGAGGCCTCGAGCGTCTCGGCGGCGCTCTCGGCCGAGAGGTCGCGCAGGAAGCACAGGATGAGGTCGGCGTCGACGCCGAAGTCGGCCGCGGCGGCCGCGGCCCGGTGGTAGCCCTTGACGACGGCCTCGAACGGGACGCCGCGCGCGGTGTGCGCCTGGGGGTCGAAGAACATCTCGGCGTGCTTGACGCCGTTCGCGGCCGCGCGCAGGAGGTACGCGTGGGCGAGCTCGAAGAAGTCGTCCTCGGTCTGCAGGACGTCCATGGCCGGGTAGTACACCGCGAGGAAGCTCGTGAGGTCGGTGAACCTGTACGTCGCCTGCACCTCCTCGACCGTGGTCTGGCCGATGTCGATGCCGTTGCGCTCGGCGAGGCGCAGCTTGAGGTCCGGTTCGAGGGTGCCCTCGAGGTGCAGATGGAGCTCGGCCTTGGGCAGCCCGGTGACGAAGTCCAGGGTGGGCTGGAGGGGCAGGGGCATGGTTCTCCTTCGTGTGGGGGTCGTCCTCCCATCATGCCCTGCGGGTCCTGGTGGTCCGGGCGGGCCTCGGTCCCGGGCTAGCCCCGGCGCAGGGTGACCACATCGCGAGACGCCCTGCTCGCCCTGCGGTCGCCGTCCTTACCGTGGGACGCGAAGTTACCGGGTAGTACGGTCCCCCTCGATGCCCAGGGGACCTCCTCGACGCTTCCCCGAACCCCGCAGGAGCACCTCCGTGACCACGACGGCAGCACACTCGACCGCCGACCCCTCCGGCACGACCGGCACCCCGGACGTCCCCGCCAACAGCAAGGGGCGCGTGATCTTCGCGAGCCTCATCGGCACCTCGATCGAGTTCTACGACTTCTACGCGTACGCGACCGCCGCGGTCCTCGTCTTCCCGGCCGTGTTCTTCTCGGCGCTCGACGGCAGCACGTCCCAGCTCCTCGCGTCGTTCGCGGTGTTCGGCGTCGCGTTCGTCGCACGGCCCCTCGGGTCGATCGTGTTCGGCCACTACGGCGACCGGATCGGCCGCAAGGGCACGCTCGTCGCCTCGCTGCTGACCATGGGCGTCGCGACGTTCCTCATCGGCCTGCTGCCACCGTCGTCGACCCCCGGCTGGTCGGTGCTCGCGCCCGCGCTGCTGGTCCTCATGCGCTTCTGCCAGGGCCTCGGGCTCGGCGGCGAGTGGAGCGGCGCAGCGCTGCTCGCGACCGAGAACGCCCCCGCGGGCAAGCGCGCGATCTGGGGCACGTTCCCCCAGCTCGGCGCCCCGATCGGGTTCATCCTCGCGAACACCACGTTCCTGGTCCTGGCCGAGACGCTGACCGACGAGCAGTTCTCCTCGTGGGGCTGGCGCGTGCCGTTCCTGGCCAGCGCGCTGCTCGTGATCGTGGGCCTGTGGGTGCGGCTGCGCCTGGTCGAGAGCCCCTCGTTCCAGAAGGTCGTCGAGACCGGCGCGGTCGCCAAGCTGCCCGTGGCGCAGGTGTTCCGCAGCTCGTGGCGCCAGATCGTGCTCGGCACGTTCATCATGCTCGCGACCTACGTGCTGTTCTACCTCATGACGACGTTCACGCTGACGTTCGGCACCGCGCCCGCAGAGGTCCCCGCGGGGAGCGGCGGCGCGCCGGGCCTGGGCTACGAGCGCACCGACTTCCTCGTGATGCTCATCGTCGGCGTCGTGTTCTTCGGGATCTTCACGCTCGTCTCCGGGCCGATGGCCGAGAGGTTCGGGCGGCGCAAGCACCTCATCTGGACGACGGTCGCGATCATCGCGTTCGGCGCCCTGTTCGTGCCGCTGTTCACGGGCGGGACCGTGGGCGTCATGGCGCTCCTCGTGGTGGGCTTCACGCTCATGGGCCTGACGTTCGGCCCCATGGCCGCGATCCTGCCCGAGCTCTTCCCCGCCAACGTCCGGTACACCGGCTCGGCGATCGCTTACAACCTGTCGTCGATCCTCGGCGCGGCGGTCGCGCCGTTCATCGCGGTCGCGCTGTGGGAGCAGGCGGACGGCTCGCCCGTGCTGGTCGGGGTCTACCTGTCGGCCATGTCGGTCCTGACGCTCGTGGCGCTGCTCGTGAGCAAGGAGACCAAGGACGTGGAGTACACGGACAACGTGAGCTGAGGCTCCCCGGCACTCGTCGCTCCCGCCGTCGGGCATTGCGGGTCAGGTCCGGATCACTCGAAGAGCGTGGTCTGCAGCGTGGTGTACAGGATCGTGTGGACGCGGTCACGCAGAGCGTTGCCCACCCCCACCGGGTCCTGGTCGACCGCGGCCTTCGTCGCCTTGTCCGAGCCCGGGAGCATCGCGAGCATCAGGTCGTTGCCGTAGCGGGCCGCGAGGCCGGGATCCATCCAGGCCCCGAGCACCGCGTCGGTCGAGACGACGCCCTGGAAGCCCCACTCGCCGCGGAGCACGTCCTGCAGGAGCTGCTCGTTGCCGCCCGCCCACACGCCGCCCATGTTGATGAACGAGCTCATGGCACCGGTCGGGTCGGCCTCCTTGACCGTGATCTCGAAGGGCTTGAGGTACAGCTCGCGCAGCGTCTGCTCGTCGACGAAGACGTTCACGCCGGTACGGGCGTTGACCTCCTGCTCGTTGAGCACGAAGTGCTTCATGAAGGTCAGGACGCCCTTGCTCTCGGCGCCCGAGACCATCGCGGCCGACATCATGCCCGACAGGTGCGGGTCCTCCGAGAAGTACTCGAAGTCGCGACCACCCAGGGCCGTGCGGTGCAGGTTCATGCCCGGGGCGTACCAGCCCTCGATGCCGTAGGCGTTCGCCTCGGTCCCCACGGACTCGCCGACCGCGCGGGCGAGGTCGTCGTTCCACGTCGAGGCCACGACGATCTGGGTCGGGTAGGCGGCCGCCTCGAGCGAGCTGAACAGGGAGTTCAGCCCGGCCGGACCGTCGAGCAGGTCCATCGCCGGGATGCCCAGGCGCTCGACCTCGTGCGTCCGGTACGCGCCCTTGGCGAAGAGGTCGACCTGCTCGTCGAGCGTGAGCTGGTCGAGGAACTCGTCCCACCGGGGGTCGTCGCGGTCGAGTCCCGCGAGGTCGGCCAGGACGAGGCCGTTGTCGGCGCCGTAGGTCGGCGTCTCGCCCTCGGCGGGCTCGATCTCCGGGTCCATGCGCGCGAGCAGCTCGTCGGAGGCCGTCGCGCCGGCCTCGGGCGCCTGCGGATACGTGCCCTCCCAGTCGGCGCGCGAGAGGTAGGTCAGGTCGCCCTCGACGTAGTCGAAGCGGTTGGTGAGCTCGTGCCCCGTGTCGGCGTCCGTGGCGTAGACGACGTCCTCGGCCACGACGTGGTCGAACCGCGCGACCGGGGTGTGGACGTCGGTGCGGACGGACACCTGGTAGGTCCCGGCCTCGAGCAGGTACGCGCCGTGTCCCTCGGTGTCCCAGGAGGCCATGTCGCGCACGTCGAACGTGACGGTCACGGTCTCGGACTCCCCCGGCTGGAGCATCGCCGTCTTGTCGTAGCCCGCGAGCTCGATCGCCGACTTCTCGATGCCGCCCGGCGTGTACGGGGCCGAGAAGTACACCTGCACGACGTCCTTGCCCGCCGTGCCGCCCGTGTTGGTCACCGTGACGTCGACGCTGATCGTCTCGCCGTCGACGCGCGGCGCCGCTGCCTCGTGCGCGAACGTCGTGTAGCTCAGTCCGTGGCCGAAGGGGAACTGCACGGCCTGCGCGTAGCCCGCCTCGTCACCCGCGTAGCGGGTCTCGTAGTAGCGATAGCCGACGTAGATGCCCTCCTCGTAGTCGAGGTAGGAGCGCTTGACGTTGGCGTAGTCGAAGTCGCCCACGTTGGCGACCGCCGGGGCGCTCGTCACGTCGTAGGCGTAGGTGTCGGTCAGGCGGCCCGACGGGTTCACGTCGCCCGTCAGCACCTTGGCGAGCGAGACCGCACCGCGCGGACCCGGCGTGCCGATCCACACCGCGGACCGGATCTGCGGGTACTCGTCGAGGAAGCCGAGCTCCAGCTGGTTGCCCGAGTTCACGACCACCACGACGTCGTCGAACGAGGCCGTGACCTTGTCGAAGAGCGCGCGCTGCTCGTCGGTCAGGCGCAGCTGCTCGGGGCTCATGTCCTGGCCCTCGACGCCGTCGTTGCCGACGACCACGAGGGCCGTGCCGGAGAACTCTGCGGCCTGCGCCATGACGTCGTCGGTCAGGTAGTCGGGGGCGGGCTCGCCCTCGTCACCGCCGCCGATCATCGCGCCCGCGATCTGCAGGAGCCCGTTGGCGCCGCCCGTCTCGGTCGTGGCACCCGCCTCCTCCATGGTCGCCTTGAGGTCCGGGTTGACCGTGATCCCCTGGTCGGCGAGGGCGTCGTAGAGCTGGACGGACTGCGACTGGTTGCTGCCGCCGGACCCGCCGCCCCCGAGGATCAGGTTGAACGACGCGAAGCTGAACACGTTGAGGGTCTCGTCCGCGAGCGGCAGGACACCGCCCTCGTTCTTGAGCAGGACGATGCCCTCGTCCGAGACGTCCTCCGACACCTGGGCGGCGTTCTCCCGGGCGGCCACGCCGGCCGGCGAGGACGAGTCGTACTCGATCGACATGAGGAACCCGATCGAGCTCGCGAACGGCGCCACGAGGGCGCCGATCCCGACCACGGCCACGGCCGTGACGCCCCAGCCGACAGCGCGGCGGGGCCGGTGCTCGACCTTGCGGTTGACGCGCGCGCGGCGCCTGTCCTCGCGGCGCTCGGCCCGGGTCATCCCGGCGCGCGCCGCGGTCCGCTCCGCCTTGGCGGTCTTGCGCGCCTCACGGGCCGCACGCTTGTCGGCGGCCTTGGCCGCCCTGCGCTCCTGCGGCTCCATCGCCTTCAGCTCGGCGCGCCGGGCCCGCCTGGTCGCGCGCAGCTCCTGTGCGCGCGCGACGGCGTCCCGCTTGATCTCAGTGCGTGTCGCCATTCCTTCTCAGTCCTTCTTCCGAGCCCGCGCGGCCATCGCGTGGGCACGCCATGCCGGGACCAGGCGGCGGACACCGCGCCAGAACCGGCCGTTGACCATCAGCAGCAGGCCGTCGAGCATCGCCTCGTCGACCGTGCCTGCGCTCATCCGCGACACCGACCGGAACGGCAGGTCGAGGACGAAACGGGTGTTGTTCGCCGCGTGGGGACGCCCCAGCAGCATGAGCAGCCGTCCGGCGGCGTCGATGAGCCGGACCAGGCCGCCTCCCACGCCGCCACGACCGCGCGCCTGGGCGATGATGTCGGCGCGCGTGAGCGGACGGCCCGCGGGCCAGTCCTGCGCCGGGGGCGTCCGCCCCAGCAGCGCCGCGAACTCGTCGTCGGGGACGCGGTCCACGTGGCCGCTCGCGTAGTGCGGGAGCCCCGCGGTGTCGGGGGCCCACGGCTCGCCGTCGACAACGACGGGCGCGGACACCCGGAGGTCGCGTGACGACGCGCCGACCTGGACCGTGTAGGTGCCCGGCACGGTGCGCCACTCGTGGCTGCCCGTGTCGTAGGCGTCGAACGCGTGCTCGGCGAGGTCGACGGTCACGCTCGCGCTCTCCCCCGGTTCCAGGGTGACCTTCGCGAACCCGGCGAGCTCGCGGGGCGCGCGGAACTCGCCCCGGGCCGCGCCCGGCGCCTCGACGTAGACCTGCACGGTCTCGGTGCCGGCACGCTCGCCGGTGTTCGTGACCGTGACCCGGACTCTCGTGCGGTCCGCGGCGAGGTCGCTGTGCTCGAACGTCGTGTAGCTCAGGCCGTGCCCGAACGGGTAGCGGACCGGCAGACCGACCTTGTCTGTGTGGCGGTACCCGACGTAGATGCTCTCGCGGTGCTCGGACGTCGCCTCGGTCCGCCCGAACGTCGCCGACGACGGCACGTCGGTGTAGCGCAGCGGGTACGTCTCGGCGAGGCGTCCGGCCGGGTCGACCACGCCGGTCAGCACGTCGGCGATCGCCTGGCCACCGCCCTGACCACCGAGGTAGCCGTGCACGATCGCGTCGACGTGCTCGGCGAACGGCAGCTCGACGGGCGCGCCACCGGCCAGCACGACCACGACGGGCACCCCGAGCCTCGTCAGCTCACGCGTGAGGGCGAGCTGGTTGCGGGCGATCCGCATGTGCGTCCGGTCGACGCCCTCGGCCTCGGCCGACTCGTCCAGGCCGAGGAAGAGCAGCACGACGTCGGCGCGCTCTGCGAGGCGCACCGCGCGCCGGCGGCGGCGGGCCGACGACGGCGAGTCCCACGCGCCCCGGCCCCCGTCGCGGCGGGCGAAGCCCTGCTCGTAGCCCACGACGTCCAGGCCGCTGGCTCGCAGCGCGTCGAGCGGCACGTCCACCCGGGTCGGGTTGACGAGCGAGCTGCCCGCGCCCTGGTACCGGGGGGTCGCCGCGAAGTCGCCGATCACCGCGACACGCCCCGAGTGCCGTCCGAGCGGCAGGGTGCCGCGGGCGTTGCGCAGCAGGACGACCGAGCGCTGAGCGGCCTCGACCGCGAGCGCGTGGTGCGCGTCGAGGTCGACGGGTGCGGCGCCGTCGGGCGTGGTGGTGCCACCAGGGCGCGCGGTGCTGTCGAGGGGCGCGGCGCCGTCGGGCCGGTCAGTCGTGGCGCCCTGGGGGCGCGCGGTCTCGGCGCGTGCCGACTCGGTGCGCTCGATGAGCGTGAGCAGCTCGTCGACGCGGGCGTCGAGGACTGCCTCGTCGAGGCGCCCCTCCTCGACCGCGCGCACGACCTCGGCGTCGGTCACGCCGTCGGTCGACGGCATCTCGAGCGCGTTGCCCGCGACGAGGCCCGCGACGCGGTCGTTGTTGCCGCCCCAGTCGGTCACGACCAGGCCGTCGAAGCCCCACCGCTTGCGCAGGATCTCGTCGAGGAGCTCGCGGTGCTCGTTCGCGTAGGTCCCGTTGACCTTGTTGTACGAGCTCATGACGGTCCAGGGCCGGCCCTCGGTGACCGCGATGCGGAACGCCTCGAGGTAGGTCTCGTGGAGTGCCCGCTCGTCGACGACCTCGTCCATCGTCATGCGGTGCGTCTCCTGGCTGTTCACCGCGAAGTGCTTGGCGCTCGCGCCCACCCCGCGGGACTGGATGCCGCGGATCTGCGCCGCGGCGAGTCGGCCCGCGAGCAGCGGGTCCTCGGAGAAGTACTCGAAGTTGCGGCCCGCGAGCGGGTTGCGCTTGATGTTGAGGCCGGGGCCCAGCAGGACGCTGACGTTCTCGGCAGCGGCCTCGGTGCCGAGCGCCTCGCCGACCCGCTCCACCAGGCCCGGGTCCCAGCTGTTGGCGAGCGTGGCGGCCGTCGGGAAGCACGTGGCGGGGATGCTCGCGTTGAGACCGAGGTGGTCGGCCGCCCCGCCCTGCTTGCGCAGACCGTGCGGGCCGTCGGTGAGCATGATCGAGGGAACACCGAGGCGGTCGACCGGCTTGGTGTTCCAGAAGTTCGCGCCTGAGGTGAGCGAGGCCTTCTCGGTGAGGGTCATCTCGCTACGGGCACGTCGTCGGGCGTCAGGAGGAAGCACGGCCCAATGCTAGCCCAACGTCCACCACTTGGTGGAATTACGTGAGGGGGTAGCCTCTGACCTCGGAGGGGATGCACCGTGACCACGCAACAAGCAGCCACGACCGGGCGGTCGGGATACGCCACCGGGCGCGCGACCAAGCAGTCGATCGTCGCCCGAGCCGCCGAGGCCTTCGCCCAGAAAGGGTTCTACGGGGCCTCCCTGCGCGGCATCGCCCGCGAGGCCGGGATCGACCACTCGACCCTCCTGCACCACTTCGGCAACAAGACCGCGCTGCTGCTGGCAGTCATCGAATGGCACGACGCACAGCACGCACCACCGTCGATGCCCTCGGAGTTCACCGCCGACGACCTCGTCGACGGGTTCGTGCACGTCGCCGAACGCAACCGGGAAGCGCCCGGCCTGGTCCAGCTCCTCTCGACCCTCTCCGCCGAGGCCGGGACGCCCGGCCATCCCGCTCGGCCAGTGCTGCAGGAACGGCACCAGGTGCTGGTCTCGATCATCGGCGGGATGATCCGGACACAGCGTTCTCGTGGGGTGCTGGACGACGCCGGCGCCTCGCCCGACGAACGCGCCGCACTCTTCATCTCCACCTGGGAAGGGCTGCAGGTGTACGACGCGCTGCACCCCGGGGCCGTAGACGTGCCGGGGATGGTCGGGGAGATGCTGCGGCGGGAGTTCGGGGTCGGGTAGGCCCCGTGGGCGCCCGGGGCGCAGGCCCCCCAAGGTGCACGACGACGGAGCGCGCCGTCGCGCGGAAGGTGGGCTCCGGCGTCGGGAGCGCTCGGCAGCATCTAGCATGAGCCGCCATGCGACCTGTCGTGACCGTCCGCCCAGCCCGTCCCGACGACGCCGATGCCATGGCGAGCGTCCACGTCGAGTCCTGGCAGCAGACCTATCGAGGGCTGATGCGCGACGAGGTGCTCGACGACCCGGACCTGCTCCCTGCGCGCCGCCGCTTCTGGCGGGCCGTGCTCACCGAGGAGCGGTACGGGTCGTTCCGGGCTGCTGTCGCGGTGGACGATGACACGGTCGTCGGCATCGCCCTCGCCGGGCCGGCGACCGATCCCGACGTGACGTGGGACGCGCAGCTGTACGTCCTGTACCTCCTGGAGGCGTTCCATGGCAGCGGGGCTGGACACGGACTGATGAACGCCGTCCTCCCGGGCGGTGACTCCGCCGCGCTCTGGGTCGCAGACCCCAACCCACGAGCCCAGGCGTTCTACGCGAAGCAGGGCTTCGAGCCCGACGGAGTGGTGAAGGTGGAGGACGGGGTGAGCGAGGTGCGGTTGGTTCGGACAGAGGCACGCGTTGACCCCGGCAACTGAAGCTCGCGGCTCGGCAGGCACATCGTCGGGCCCCTCGGCCCGCAGTGGCCCTGACCGCGGACAACCTTCATAGTCACCTCGATGTAGCAGGACCCACACCATGCCGAACGGCCCCCTTCGCTCTACGTCGTTCACGCAACTGAACCGCCCCCATGCGCAACACCCCTGCAACACCGAGCTCAAGGGGGTGAAATTCCGTCGTGGTCGCCACTCAACCAGTGATCCTCGCTATGGTCTCGACTGAACTGGGGCAAGTGACCGGGCAAGGATGACCGGGACAGCGTTCCGACAGGCCTCAGCGTTGGACGGTGCACGCACACCCTCATCCGGGCGGCTGCAAGCACAACTTCCCCCTCAAGAACCAACCTACTCGACGAAGCGAACCGCAAAGGACAGCCACTCAGCATGGAGATCTTACTGACGATCCTACTTGTCGTCTTGGCGTTTACAGTCCTGCCTCCCGCGATTCGGAGTATTCGCAAGAGGCGATACTTTGCAAGCGAAGAGTTCCTTGCCCAGAAGAACGCGATCACGTCGGTCGTGACCGAGCATAACGAGGTTGCAGCGTACACCTCGGAAATACGTTCCCATGGCTCCTATCGGCTTGGCGCGTCATCAACGGGAGCCCAGGCGCACCTGGCCTCGTTTCAGAACACAAGCAATTACAATTACCGACGGGACAGGAATGTTGCAGCATACAACGCCCCGAACGTGCACAACTGTTCGCTGCAAGTCGTGCGAAACGCCAGTGCGGACCCTCTCAAATACTTGATGAAGTACTTCAACATCAAGTCCGACGAGCCTACCCTCGCCGACGTGGAGAGACTCGGCGAGAGCATCGCGCGGCTTGAGGATGCCGTGAGCAACCTCCATCAGCGCGAGGCCGACATCACGAAATCGATCAATCCGCCCGCGTTCATTCTGAAGCATTACTCAGATGAGTTCATGGCACACGTCGGGGTCGATCTGTCTCCCATCAATGTGCCATACCCCACCTACTTCTTCGAGTACGTCAGTGCTGGCGGGAACAGCTCTCAGCGGACAAAGATCGTTCTGGACACCCGAACCATCGACGCCCTTATCGAGGTGCTTTCACAGAAGATTCGCTTTCGAAAAAGCGCTGCCGGACAGCGTGCCCTGATGACCGCTCGACTACGCACCTTCATCAAGTCGCGCGACAACCACGCATGCCGGTACTGCTCGGTCTCGCTCGCAGCGGAGCCTCACCTGCTTCTCGAGGTGGACCATGTCATCCCGGTTTCGAAGGGGGGGCTCTCCACTCCCGACAACTTGCAGACCTTGTGCTGGAAATGCAACAGGAGGAAGTCGAACAAGCTCCCGGTTGTCTGACAACCTGCGAGGGGCCCAGACTCGATGAGTCTGGGCCCCTGAACGGCCGGATTAACCTTGGCCGACGTACTCTTCGGTCAGAAGTTGATCATGTGCCCCGCGAGCCCATGGATCGCCTCCTGCACGGCCTCCGACAGCGTCGGGTGCGTGTGCACGTTGCGCCCCAGCTCGGACGCCGTGAGGTCCCACTTCTGCGCGAGGGTGAGCTCGGGCAGCAGCTCGGACGCGTCGGGGCCGATCAGGTGGCCGCCAAGGAGCTCGCCGTAGCGGGCGTCGGCGACGAGCTTGACGAAGCCCGTGGGTTCCCCCAGGCCGTGCGCCTTGCCGTTGGCGGTGAAGGGGAACTTGGAGACCTTGACGTCGAAGCCCTCGTCGCGGGCCTGCTGCTCGGTGAGGCCGAAGCTCGCGATCTGCGGCTGGCAGAACGTCGCGCGCGGCATCATGCGGTAGTCGCCGAGCGTCATGGTCTCGGCGCCGCCGATGGTCTCGGACGCGACGACGCCCTGCGCCTCGGCGACGTGCGCGAGCATGAGCTTCGCGGTGACGTCACCGATCGCGTAGATGTGGGGGACGTTGGTGCGCATGACGTCGTCGATCGCGATCGCGCCGCGGTCGGTGAGCTGCACGCCCGTGTTCTCGAGGCCGAAGCCCTCGACGTTGGGTGCGAAGCCGACGGCCATGAGGACCTTGTCGACCTCGATCGAGCCGGGCTTGTCGTCCTTGACGCCCTTGTAGGAGACGGTCACGGACGAGCCCCCATCCACGACGGTCTGCACCGCGGTCGACGTCAGGATGTTCACGCCGAGCTTCTTGTACTGCTTGGCGATCTCCTTGGAGACCTCGACGTCCTCGTTGGGCAGCGCGCGGTCGAGGAACTCGATGATCGTCACGTCGACGCCGTAGTTCTTGAGGACGTACGCGAACTCCATGCCGATCGCGCCCGCGCCGACGATCGCGATCGAACGCGGCAGCTCGCGCGTCAGGATCTGCTTCTCGTACGTGACGACGTTCTCGCTCAGCTCCACGCCCGGCAGCAGGCGGACCTTCGAGCCCGTCGCGATGATGACGTTCGCGAACGTCACGGTCTCGGTCTGGCCCGAGGACAGCGCGACGTCGATCGTGTTCGCGTCGCGGAACGTGCCGCGGCCGTCGAACTCGGTGATCTTGTTCTTCTTCATGAGGAAGTGCACGCCCTTGACGCGGCCGTCGGCGACGTCACGGCTGCGGTCGAACGCCTTGCCGAAGTCGAACGACACGTCACCCGTCATGCCGAAGAAGTCGGCCTGGTGCGTGTACAGGTGGGCGAGCTCCGCGTTGCGCAGGAGCGCCTTGGAGGGGATGCACCCGACGTTGAGGCACACACCGCCCCAGTACTTCTCCTCGATGATCGCGACGGACTGGCCGAGCTGGGCCGCGCGGATGGCGGCGACGTAGCCGCCGGGGCCCGCGCCGAGGACGACGACGTCGTAGTGGTTAGCCATGGGGACCAGCCTAGGACGTCTGCCCGACGGCGGAGCGACCGATCGCGTCACACGTCGCCCGGGGAGCGCCGAGGGTGACGCCCAGAACCGCCGACGGCGACGTACCTGTTCGCCGACGGTGACGCCCGAGACCGCCGACGGTGACCACCTGGTCGCCGACGGTGACCGCACGAGCCGCCGAGGGTGACGGACCCGAAGGCCAAGGGGACACGCCCCCGGGAACTGAGCGACGCCGTCGGGCAGCAGACGTGTCACTTCGACGGGCGAAGCCGTCGCCCTCAGCGGGCGCGAGCGTCACCCTCGGCGGGCGCGAGCGTCACCCTCGGCGGGCGCGAGCGTCACCCTCGGCGGACAAGTACGTCACCCTCGGCGGACGCGGGCGTCACCCTCGGCGGGCGCGAGCGTCACCCTCGGCGGGCGCGAGCGTCACCGTCGGCGGCCAAGTACGTCACCCCCGTCCCGCGGACGGGTCGCGACGGCCGGGCGCCCGAGTCGTTACGATGCGCTACAGCCGCGTCGATTCCCGACCTCAGGGCTCGTGGGCGGCGACACGGGCCTCGTGGAGACCTCATGGCCGTTGGACTCGCAGCCCTCCTGGACGACATTGCAGCGTTCGCCAAGCTGGCGGCCGCGTCCGTCGACGACATCGGCGCCGCGGCGGGGCGGGCGAGCGTCAAGGCGACCGGCGTCGTGATCGACGACACCGCGGTCACGCCCCAGTACGTCGCCGGGCTGGCCGCGAAGCGCGAGCTGCCCGTGATCAAGCGCATCGCGATGGGCTCGCTGCGCAACAAGCTCCTGTTCATCCTCCCCGCGGCCCTGCTGCTGAGTCAGTTCCTGCCGTGGCTGCTGACGCCGCTGCTCATGGTCGGTGGCGCCTACCTCGCGTTCGAGGGTGCGGAGAAGCTCTGGGAGATGGTCTCGGGCAAGCACGGCGAGGCCGTCGACGACGCCGCCGCCAAGAAGGCCGTCGACGAGGACAGCGTCGTGTCGAGCGCGGTGCGCACCGACTTCATCCTCAGCGCGGAGATCATGGTCATCGCGCTCAACGAGGTCGCGGCGGAGGGCTTCTGGGCCCGCGCGATCATCCTGGTCGTCGTCGCGCTTCTCATCACGGCGGTCGTGTACGGGATCGTCGGGCTCATCGTGAAGATGGACGACATCGGCCTGCACCTCGCGGGACGCGAGACCGGCTGGGTCAAGTCGTTCGGCCACGGCCTGGTCAAGGCGATGCCCCGCGTCATGGCCGTCATCTCGATCGTGGGCACGGTCGCGATGCTGTGGGTCGGTGGACACATCCTGCTCCAGGGCACGTACGACCTGGGCTGGCACGCGCCCTACGACCTGCTGCACGTCCTCGAGGACGCCGTGCACGGCGTGCCGGCCGTGGGCGGGTTCCTGGTGTGGCTCGTCGACACCCTGGGTTCGGCGATCATCGGCGTCGTGGCGGGAGCGGTCGTCGTGACGGTCGTGCACTTCATCCCACGCAAGAACAAGCACCACTGACCCTCGCCCTCGCAGGGCGCTGCGGGCGGGTTCCCGGTCCTCCGGGAGCCCGCCCGTCGTCGTTCTCGCGGCGCGTGTGGGTGGCCGCCCCTACCGTGGGAGGACCGCCAACGAGTCGCAGGAGGATGTCATGGGCTTGCAGTTCGGGTTCGTCGGGAGCTTCGGTTCCGCGTCAGAGCTGGTCCAGATGGCCCGCGAGGCCGAGGAGCACGGTTGGGACGGCTACTTCACGTGGGACGGCATCAGCCTGCCCGGCATGGAGGGCTACGACCCGTGGGGCATCCTCGCCGCGGCGGCCGTCCAGACGCAGCGCGTGACGCTCGGTGCGCTCGTGTTCGCCCTGCCGCGCAGGCGCCCGTGGGAGCTCGCTCGCCAGGCGCTGACCGTTGATCACCTGTCCGGCGGTCGGCTGGTCCTGCCTGCAGGGGTCGGGGTGCTCGACGACGCCGGCTTCAGCGCGGTCCCCGGTCAGCTCACGTCGCTGCGTGAGCGGGCCGAGCTGCTCGACGACGTCCTCGCGTTCCTCGAGCGTTCCTGGTCCGGTGAGGCGTTCTCGTTCGACGGGAAGCACATCTCGACCGGCGAGATGACGATCTCACCCCAGCCCGTCAACGGGCGCATCCCGGTGTGGCCCGTGGGCGTCTTCCCGAGCGAGAGGTCGATGAGCCGCGCGGTGCGCTGGAACGGCGTGACCGTCCAGCTGCGCGGCGACCGCGGCATGGACCCGCTCACGCCCGACGACGTGCGCGAGGTCGCGAGCTGGGTCGCCGAGCACCGCGACCCCGGCGCCGGGGAGTTCGAGCTCGTCGTCCAGCGCGACTTCGCGACCGACCTCGACGCTGCCGCCGAGGACGCGCGGGCGCTCGAGGCGGCAGGCGCGACCTGGTGGATCGAGGCCGGCTGGGACCCGACGAAGGTCACCGCCGAGTCGCAGCTCGCGAGGATCCGCCAGGGCCCGCCGCGCCCCTGAACGAGGGCTGCACGCCGAGGGTGACGCGGTCGCCCGCCGAGGGTGACGGGACTGCCCGCCGAGGGTGACCGCCCGGCCCGTCGGCGGTGACCCGAGCGCGGCCGCGGTAGCGGTCGGCGCCTCCTGCGATCCTCCGCAGGGCAACTTCAGCACTGGTACCCGTCACCCTCGGCGGCCGTGTCCGTCACCTTCGGCGCACCAGCACGTCACCCTCGGCGGCCGTGTCCGTCACCTTCGGCGCACCAGCACGTCACCCTCGGCGGGCAGTTCCGTCACCCTCGGCCGGCGTGTCGGTCACCGTCGGCGCACCTCGCCGTCACCGTCGGCGACAGCCCGCGCACCCAGGGACCACACGCCGACGGCGCCGCTCCCCACCCAGGGGAGCGGCGCCGTCGGGCCGGTTCACACGCGCGTCACGCGGACGGGCGTGCCGCCTCGATCTCGACCGTCGGCAGGTGCTTCGCCGGCAGCGTCTTGGGACGCCACGACGCACGCGTCTGCTCGAACGCCGTGATGTCGGCCTCGTGCTGGAGGGTCAGGCCGATGTCGTCGAGGCCCTCCATGAGGCGCCAGCGCGTGTAGTCGTCGATCTGGAAGCGGACCACGACGTCGTCGGCCGTGGCGGTGCGCTCGACCAGGTCGACCGTGACCTCGGTGCCGGGCTTGGTCTCCAGGACCTTCCACAGCAGCTCGATGTCCTCCTGCGCGACGATGCCCGCGACGAGGCCCTGCTTGCCCGAGTTGCCGCGGAAGATGTCCGCGAAGCGCGAGGCCAGGACAACCTTGAAACCGTAGTCCTTGAGGGCCCAGACGGCGTGCTCGCGCGACGAGCCGGTGCCGAAGTCGGGGCCCGCGACCAGCACGGAGCCGGACGTGTACGCGGGCTGGTTCAGGACGAACGCGGGGTCCCCGCGCCACGCCGCGAACAGGGCGTCCTCGAAGCCCGTGCGCGTCACGCGCTTGAGGTAGACGGCGGGGATGATCTGGTCCGTGTCGACGTTGCTGCGGCGCAGCGGGACACCGACACCGGTGTGGGTGGTGAACTTCTCCATGATGCTTCTGCTTCCTCGATGAGTGTCGTCAGGTGGCCTGCCGGGGTGGGTGGCGCCCCGCGCGGGGCGCCGGGTCCCGGTGTCAGACCTGCAGCGGGACGCGCGGGTCGAGCGGCGCGAGCGGCGTGCCGTCGAACGACGTGATGTCGACGTCGGCGGGCAGGTCCAGGTCCGCCAGCGAGGACAGGGTCCCGCGGATGGCGGTCGCGGCCGCGACGAGCGGCGAGACGAGGTGGGTGCGCCCGCCCTTGCCCTGGCGACCCTCGAAGTTGCGGTTGGACGTGGAGGCCGAGCGCTCGCCGGGGGCGAGCTGGTCGGGGTTCATGCCCAGGCACATGGAGCAGCCGGCGTTGCGCCACTCGGCACCGAAGTCGAGGAAGATCTGGTCGAGCCCCTCGGCCTCGGCCTGGAGGCGCACGCGGGCCGAGGCGGGCACGACCAGGACGCGCAGCGAGTCGGCCTTCTTCTTGCCCTGGACGACCTTGGCGACCGAGCGCAGGTCCTCGATGCGGCCGTTGGTGCACGAGCCGATGAAGACCGTGTCGATCGCGATGTCGCGCAGCGGCGCGCCCGGGGTCAGGCCCATGTACTCGATCGCACGCTCGGCGGCTACGCGCTCGTTCTCGTCGGCGATCTCCGAGGGGACGGGGACGTTCGCGGACAGGGGCAGGCCCTGGCCGGGGTTGGTGCCCCACGTGATGAACGGCTCGAGGTCGGCCGCCTCGAGGACGACCTCCTCGTCGAAGGTGGCGTCGTCGTCGGAGCGGAGCGTCTTCCAGTACTCGACCGCGGCGTCCCAGTCGGCGCCCTCGGGCGCGTGCGGGCGGCCCTTGAGGTACTCGAACGTGGTCTCGTCGGGCGCGATCATGCCGGCGCGTGCGCCTGCCTCGATCGACATGTTGCAGACCGTCATGCGGGCTTCCATGGTCAGCTTGCGGATGGCCTCGCCGCGGTACTCCAGGACGTAGCCCTGGCCGCCGCCGGTGCCGATCTTCGCGATGATCGCGAGGATGATGTCCTTGGACGTCGCGCCCGGGGGCAGCTCGCCGTCGACCGTGATGGCCATGGTCTTGAAGGGTGCGAGCGGGAGGGTCTGGGTCGCGAGCACGTGCTCGACCTCGGACGTCCCGATGCCGAATGCGAGGGCCCCGAACGCACCGTGCGTGGAGGTGTGGGAGTCGCCGCACACGACGGTCAGGCCGGGCATGGTCAGGCCGAGCTGCGGGCCGACCTGGTGCACGATGCCCTGGTCCGCGTCGCCGAGCGAGTGGATGCGCACGCCGAACTCCTTGGCGTTGTTGCGCAGCGTGTCGATCTGGGTGCGGCTCGTGAGGTCCGCGATCGGCAGGTCGATGTCGAGCGTGGGGGTGTTGTGGTCCTCGGTCGCGATCGTCAGGTCGGTGCGGCGCACCTGGCGGCCGGCGAGCCGCAGGCCCTCGAAGGCCTGGGGACTGGTGACCTCGTGGATGAGGTGCAGATCGATGTAGAGGAGGTCGGGCGACCCGTCGGTGCCACGTCGCACCAGGTGCGCGTCCCAGACCTTCTCCGCCAGCGTGCCGGCCATGTTGGTTCTCTCCTACCTGTGTCCTGCGGTGGTCGCTCACGCGGGGGCCGTGGGCGACGATCGGGGGGTACATCTCGGTCCTGGCCCGGGGCGAATCTCCCGGCCCTTCGTCGACACGACACCCGCTGACTTGCATCTCACTGTGCGAGACGTCAATATCGACCTATGGACAATTCTAGCGGAGTCGGCGTGCTGGACAAGGCGGCGTCCGTTCTGGGCGCCCTGGAGTCCGGACCAGCCACCTTGGCCCAGCTCGTCACCGCCACCGGACTCGCCCGTCCGACGGCTCATCGCCTCGCAGTCGCGCTCGAGCACCACCGCATGGTGGCCCGCGACATGCAGGGCCGTTTCGTCCTCGGGCCGCGCCTGAACGAGCTCGCGACGGCAGCAGGCGAGGACCGCCTGCTCGCCGCGGCGAACCCCGTTCTCACGGCCCTGCGCGACCACACCGGCGAGAGCGCCCAGCTCTACCGGCGCCAGGGCGATCATCGCATCTGCGTCGCCGCGGCCGAGCGTCCCGTCGGCCTGCGAGACTCCATCCCCGTCGGCGCGACGCTCACCATGGGCGCGGGCTCCGCGGCCCAGGTGCTGCTCGCGTGGGAGGAGCCGGACCGCCTGCACCGCGGCCTGCGCGAGGCCGTCTTCACGGCCACGATCCTCTCGGGTGTCCGACGGCGCGGCTGGGCCCAGTCCGTCTCGGAGCGCGAGCTCGGGGTCGCCTCGGTGTCGGCGCCCGTCCGCGGGCCGTCCGGGCGCATCGTCGCCGCCGTCTCGATCTCGGGCCCGGTCGAGCGCCTGACCCGTCAGCCGGGCCGCCTGCACTCGGGCTCGGTCGTCGCCGCGGCCAACCGCCTGACCGAGGTCCTGCGCCGCGCCGGAGAGTAGTCCTCCATCGACCTGGGAACGTGAGGGGCGGGCACCGCGAGGTGCCCGCCCCTCACCGTGCCCGGGCTCACGAGCGGGCGAGCGGTCTCGCGCCGCGCCTGTACCGCCTTGTCATGACACAGGCCCCACGACCGATTCGGGCGAAACGCTAGACTCGTCGTCGGCGCGCCTCCGACGGTGCTCCGTCCGCTCTGGTCACCATGGCGAGCAGAGCCGAGAACCGCCCCGATCGACGACGTGAGGACCACACGATGCCCGGCAAGGCCAAGACCATCCTGATGTGGGTCGTCATCGTCTTCCTGCTGTACGCGGTCGTCCAGAGCCCCGACCGCGCAGCAGACATCGTCCAGGCCATCTGGGACGTCATCCTGGGCGCGTTCCAGAGCTTCGGGCAGTTCGTCCAGTCGCTCATGAAGTAGGCGAACCGTGGCGCAGGACCTCCCCGCACCGGCGCACGAGTCCGCGCCGCGCCTGAGCGCGCGCCACCTGCGGCGGTACATCCTGCCCGGCGAGCGCGTCGTCCTGGCGACGCGCGCCCACTGGGGCAAGCTCGCCGAGCCCGTCGCCACGACGTTCGCCGCGTTCGTGCTCGCGGCCTGGCTCGTCAGCGTCCTGGCCCCGGCCGTGGGCGAGGGCTCGCTGCTTCTCTGGTGGGCCTGGGTCCTGGTCGCGCTGCGACTGCTGTGGAAGGTGCTCGACTGGCGCAACGAGTGGTTCGTCGCGACCGACAAGCGCATGCTCCTGATGTTCGGCCTCGTGACCCACAAGGTCGCGATGATGCCCCTCGGCAAGGTCACCGACATGAGCTACAGCCGCTCGATCCTCGGGCGGATCCTCGGCTACGGCCAGTTCATCCTCGAGTCCGCCGGTCAGGACCAGGCCATGAGCCGCATCAACTGGGTCGCCAACCCGGACGCCACGTACCGCAAGCTGTGCGACACGATCTTCATCCCCGGCGGGCGCGGCGGGCCGTGGGGCCAGCATCCGCAGGGCGGCACACCGGGTGGGGGCGCGGCTCCCCCGCCCACCGCACACCCCGGACCAGCCCCGCTCGCGACCCCGCAGCAGGCGCCCACCCCCGTCCCTGGCCGGTTGAGCTGGGCACCGACGAGCGACGGGCCGGAGGGCGACCTGTCCGCCGCCGCGACACAACCCATCGCCGTGCGCTCGGTGCAGGCGGGCGGGCAGGGTCACCTGTTCGTCGCACCCCGCGGGAGCTCGCCCCGGCTGGCCGGGACGGACCGACCCGTCATGGCTCCCCCGCCGCCACCTCCCGCGGCCGATCGACCGGTCTCGCGTGACGACCGGCCGGACACACCTGCCGACCTGCTCGATGACGGGACCTCCGGCGAGGCCGATGGCCCGGCGTGGGAGGTCTCCGACGACGACCGGGGCCGGTTCGTTCCCGTCACGCCCTGGGACCCGCAGAGCGGTTGGCAGGCGACGGACCCGTGGTCGCGTCCCGACGATTCCTCGGGCCCGACGGCGACGACCGGTCCGCCCGTCCCACCACCGCCCGGCTGACTCGCTGGACGAACCCACCGCCCAGGACGCACGTCGGGCATGCGTGACTCCTCCACCAGGTTCGGGTCCTTCGACCCTGTTCTCGACCCGGGTCTCCAACCTACGGTGCAGTAACCACCCGCACCCAGGCCTGAGAAGGGTCCACCTGTGACCACGCTGTCCCTGCCCGTCCCCGCATCGTTTCCGCCCCTGCCACGAGTGATCCAGGGCGGGATGGGGATGGCGGTCTCGTCCTGGCGCCTCGCGTCGGCCGTCGCGCGCACCGGGCAGCTCGGCCTGGTCTCCGGGACCGCGCTGGACCTCGTCCTGGCGCGCAGGCTGCAGAACGGCGACCGCGACGGCGCGGTCCGCCGGGCGCTCGACGCCTTCCCGGTGCCCCGCTTCGCCCAGCGTGTGCTCGCTCGTTACTTCCGCCCCGAGGGGCGTGGTGAGGACCAGCCCTACGCTCCCGTGCCACGCCTCGCGCTCCGTCAGACCCGTCTCGCGCAGGAGCTCATGATCCTGGGGAGCTTCGTCGAGGTGTGGCTCGCCAAGGAGGGGCACGACGGCCGGGTGGGGATCAACTTCCTCGAGAAGATCCAGATGGCGGCTCCCGCGGCCACCTACGGGTCGATGCTCGCGGGTGCCGACTACGTCGTGACCGGCGCGGGCATCCCGCGCGACATCCCGCACCTGCTGGACCAGCTCGCAGGCCACGAGACTGTCCAGTTCCCCGTCTCGGTGGTCGGTGGCAGCCACCACACGGTCGACCTGGACCCCGACTCGCTCCTCGGCGGGTCGCTGCCGCCCGTGACCCGGCCGACGTTCCTCGCCGTCGTCTCCGCGCACGCCCTGGCCGAGCACCTGGTGCGCGAGGACCGCACCCGGCCCGACGGCTTCGTCGTCGAGGGTCCTCCAGCAGGCGGGCACAACGCCCCTCCCCGCGGGCGGCTGACGCTCGACGAGGCCGGGCAGCCGGTCTTCGGCCCGCGAGACCAGGCCGACCTGACGAAGGTCGCCGCGATCGGCCTGCCGTTCTGGCTGGCGGGCGCGCAGGGCACCCCGGAGGCGCTGACCGCTGCGCGCGAGGCCGGAGCGGCGGGCGTCCAGGTCGGCACGCTCTTCGCCCTGTCGACCGACTCGGGGCTCGACTCCGCGCTGCGGGAGGACGTGCTCGCGCAGCTGCGCGCCGGGACCCTCGACGTCCGGACCGAGCCCCTCACGTCACCGACCGGCTTCCCGTTCAAGGTCGCCCAGCTCGCGGGGACCCTCTCGGACGTGGACGTCGCGGCGGCGCGGCCCCGGCTGTGCGACCTGGGCTACCTCCGCACCCCGGTCGAGAAGGACGACGGCAAGGTCACCTACCGCTGTCCCGCGGAGCCGGCGCACATGTTCGAGCGCAAGGGCGGAGGGGCCGACGACACCGTCGGGCGGTCGTGCCTGTGCAACTCGCTCGCGGCGGACGTCGGGCTCGGTCAGACGCGTGCGGACGGCTACGTCGAGCTGCCCCTCGTCACCCTGGGAGCGGACGTCGCCGGGGCGGCACGGCTCGCGGAGCGGCACGACGGCGCGTGGTCGGCCGGCGACGTGCTCGACTGGCTCCTCGACGAGGAGGGAAACGGCCCGACGGGCTGAGGTCGAACGAGAGTGCCGTCGAGCGGGAGTGCCGGCGAGCCGGTTCGCCTGCCTCAGCCCGGGGTCGGGGAGCGGCGGGACCTGACCCGCTCAAGCTGCGCCGCGAGGTCCCAGTCGGCAGGCCGCGCTTCGGGGGACGACCAGCGTGCTCCGGCGTCGACCCAGGCCTTGCGGGCACGCAGTGCGGTGCGCCAGGACACGTCCTCGACGCCGCTCTCGGATCCGCAGCAGTCGCAGATGACGTAGAGGGGGACTCCCCCGTGCCAGAGTTCCTCGGGGTCCGTCGGAGCGGACCAGCCACAGACCCTGCACGTCTCGTCGATGAGCATCGCAGGAACGTAGCACCTCACCGGCGCCCTCCGGGCGGGCGACCGGCTCCCGGACCGGGCCGGTCTCCCTCAGCGCACCCGCTCGGGGGCACCCGTCCGTAAACGCCGGAGAGCAGGGTCCGGGTGCGCCCGTCCACGAAGCACGGCCCGGGAGCGCCCGTCCACGAAACGACAAGAACTCGATCATCTTCCGATGATCGAGCTCTGTGTTGGTACCCCCAACGGGATTTGAACCCGTGTTACCGCCGTGAGAGGGCGGCGTCCTAGGCCGCTAGACGATGGGGGCCAGGACCGCTCCCCCACTCCGAGGAGTGAGTGAGCGTCATCGAGGCCCGGTCATCTGACGATGGCCAGGCCTCGCACGTACCCCCAACGGGATTTGAACCCGTGTTACCGCCGTGAGAGGGCGGCGTCCTAGGCCGCTAGACGATGGGGGCCTAAGCTCGTCACCCCGAGGGGCGCCGTGCCGTTGAGAACTCTACTGCACGTTTCGTGTCGGTTTGACCGACTCGATGCGCTGCATGCTCTGCGCTGGGGTACCAGGACTCGAACCTAGAATGACGGTACCAGAAACCGTTGTGTTGCCAATTACACCATACCCCAAGGAGGTATCAGCGCCGCGCCCTCGTCCCGTTCCCGGGCCGCGGGTGAGCGCCTCACCGAGAGAAAACATTACCGGACACTTCCGGCCCGGCCAAATCGCCTCCTCTCCCCGGTCGGCTCCCCGCTCCCTCCCGTCCGGACCGCCAGTCCGGCCCCCCAGTCCGTCCGGAGCTCCTGGCCCACCCAGTCCGTCCGGCCCACCCAGTCCGTCCGGCCCACCCAGTCCGTCCGACCCCCAGTCCCTCCAGCACGGCCGACCCGTCCAGCCCGCCCGGCAGCGGCAGCAGCCCGCACCCTGCGACACGTCGTGCGCCAGATGTGGACCTCGCCGCCCGGACGTGGCACCGTCGAAGACGTGAGCACCGACGACGCCTCGACCCCCGCCACTCCTCGCGCCTCGCACGCCGAGCGTGCGTCCTCGTTCGGCGCCGGAGCGGGTGAGTATCGCGCCGTCCGCCCCTCGTACCCGGACGCGGCGATCGACTGGATGCTCCCCGCAGGCGCACGGCACGTGCTCGACCTTGCTGCGGGTACGGGCAAGCTCACCGAGCGCCTCGTGGCGCGCGGGCTCCACGTGACCGCCGTCGAGCCCTCCGAGGGCATGCGCGCCGAGCTCCAGGACGCGGTGCCGGGAGCCCATGTCCTGCCCGGTACCGCCGAGCGGATCCCGCTCGAGGACGGGAGTGTCGACGCGGTCCTCGTCGCCCAGGCGTGGCACTGGTTCGACGTCGCGACCGCGGTCCCGGAGATCGCGCGGGTCCTGCGCCCCGGCGGGCGTCTGGGTGTCGTGTGGAACGTCCGCGACCACACGGTCGACTGGGTCGAGAGCTTCACCGAGATCATCCACCGGGGCGACTCGCTCGAGCCGGTCCACCGGACCCCGACGATCGACGACGCCGACGGGGCCTTCACGCCGCTCGAGCACGCGACGTTCTCCTGGGCGGACCACCTGCCGGCCAGGTCGCTGAGGACGCTCGCGTCGACGCGCAGCCATCTCCTGACCCTGCCGCCCGCCGAGCGCGACGAGCTGCTCGACGCCGTCGACCGGCTCGTGGCCACGCACCCGGCTCTTGCCGGGCGCACCGAGATCGACCTCCCGTACCGCGCCGAGTGCTGGCGCGCTGACCGCGTCCGCGGCACCGACGCCGACGCGGTCGACGCATGAGCGCCCAGCCGGAGGACGTCTCGACCGCGCTGGCCCCGGGACCTGTCACGCCCGACGACGTCCGCACGGCCTCCCGCTGGCTCGCCGACGGCGTCGCGCGGCATCCTGACGCCGCCTTCGACGCGCAGGCGGGTCCCGTGCGGTGGTCGTGCTGGGCGACCGCCGAGCACGTGGTCGACGACCTCCTGGCCTACGCGCTCCAGGTCGCGGGCCTCCCCCTGCTCGACTACCTGCCGCTGGCCGGCCCCAAGGGCGAGGACGAGATCGCGCACGTCAAGCGCGACGCGGGTCCCGCGGGCCTGGCCGAGGTCATCGTGGCGGGCGGCGAGCTGCTCGCGGCCCAGGTCGCGGCCCGACCGTCCACGGCCCGCGCCTACCACCCGTACGGGCTCTCGGACCCGGAGGGCTTCGCGGCCATGGGGGTCGTGGAGATCCTCGTCCACGGCCGGGACGTCTTCCAGGGGCTCACGGGTGCGGCCCCGTCGCCTCCTGCGGGGCTCAGCGACCGGGTGCTCGCCCGGCTCTTCCCCGACCTGCCGCCGGCAGCGCTCGACCTTCCCGCGGACGACGCCCTCGTGTGGGCGACGGGCCGCAGCGACCTGCCCGGCCTGCCGCGACGGACCCGGTGGCGCTGGGACGCGACCGTCAGGTAGCCCGTCCCCGACGGCGTCGGACCGTCGAGGAGACCGGGTATCGAAGGGACCGGGTGTCGGGGGCCACGGGTGTCGAGAGGACCGAGACGCGGGGGAACCCGGGTCAGGTCAGCAGGAGGACCGCGACGAGGGACACCCCGGTCACGACCGCGGCCGACGCGGTGCCGAGCACGAGCGCGCGCCGACCCGTGCGGACCAGGTGCGCGGCGTCGACCCCGAGGCCCATCGCGAACATCGCGGCGGTGAACAGCAGCGTGGTCACCATGGTCGTCACCTCGATGACGGACGCGGGCAGGATGCCCGTGCTCCGCACCAGCACGGCCACGAGGAAGCCCACGACGAACAGCGGCACGGGCGGGGTCCGACGGGCCGTCGGTGCCCCGGCGGCGACCTCGACGTCCGCGGGTCGCGCCACCCGCTCGCGCCGCGCCGTGAGCACCCCGGCCCCGGCCACGAGCGGGGCGAGGAGCACCACGCGGGCCAGCTTGCTCACGGTCGCGGTCGCGAGCGCGGCGGCCGAGACGGCGCCGCCCGCGGTCACGACCTGCGCGACCTCCTGGACGCTCGCGCCGATCCACAGCCCGGCACGCTCGTCGCCGAGCCCCAGCAGGCCGGCGAGCCACGGCAGGACGAAGATCGCGAGCGACCCGAAGATCGTCACGAGCGCGAGCGCGGTCGCCACGGCGTCGTCGGCCTCGCGGCGCGACTCCTCGTCGTCGCCGGTCCCGACGACTCCCTGCATCGCGGAGATCGCGGCGGCACCGCAGATCGAGAACCCGGTCGCGACGAGCAACGAGGTCACGCGCGGCACGCGCAACGCCCGTCCGAGCGCGAGCGTCGCGCTGAACGTCACGGCGACCGTGATCCCGACGACCGCGAGCCCGCGCCACCCGAGCGCGAGGACCTCGGGCAGCGAGAGCTGGAGACCCAGCAGCACGACGCCGGCACGCAGGACGCGTGTCGCGGTCCACCGCGTCCCCTCCTGGGTGCGGGACGTGAGCGCGGTGGCCCACCGCGCGGCGCCCGTCCGCTGCCCGACGGCGACGCTCGCCCCACCCGCGCGCCCCAGGCTCCCGAGCAGCGAGCCGACGACGGCGCCCACCAGGAGGGAGAGCACGAGCGGCGAGAGCGGGACCACCTGAGCGAGCAGGTAGGCGACCAGGGTCGCGGCGGCACAGAACGCGAGGCCGGGGGCGGCGCGACGGACCCAGGGTGCAGGGCTCTTGGTCGGGGCCGGGCTCTTGGTCGGGGCCGGGCCGCCGGTCGGGGCCGGGCGGTCGGGGGTGCGCGTCGCACCCGGGGTGGGGGCTGCGAGGTCGTTCGTGGGGGTCATGGTTCCACCGTGCCGCGTCCGCGCCCGCACCAGAAGGCCCACATCGCGACCTAGCCATAGGATGAGGCTATGACCGAGGCCGACCAGCGACCCCCCGCGACCACTGTTCCCCCGCGCCGCGACCGCACCTCGCTGGCCCTGCTCGAGCTGCTCGTCGCGACCGACCGGCACGGCTCGATCAGCGCGGCCGCCCGCGCGCTCGGTGTGTCCCAGCCCAGTGCCTCGGCGGGCATGCGGCGACTCGAGAAGCACCTGGACCTCGAGCTCGTGACCCGCTCGACCCGGGGAGCCCGCCTGACCGAGACGGGGCGCGCGACCGCGACCTGGGCCCGCGAGGTCATCGAGGCCTCGGACCGCTTCGAGACCTCGGCGGCGGCGCTGCGCGAGGCCCCCTCGGCCCGCATCCGTCTCGCGGCGAGCCTCACGATCGCCGAGTACCTCGCACCCCGGTGGCTCGCGGCGCTCGCGCTCGACGGGCTCGCCTCGGGGCACGACGCCGCGACCGGTCGAGCGTCAGGTCCGAGCGATCCCGCGGCGGCCGCCCGCAGACCGTCCTCACCCGACGTCGAGCTGCTCGTGCGCAACTCCCGGACCGTCATGGAGCTCGTGCTCTCCGACGAGGCCGACCTCGGGTTCATCGAGAGCTCGACCATGCGTCGCGGGCTGCGCAGCCGGACCCTGGCCCGCGACGAGCTGGTCGTGGTCGTCGCCGCGACACACCCGTGGGCCGGGCGTCGCCGCCGCACCGCGACGGTCGAGGACCTGCTCGCCGGCGGGCTCGTCGTCCGCGAGCGGGGATCGGGCACGCGCGAGACGCTCGAGAAGTCACTGGTCACGGCAGGTGCCCGGTTGCCCGAGCACCTGCCCCACCTGGGGTCGACCTCGTCGCTCAAGACCGCCGTGCAGTACGGCGGTGCGGTCGCGGTGCTGTCCCGCCTGGCCGTCGCGGACGACCTCGCCCGCGGTGCGCTCGTCGAGATCCAGGTGCCCGGCCTGGACCTGTCACGGCGGCTGCGCATGGTCTGGAAGGACGGCACCGAGCTGTCGGCCGCGGCCAGGCGGATCGCGGCGGTCGCGACGGGAGGGCCCGCACCCTCGGCACTCCCCCCGAACCAGTGAGGTAGAGGGCCGTAGCCCTCTACCGCACCAGAACCCTCAACCTCGGCGAGACCTCGGCGGGTCAGCGACCGCCGAGCACCAGGTCCCCGACCTCGTCGAGGCTCGCCACGACGTGCACCCCGGCCGCTCGCGCGGCCTCGGGGTCCTCCTCGGCCGGGCCGCCGCGCCGGGTCCCCGGCCGGTCGATCCACACGCCCGTCAGCCCGGCCGCCGCGGCGGCACGGGCGTCGACGTCGAGCTCGTCGCCCACGTAGACCGTGCGGGCCGGGTCGGTCCCCAGGCGCGCGCACGCCTCGACGAAGACCCGCGGATCGGGCTTGCCGAAGCCCAGGGTGTCGACGCCCACGAGCATGGGCACCTCCGACAGCCCGGACCGCGACAGCTTGTCCGTCTGGAGCGCGACGGCCGCGTTCGACAGGGCGCCCACCCGCACCCCTGCGGCGGCGAGCCGCTTGAGGACGGGAGCGGCGTCGTCGTGCGCCTGCCAGCTCTCCTCGAACGTGCCCCAGAAGACGGACTTCCAGCCCGCGTACCCGTCCTCGTCGAGGACCGCGCCACCGAACGTCTCCTGGAGCTCGTTCGCGCGCAGCATGCGCTGGCCGTCGAACGTCAGCTCGCCGCGCGTGTACGCCCGGTACCAGCCGTGCGGGTCGCTGCGCCACAGCGCCAGGACCTCGCCGTACCGCTCGACCGGCAGGTGCGGCAGGTACACCTCGCACACCGCGTCGATCGCGAGCGCGAACGCGCCGCGCGTGTCGACGAGGGTGTCGTCGACGTCGAAGAGGACACCGTCCACCGCGCCCGGTGCCGCTCCCCTCTCGAGGTGAGCGGCGCCGTCGGGCAGCGTGGGCTCAGGGGCGGTCACAGCGACGCGCGCAGCGCACGCAGACGCGCGAGGGTCGACTCCTTGCCGAGGATCTCCATCGACTCGAACAGCGGCGGGGACACGCGGCGGCCCGTCACGGCCACGCGCAGCGGCGTGAACGCGAAGCGCGGCTTGATGCCCAGCTCCTCGACCAGGACGGCCTTGAGCGCCTCCTGGACCGGGTCGGTCGAGAAGTCGTCCAGGGCGTCGAGCACGCGGATCGCGGCGTCGAGCACGGCCGGGGCCTCCTCGCGCAGCGCGGCGCGCGCCTCGTCCTCGACGGGCACGGCGTCGTCGGCCACGAACAGGAAGCCCAGCATGCCCTTGGCCTCGCCGAGCAGGACCATGCGCTCCTGCACGAGCGGCGCGCCCGCCGTCACGAGCGCCTGGTGCTCGGCCGACAGGTCCGCGAACGAGTCGGCCGGGACGAACCCGCCCTGGTGGAGGTACGGCACCAGGCGGTCACGGAAGTCCTCGGGGGCCAGCATGCGAAGGTGCGTCGCGTTGATCGCCTCGGCCTTCTTGAGGTCGAACCGGGCCGGGTTCGGGTTGACGTCGGCGACGTCGAACGCAGCGACCATCTCCTCGACCGTGAAGATGTCGTTGTCCGCGGAGATGCTCCAGCCCAGCAGCGCGAGGTAGTTCAGCAGGCCCTCGGGCGTGAAGCCCCGCTCCTTGTGCAGGAACAGGTTGGACTCGGGGTCACGCTTCGAGAGCTTCTTGTTGCCCTCGCCCATGACGTACGGCAGGTGACCGAACTCGGGCATGACCTGCGCGACGCCCAGCTCGAGCAGCGCGCGGTACAGCACGACCTGGCGCGGCGTCGAGGACAGCAGGTCCTCGCCGCGCAGCACGTGCGTGATGCCCATGAGCGCGTCGTCGACCGGGTTGACGAGCGTGTACAGCGGCTGGCCGTTGCCGCGCACGATCACGTAGTCCGGGACCGAGCCCGCACCGAACGAGATCTCGCCGCGCACCAGGTCCGTGAACGACACGTCGGTGTCGGGCATGCGCATGCGCAGCACGGGCTCGCGACCCTCCGCGCGGAACGCGGCCTTCTGCTCGTCCGTCAGGGTGCGGTCGAACCCGTCGTAGCCCATGGCCTTGGGGCGACCGGCCGCGACGTTGCGCGCCTCGATCTCCTCGGGCGTCGAGAACGACTCGTACGCGTACCCGCCCTCGACGAGGCGACGGACGACGTCCTGGTAGAGGTCCCCGCGCTGCGACTGGCGGTAGGGCTCGTGCGGGCCACCGACCTCGACGCCCTCGTCCCAGTCCATGCCGAGCCAGCGCAGCGCCTCGAGGAGCTGCTGGTAGCTCTCCTCGGAGTCGCGCGCGGCGTCCGTGTCCTCGATGCGGAAGACGAACGTCCCGCCCACGTGCCGGGCGTACGCCCAGTTGAACAGGGCCGTGCGGATGAGGCCGACGTGCGGGGTACCCGTGGGCGACGGGCAGAAGCGGACGCGGACGGGCGAGGAACCAGGTGCAGGGATCACGTCCCACAGCCTATCGCCGCTCGGTCGGGCGGGCCGTGCGCCGGCCCCGGGCGCCCGGTCGGGCGCCCGCACGGCAGGGCGTGGGCCGCCCACCGGTCGGTGCGCCTGCCGCGCGCCGGACAGGACGCCACCCGCCCGCCGGGCACAGGGCCGCGCCGAGGCGCACAATCGCGTACATGGCAGGTTCCGACCACTCCCCGACCACCGCGACCGACCCCTCCGACCACCCCGCCGGCACCGGCGCGAGCGGCCTCATCGCGGACGCGCTCGCCGCGGTGCACGAGGCCTTCCGCGGTCTCGACGAGGGCACCGTCGCGACCTACATCCCCGAGCTCGCGACGGCCGACCGCTCGCTGTTCGGCGTCGCGCTGGCCGGGGTCACGGGCAGCATCTACACCGCGGGAGACGCCGACGCCCCCTTCACGATCCAGTCCCTGTCGAAGCCGTTCGTGTTCGCGCTGGCGCTCATGGACCGGGGGCTGCCCGAGGTGCTCGGGCACGTCGGCGCCGAGCCCAGCGGCGAGGGCTTCAGCTCGATCCGCCTCGACCCCGTCACGGGACGGCCACCGAACCCCATGGTCAACGCGGGCGCGATCGTCACGACGTCGCTCGTGCGCGCCGACACCGAGGAGGAGCGGTTCGCACGCATCCTGCACGTGCTGGGCGCGTTCGCGGGGCGCCCGCTCGAGGTCGACGGCCGGGTCTACGTGAGCGAGTCGGAGACCGGGGACCGCAACCGCGCGATCGCCTACCTCATGCACAGCACAGGAGCCCTGGCGGCGGACGTCGAGGGCACGCTCGACACGTACTTCCGCCAGTGCGCGGTCCTCGTCACGGCCCGCGACCTCGCGCGCATGTCGGCGACCCTCGCGAACGGCGGCGTGAACCCGGTCACGGGCGAGCGCGTGGTCGACGAGGTCGTGACCGAGTGGGTGCTCGCGGTCATGGCGACGAGCGGCATGTACGACTACGCGGGCGAGTGGCTCCTGCGCGCGGGGCTGCCCGCGAAGAGCGGGGTCTCGGGCGGGTTGGTCTCGGTGGGCGTGGGCCAGTTCGGCCTGGGCCTGTTCAGCCCGCCGCTCGACGCGCGCGGCAACAGCGTGCGCTCGGTCGCGGCCGCGCAGGAGATCTCCCGGCAGTTCGACCTGCACCTCATGCACCGCCCGGACCGTGACGTGCCCACGCTCTACCGCTCGACGCGGGCGGACCGCCTGCGCCACCTCGCGCACCGCACGCCCGCCCAGCTCCTGCGGCTGCGGGAGCTGGGCGCTGCCATCTCGGTGCGCGCGGTCCAGGGCACGGTCGAGTTCGCGGCGGCCGAGACCATCCTGCGCTCGGTCGACGACCTGCCCTCGCCGCTGCCGGGTGGCGAGCGGTGGCTGATCCTCGACCTGCACCGCACGTCACGCGTGGTCACGCTCGGCGCGCAGCTCCTGCGCGCCCTCGTGGCCCGGTTGCGTGCTCAGGGCGTGCACGTGGTCGTGGTCGACCCGTTCGAGCGTCGTCTGCTCGCGGGCGTCGACCACGAGTTCACGACGTTCGAGAACGCGCAGCGCTGGTGCGAGGACCGCCTCCTGGAGGCGGCCCGGGCCGTCTGACCCCAGGGAGAGGCGCGTGGGCGGGGCGGTGGCCGCCGTTCCTCGCGGGACGGCGGCCACGAGTTCGCCCACGACGGCGAGTGTCAGCGGCGGACGACAGGGTTCGAGAGCACTCCCAGCCCCTCGACCTCGCACTCGACGCGGTCGCCCGCGTCGATGCGCCCGACACCCGCGGGCGTGCCCGTGAGGATGACGTCGCCGGGCAGCAGCGTGAACGCCTCGGAGATGTACGACACCAGGTAGGGGACGTCGAAGATCATGTCGCGCGTGCGACCGTCCTGGCGGGTCTCGCCGTTGACGCGCGAGGTCACCGCGAGGTCGTCGACGTCGAGGTCGGTGTCGATCCACGGGCCCAGCGGGCACGCCGAGTCGAAGCCCTTGGCGCGGGCCCACTGGCCGTCGGTGCGCTGGGCGTCACGCGCGGTCACGTCGTTCGCGACGGTGTACCCGAGGATGTAGGACGCCGCGTCCTCGGGACGCACGTCCTTCGCGATGCGCCCGATCACGACCGCGAGCTCGGCCTCGTAGCTGACCTCCTCGGTGAAGTCGGGCAGCACGATGGGGTCGTCCGGGCCCACGACCGAGGTGTTGGGCTTGAAGAAGATGAGCGGCGTCGTCGGGACGTCGTTGCCCATCTCCGCCGCGTGAGCCGCGTAGTTGCGCCCGACAGCGACGACCTTGGACCGCGGGATCACGGGCGCGAGGAGGCGGACGCCGTCCCCGAGCTCGATCCGCTCGCCCGTCGGCAGGACGGGCATGTAGAGGGGGTCGCCGTTGAGGACGGCGAGGTAGGTCTTGCCCGCCTCCTCCTGCACGAGGGCGTAGCGGGGGTCTTCTCCGGTGGTGAATCTGGCGATGCGCACGGGCCCAGCCTACCGACGCGGGAGGCCGCGGCCCCCTGGTCGGGGGTCGCGGCCTCGTCGCGGTGCGTGCGCCGGCACGGCCCGACGGCGGAGCTAGGCCCGGGCGAGCACCTCGCCGTTGAGGACGGCGAACCATCCGGCGGGCTCCTCGGCCCAGCGCAGCCACTCCTGCGCGAGCTGTTCGAGGGCGACGTCGTCCGCGAGCGCCGACTCCTTGGCCTGGACGGCGAAGTTGGACGCGATGCAGCGCTCGGCCCACAGCCCGCCCCACCAGGCGCGGTCCGCGGGGGTCGAGTAGCACCAGACCCCTGCCGACGGCACGATCTGGGCCGGGTCGAACCCTGCTTCCTGGACCCAGGCGAGGAGGCGTCGGCCGGCGTCGGCCTGGTAGCCGTAGGCGTGCGTGACCTCGTGGTAGAGCTCGTTCCACTCGGTGAGGCCCGCGGACTCGGGGTACCAGGTCATGGCGGCGTAGTCGGCGTCGCGCACGGCGACGATGCCGCCGGGCTTGGCGACGCGCTTCATCTCGCGCAGGGCGGCCAGCGGGTCGGACAGGTGCTGGAGGAGCTGGTGCGCGAACACGACGTCGAACGTGTCGTCGGCGAAGGGCAGCTCGTAGGCGTTGGCCTGCTGGAACGAGACGTTGCTCAGCCCGGAGCCGGCGGCGAGCTCGCGTGCGCTCTCGAGGACCGCGGCCGAGGCGTCGACCCCGATCACGGTGCCTCCGGGCACGTGCCGGGCCAGGTCGACCGTGAGGGTCGCGGGCCCGCAGCCGACGTCGAGGACCTGGTGGTCGCTGCGAAGGTGCGGCAGGAGGAAGCCTGCGGAGTTCTCCGCGGTGCGCCAGCGGTGCGAGCGCAGGACGGACTCGTGGTGGCCGTGGGTGTACGACTCGGACTCCATGCTGGGCGTGCTGCCCAGGGCCCCGGTGGGGGCGTCGGGCGCATGGGCGTCGGGCGTGGCGTCGGCGGTGACGTCCTGGCCCGGCGTGGGGGTGTGGGTCATGCTTGCACGGTAGAACGCTTCCACCCTTCCCACAGCCCTGTTCTCACATCATGGGCGGGGAAGGGTCGGGGTGCGGTTCGTCCCGTCGCGCGCGCCGCACGGCCGGGGCGGGCGACCACCCGGGAGAATCGGTGCGTGACCACTGTCCCGGCCGCCCCTGCCCGCCCTGCCCCCGCGACGTCGTCGAACGGGTTCTGGCGTCGGCACGCCGCCCTCCTGCTGCCTGCGGGCGACCGGGTGCCCGGCGTCGACCTGGCCCGTGGGCTCGCGATCCTCGGGATGTTCGCGGCGCACGTCGGCGTGACGTCGGACGACTTCTCGACGGGCGACGGCTGGCTCTCGCTCGTGCACGGGCGGTCCTCGATCCTGTTCGCGGTAATCGCGGGGGTCTCGCTCGCGCTCGTCTCGGGACGCCGCACCCCCCTGTCGGGCGTACCGGCGCTCCAGGCGCGCACGCGCATCCTGGTGCGGGCCGTGCTGCTGCTCGCGCTCGCGGGCCTGCTCGACCTGCTCGGCACCCCGGTGGCCCTGATCCTGGGCTTCTACGCGGCGTACTTCGTGCTCGCGCTGCCGTTCCTGCGGTGGGCCCCGCGGCGGCTGTTCGGGCTGGCGCTGGTGGTCGCGGTCGTGGGGCCGTTCCTCACGTACTGGTTGCCCGAGGTCCTGCTGCGGGCCGAGCTCACGCTGCCCGTGGACGGGTCGGGGGCGCTCACGGACTTCCTGCTCACGGGGCACTACCCGGCGCTCGTGTGGATGGCGTTCGTGCTCGTGGGCCTCGGGCTGGGGCGGCTCGACCTGACCTCGCGGCGGCTCCAGGTGCGGCTCGTGGGTGGCGGCGCGGCCACGGCGCTGGGTGCGTACCTGCTGTCCGCGCTGTTCACGGGCACGACGCTGACCCAGGTCCTCGCGGGGTCGGGGCGGGCCGAGCGGATCCAGGAGTCGGCCGCGTACGCGTCGGGCCTCTACCAGCCCGAGCCGCTGCCGTGGTCGGCCCCGCTGCCGACGTCGGACTACCTGTGGCTCGCCGGGCCGCACACGGACACGACGCTCGAGGTGCTGGGGTCGGGAGGGTTCGCGCTCGCGGTCCTGGGTCTGTGCCTGTTGCTCGGTGGCCGGCGCCCGGTCCTGCGCGTGCTCGCCCCGCTCGCGGCCGTGGGGTCCATGGCACTGACCGTCTACTGCCTGCAGATCGTCGCGATCTGGGCATGGGAGAAACCGCTCATGGCGGGGACGGGCAACGGCGAGCTGCTCCTGCTCGTCGTCGCGAGCCTGGTGTTCGCGACGGTGTGGCGGTGGTGGTTCGGGCGCGGCCCGCTCGAGAGGTTCGTGGGGTGGGTCGCGGGGCGTGCAGCGTCGATCCCTGCACCTCGCGACGCCCACGGGGTCTCGTCCCCGCTCGCGGTCGAGGACGACGAGACCACCCGGCGAGACGCCGTCCCGACGGCGCAACCCACCCCCGGCGGGGACGTACAGTCGGGCGCATGACGACTTCTTCACCCGACTCCCCTGCCCGCCCCGAGGTCCGTCGCCTGGGTTCGTCCGGCCTCGCGGTGTCCGCGATCGGCCTGGGCTGCAACAACCTGGGACGCCCGCGCACCGCGACCGAGTCCCTCGACGGGTCCCGCGCGCTGGTCGACGCCGCGCTCGACGCGGGCATCACGTTCTTCGACGTCGCCGACGTCTACGGCGCGCAGCCCGGCCTGAGCGAGGAGCTGCTGGGCAAGGCGCTGGGCTCGCGGCGTGAGGACGTCGTGGTCGCCACGAAGTTCGGCATGCCCATGCACGGCGCCAACGGCGAGGACTTCCGGGCGCGCGGCTCGCGGCGGTACGTCGTGAAGGCGGTCGAGGCGTCGCTGCGTCGCCTCGGGACCGACTGGATCGACCTCTACCAGTTCCACACGCCGGACAGGCGCACGCCCGTCGAGGAGACGCTCTCCGCGCTCGACGACCTGGTCCGTGCGGGCAAGGTCCGCTACGTCGGGCACTCGAACCGTGCGGGCTGGCAGATCGCCGACGCCGAGTACCAGGCGCGCCTGGCGGGCACCGTCCGCTTCGTGTCGGCGCAGAACCAGTACAACCTGATCGACCGCGAGGCCGAGCTCGAGGTCCTGCCCGCGGCCGCCGCCTACGGGCTGGGCGTGCTGCCGTTCTTCCCGCTCGCGAACGGTCTCCTGACGGGCAAGTACGCGGACGGCACCGGGCCCGACGACGGCCGCCTGGTCCACTCCAAGCCGCACCTGCTGGAGTCCGCGCCGTGGGAGGCTCTGCGGGCGCTCCACACGTTCGCGCGCGAGCGCGGCGTGACCGAGGTCGAGGTCGCGTTCGGGTGGCTGCTGGCCCAGCCGCAGGTGTCGAGCGTGATCGCCGGGGCGACCCGGCCCGAGCAGGTCCGCCAGAAC
This sequence comes from Oerskovia sp. NPDC057915, assembly GCF_042887685.1. NCBI lineage: Bacteria > Bacillati > Actinomycetota > Actinomycetes > Micrococcales > Cellulomonadaceae > Oerskovia > Oerskovia sp. NPDC057915. Next base: position 69,445 of record NZ_JBHVOS010000019.1, on the reverse strand, counting down.
GCCGCGGCCGGCGCCTGGGTTCCGAGCGCCGAGGACCTGGCCGCGCTCGACGAGATCTTCCCCCGGGCGCGGAAGGTCGCACCGTTCTGACCCTGCTGCACGACCTCCGGTCCCGGGCGGGCCGGAGGTCCGGGGCAGGCCGGAGGTCCTGGACGGGGCTCCGGTCCAGGGCGGGCGTCGGTAGGGTGGGGCCATGGGAGAGAACCCGCGACCGGTCGTCCTGGGAGTCGTTCGTGGGCAGCCCGAGGAGGTCCTGCGTGTCGCGTCCGGGCTCGCGGTGCGCCTCGGCACCGAGCTGATCTGCGCGACGGTGAACCCCGCACGCTTCGTCGTCTCGGAGAGCGCCGACGGGCACGTGACGTCCGCACCGATCGACCCGGACTTCCACGACGCGCACGACGACGAGCTCGACCCGGACCTCCTCGAACGCCTCGCGTCGGCCCTCGACGCGGTCGGCGTCCGCTGGAGCACCCGGCTGCTCGCCGGGGACCCGGCGGACGCGCTGGCCCGGCTCGCGCAGACCGTGGACGCGGAGCTGGTCGTCGTGGGCACCCACGGACCCGGCCGGGGCATCCACGAGCTCTTCAACCGGTCCGTGGCGATCCACCTCGCGCACCGTCAGACCCGTCCCGTCGTGGTCGTCCCGATGGTCCCCCCGGGCACCGGATCCTTGCCCGCCGAGGGCCGCGCCTGATGCCGGCACGCGAGAGGCCGAACCACCTGCGCCCGGCCGCGATCGGGCTCGTCGTGGTCGGCGGAGCGCTCGGGGCCGCGGGGCGCGAGGCCGTCGTGCTGGCCGTGCCGGACGTCGACCGGCTGCCCTTCGCGATCCTGCTGGTCAACGTCGTCGGTGCCTTCGTCCTCGGACTCCTCTACGAGTCCCTGACCCGTCGCGGGACCGGTGAACCGCGCGCCGGCCGGCTGAGGCTGTTCCTCGGGACGGGGTTCTGCGGCGGGTTCACGACGTACAGCACCCTGGCGACCGGCACGGCGCTGCTCGTCGACGCGTCGCGCACGGACGTGGCCGCGGTCTACGTCGCCGCCACGCTGGTCGTCGGGACCGCGGCGACGGTGCTCGGGATCGTCGTCGGCGCGAGGCTCCCCGCGTCCGGGCGTCCCGTCGACCGGGAGGTGCGCCGGTGACGTTCGTCCTCTTCCTCGTCGTCGCCGTCGCGGGCGGCCTGGGCGCCGGGACCCGCTTCGTCGTCGACGGCGTCGTCCGCTCGACGGTCCGGACCGCCTTCCCGTGGCCGACGACGGTCATCAACCTGTCCGGCTCCCTCGCGCTGGGCGTCCTCACGGGCCTGGTCGTGGCCCGGCTCGCACCGGCGGACGTGGCCGCGGTGATCGGCACCGGGTTCCTGGGCGGCTACACGACGTTCAGCACCGCGAGCTACGAGACCGTCCAGCTGGTCCGCCAGAAGAGGTACGGCACGGCGTTCGCGTACTCGATCGGGGTGCTCGTGGCGTGCGTCGCGCTGGCGCTCGCGGGATACCTCTGGGGTTCGTCGCTCTGAGCGTCGGGACGTACCGCTCGGGAGCGAGCGGTGACAGCGTGCGCGCCGGGGCGTAGCGTCGGAGCATGGCCACGTGGGAGGACGTCGGACGGATCGCGGCGGTGCTGCCCGACACCGCCGAGCACCGCCCGCGCGAGTGGGCCGTGCACGGACGGAACTTCGCCTGGGAGCGGCCGCTGCGCCGTCGGGACCTGGACGAGCTGGGCGCGTCCGCGCCGGACGCCGCGCCCCTCGGTCTCTACGTCGCCGACGAGGGCGAGAAGCTCGCGCTCGTGGGCGACGAGCCGAGCACCTTCTTCACGACGGCCCACTTCGCGGGGTACCCGATCGTGCTCGCGCGGCTCGACCGCGTCGCGGTCCCCGAGCTCGAGGAGCTGCTCGAGGACGCGTGGCTCGCACGGGCGCCCAAGCGCCTCGCGCAGGCGTTCCTCGACGCGACCGAGTAGGCGACGTGGCCGCCTAGGAGGCCCACCGTTCCCGCGCGCCCTCGTCGGCGCGCAGGTCGTCCTCAGGTCTAGCGACCTCGGCCCAGACTGCGTCGAGGGACAGGCCGAGGACGTCCGCGATCGCGGCGACGGTCGGGAACGCGGGGGTGGCGACCCTGCCCGTCTCGATCTTCCGGAGGGTCTCCGGTGAGACGCGCGCGGAGAGCGCGACCTCGAGCATCGAGCGATCCCCCCTGGCCCGACGCAGGAGAGCCCCGAGGCGCTGCCCGCGCTCGACCTCGGCTGGAGTGAGCGGCAACCTGACCATGGATCCGATTCTAGTACCGGGATAACATGGCCGGTATAGTTATTGGATTCACGAGGAAGGCGCCGCATGATCGAGCTGTTGAACCCCACCGAGCTGACCCGAGCACGAGAGACGGGGGCCCTGGTCGCCCACGTCCTGCACACGCTCAAGGACCGCTGCACCGTCGGGACGAACCTCCTGGACCTCGACCGGTGGGCGAAGGACCTGATCGTCGAGGCCGACGCCGTGTCCTGCTACGTCGACTACGCCCCGTCGTTCGGGCGCGGACCCTTCGGCCACCACGTCTGCACGGCCGTCAACGACGCCGTGCTGCACGGACGGCCGCACGACTACCGGCTCGCCGACGGCGACCTGCTGACGCTCGACCTCGCCGTCTCCCTGAGGGGCATCGCCGCCGACGCCGCGATCAGCTTCGTGGTGGGTGACGCGCGGCCCGCGGAGAGCGTCGCCATGATCGAGGCGACCGAGCGCGCCCTCGCGGCGGGCATCGCGGCCGCTCGACCCGGCGCCCGGGTCGGCGACCTCTCCCACGCCATCGGCACGGTCCTCGGCGACGCCGGATACCGGGTCAACACCGAGTTCGGGGGGCACGGCATCGGATCGACCATGCACCAGGACCCCCACGTCTCGAACGCGGGACGGCCCGGCCGCGGATACCGGCTGCGCCCCGGGCTGCTGCTCGCCCTCGAACCCTGGGTCATGCAGGACACCGTCGAGCTCGTCACCGACGCCGACGGGTGGACGCTCCGGAGCGCGACGGGCTGCCGGACCGCGCACAGCGAGCACACGATCGCGATCACGGACGACGGGGCCGAGATCCTCACCCTGCCGAGGCCCTCGTGAGGCCGGCACCCCGCGCGGACCCGCTCGCCTGACCGGCGCCCGCCACCCGGCCGGCCCGTCCCGACCAGCCCGTCCCGACCAGCCCGCTCGGCCGTTCCGGCCTACGCTCGGCTCATGACGTTCGCCGAGGTGATCGAGGTCGTCGGCAAGGTGGTCGACGCGGCGGGCGTCGCCGCGATCGTGGTCGGTGCGCTGTACGCGGCGTTCCTGTCCCTGACCCGACGCCGGGAGGGCAACGTCTACCGCCTGTTCCGGCGGCGGCTGGGCCGCTCGATCCTGCTCGGGCTCGAGCTCCTGGTCGCGGCCGACATCATCCGCACCGTCGCGATCACGCCGACGCTCGAGAGCGTCGCGGTGCTCGCCGCGATCGTCCTCATCCGGACGTTCCTCAGCTTCTCGCTCGAGCTCGAGATCACGGGCCGGTGGCCCTGGCAGCAGGCCCCCGAGCAGGACCCGGCGCCCGTCGGGGACGGGTCGGCGGAGCCCACGCGCCCGTAGGCCCCGCCGGCGTCAGCCCGTCGTCGAGAAGACGACCGCGTCGTACTCCCACGCCCCGACGTTGACCTCCATGGTCAGGTCGGCGGGGTCCGTGACGCCGAAGACCACGGGGAACGTCACGGACTGCCCCGGGAGGACGGCCGCGCTCGGGGTGCTGCTGATCTCGTGCGCCGCGTCGAAGACCTGGGCCCCCTCCGCACCGCCCGAGGAGATCGTGACGTAGGTGAGCGTCGGGTCGAACGTGTCCGCGGTGCCGTTCGTCAGGGTGACGTCGATGCGCACGAACTGGGTGAACCCCTCGTCGCCGGCGGCCGTGTCGCTGGGCGTGAACGCGGCCGGCGCGCTCACGCCGACCTCGAGACCGTCCTCGTAGACCGCGGCGTCCCCGAAGGCGAGGGCCGGCGACGTCGCACCGGCCGCGGGGTCCCCGACGTCCGCGCCCGTCCCGTCCGCGGGGACCTCGTCGGAGGCCGTCTCGTCGGGGGACGAGCTCGAGATGCTCGTCGACCCGAGGCTCGACGAGAGCTCGTCGAGCGCGGCGACGAAGAAGATCTGGGAGACGACGACACCGATGCCCGCGACCACCGAGATGACGATCGCGGCGATCGACATGCCCTTGCCGCTGCCGAGCGTCCCTGCCTTGACGAGCCCGACGATGCCCAGGACGAGCCCCGCGAGCGCCAGGACCGCCGCGAAGAGGTTGATGATCGGGATCAGGCAGAGCACGAGCCCGACGATCGCGAGCACGAGTCCCGTGATCGCCAGCGCGTTGGACCTCCTGGGCGGGACCACGCCGTAGGGCGGGTAGCCGCCCTGCTCCGGCCCCCAGGCCGCGGGCTGTCCGGGGTAGGCGGGCTGTCCGTACGGCGAGGGCTGCGGCGCTCCGGGCTGGCCGAGCGACGGCGGGGTCGGCTCTGCGGGTCCGGGAGGGGGGTACGTCATTCGTCTGCTCCTCTTCTGGTCGTGGACGGCACGGCGACGCCGGGGTCTGCGGAGGTGGGAGGCGCGCGCGTCCCCCGCGCGCACTCTGGAACGAGTGTTCCATGTGTGGAGATGACGCGAAGGGGACTGACGGGTGAAAACGCCCGCGACCGCGCACACGTCCCCCGACGGCCCACCCCGGGCCGGCACCTACCCTGGAAGCATGCCCACGCTCCCTGCTCCCCACCGGGCGCGCCCTGCGACGGCGCGCACCGCCGTCGGGCCTGGTCCTCTCGCCGGTGACGAGTGGCTCCCCCTCGCCGCGGCGCACGCCGAGCGCGCCGACGCCCTGACCGCCGGCTGGCGCGAGCGCAAGGCCCGCGGCGAGAAGCACGCCGTGGAGGACTTCCTCTTCACCTACTACCCCACGCGCCCCGCCCAGCTCCGCCGGTGGCACCCGGGTGCGGGCGTCGTCCTCACGTCAGCCGGCACCGCACGGCCCGACGACGTCGCGCCCCTCCTCGCCGAGCGCGCCTCCTGGCGGTGGTACCGGACCGGCGCGGGCGACGACGTCGCGCTCGACGTCGACGCGTTCCTCGCCGACCGGGGCGACACCGTGCGCTACGCCCGCGACCTGCTCGCCGCCACCGCCTCGCGGCCCGCGACGCTCGGGTGCTTCGGGCTGCACGAGTGGGCCATGGTCTACCGCGACCACGCCCAAGGTCGCGACCACCGCCACCCGCTGCCGCTGCGGCTCGGCGCCCGCGGCACCGACGAGGTCGTCGCGACGCATCCCGTGCGCTGCTCGCACTTCGACGCCTTCCGCTTCTTCACCCCCGAGGCCGTGAGCCTCAACCGGCTCCAGCCCACGCGCGAGACACAGCCCGCGCTCGAGCAACCGGGGTGCCTGCACGCCAACATGGACCTCTACAAGTGGGCCGTGAAGCTCAGCCCCGCCGTGCCGAGCGGGCTCGTGCTCGACGCGTTCGAGCTCGCACGCGACATCCGCTGGGTCGACATGCGGGCGAGCCCCTACGACGTGTCGTCGTACGGCGAGACCCCCGTCGCGATCGAGACGCCCGCGGGCAAGGCCGAGTACGTGCGGCTCCAGCGCGGGTTCGCGGAGCGCTCGGCCGTGCTGCGCGCACGGCTGCTCGAGGTCTGCGAGCGCCTGCTGGGCTGACGCGGGGCCGGGTACGAGAGGCGCCAGGTACGAGGTGGGCGGTTCGGCGCGAGACGGGTGGTCCGGACCGAGGCGCAGGCACCCGTCTCGCGGGGGACCACCCGTCTCGGCGGTGCTGGGCGGCCTGGCAGGATCGGAGCATGTCGCGTCCGCCGCTCGCAGAGATCCCCACCCGTCCCGTGCCCGTGCCGGCCGCCGTCCGCTCGCTCGTCGACTCCGGGGGCGGTGGGGACCTGGTCGCGGTGTGGCAGAACGACCTCGGTGGTCTCACGTTCCGCTGGGGCACCGACCGGTACGTCAAGTGGGTCGCGGCCGGGACCCCGGAGATCGACCTGCTCGCCGAGGCCGAGCGGCTCGCGTGGGCGTCACGGTTCACCACCGTGCCGCGCGTGCTCGACGCCGGGCAGGACGAGGTCGGTGCCTGGCTCGTGACGGAGGCGATCGACGCGGCATCGGCCGTCGACCCGCGCTGGATCGCCGAGCCCGCGACGGCCGCAGCGGCGATCGGCCACGGGCTGCGCGTCCTGCACGACGCCCTGCCCGTCGACGACTGCCCCTTCACGTGGAGCGTCGAGCAGCGCGTCGCGCGCGCCGACGAGCGGATCGCCGACGGCGAGGGACCGTCCGAGTGGTTCCCCGAGCACGCCCGGCTCACGGTCGCGCAGGCCCGCCCTCTGCTCGACCTCACGCCCCCGGTGGACCGGCTCGTCGTGTGCCACGGCGACGCGTGCGCGCCCAACACCCTGCTGTCCGCCGACGGCTCGTTCGCGGCGCACGTCGACCTCGGGTCGCTCGGGGTCGCCGACCGCTGGGCCGACCTGGCCGTGGCCGCGTGGAGCACCGAGTGGAACTACGGGCCCGGCTACGACGGGATCGTGTACCAGGCCTACGGGATCGAGCCGGACCCCGAGCGCATCGCCTACTACCGGCTGCTGTGGGACCTGGGCTGACGCTGCTCCCCCGACGCACCCAGAGTTCTGCGGGCTACGCCTTCGAGTCCTGCTGAACCGGCGCCCACACGTCGCCCGGCACGTCGCCGGGCAGGTCGGGGTTCCCGGTCCCGACGAACCGGGCGTCGGTCCCGTCCTTGCGGACGCGCTCGAAGTCCTTCAGCGCGCCGAACGCCCAGCGACCCAGCAGCGTGATCGCGACGAGGTTCACGAGGGCCATGAGCGCCATCGCGACGTCCGCCACGGCCCAGACCGCCTCGAGCTCGATGAGCGACCCGATGCCGATCGCCGCGAGCACGAGCGTGCGCAGCGCCGTGAGCGCCTTGGCGCGGATGCCGAGGAACGTCAGGTTGACCTCGGCGTACGAGTAGTTGCCGAGCACCGAGGAGAACGCGAAGACGAACACGAGGACCGTCATGGGCCACACGGTCCACGTCCCGAGCTGGGCCGCGACGGCCTCCTGCGTGAGCGAGGCGCCGGCGGCGTCGGTCGTGGTCCCGGGGTCGAAGACGGACGGCCCCGCCATGAGGATGATGAAGGCCGTGGCAGAGCACACCACGATCGTGTCGACGAAGACCCCGAGGGACTGGATGAGCCCCTGCTTGGCGGGGTGCGAGACGGTGGCCGTCGCGGCCGCGTTCGGGGCGCTGCCCATGCCCGCCTCGTTCGAGAACAGGCCGCGCTTGACCCCGTTGAGCAGCGCCGCGAGGATGCCGCCCGCCGTGCCCGCGACCGCCTGGTCGAGCCCGAACGCGCCCTCGACGATCTGCCGGACCACGCCCGGCACGGCGCCGAGGTTCATGAGGATGATGGTCGCCGCGAGCAGGACGTAGACGCCCGCCATGACCGGCAGCACGATCCCCGCGACCTTGGCGACGCGCTTGACGCCGCCGAACAGCACCGGGGCGGCGAGGACCATGAGGAGCACCGCGGTCCAGCCCGGCGAGACCGCGTGGCCGTTGTCGAGCGCCTCGCTGATCGTGTTGGCCTGCACCATGTTGAACGCGAACCCGAACGCAAAGATCAGCAGGATCGCGAACACGATCCCCCACCGGCGCGACCCCAGTCCGCGCTGGATGTAGTACGCGGGGCCGCCGCGGTAGGACCCGTCGTCGGCGCGGACCTTGAAGATCTGGCCGAGCGTCGCCTCGACGAACGCCGTCGCCATCCCGATGAGCGCGACGCACCACATCCAGAAGATGGCCCCCGGGCCGCCGAGCGTCAGCGCGATCGCGACACCCGCGATGTTGCCCGTCCCCACGCGGGACGCGAGGCCCACGCAGAACGCCTGGAACGAGGAGATGCCGCCCTCGGCCGCGCCGGTCGAGCCTCCGACGAGGCGGAACATGAGCCCGAACAGCCGCACCTGGACGGCGCGCGTGCGGATCGTGAACCAGATGCCCGCGCCGATGAGGACGTAGATCAGGACGTACGAGTACAGGGCGTTGCTCAACGGGTCGATCAGCGCCTCTTGCAAGACGTCCATGCTTCTTTCCTCCAGCCCGACGGCGGTGCAGCCGTCGCGAGGACGCTAACCTCCCGCGGTGCCCCGTGTCGCGGCGGGTCCCTCAGCGGGGCTGGGAGTGCGCGCGCTCCCCACGCTGCGCCTTCTCGGCCGTCTCGGCGATGCGGGCCGCGCGGGTCGGGGCCCGCTTGGCCTCCGCGATCCAGCCGAGGATCAGCCGGCGCACGCCGGGCGGGAAGGCGTCCCAGTGCTCACGAGCAGGCGGTGCGCCGGTGAACGCCGAGGCCAGGTCGTCGGGGACGACCAGCGCCTCGGCGTCGTCGTACCTCGTCCACGACCCGTCCGCCCGGGCGGCGTCGACGACCGCGCGACCCGCATCGGTCATCCTGCCGTCGGCCTCGGCGCGCGCGACCCGCTCCTTGCTCAGGCGCGTCCACCGGCTGCCCGGCCGCCGCCGTGTGAGCCACATCATGGAGCGCTCGTCGTCGATCGTCTGGACGGTCCCGTCGATCCACCCGAAGCTCAAGGCCTCCTCGATGAGCGCGTCGTAGTCGATCGGGTCACGACCGCTCGCACGCCGCCACTGCACGACCCACACGCCGGGCACCTCGTCGTCGTGGTGCTCGGCGAGCCACGCACGCCACTGCGCCGCGGTCTCGGGGTGGAAGCGGGGCGCGTCCGCGCGCCGGTCGGTCACCATGCGCACAGACTTCCACGGGCAGCCGCGGGTCCGCGCGGCGAGTGCGCGGGGGCCCGCGATCCCCCGGCGGACAACGCCTCTGCGACAATGGCCACGATGAGCACCACGACCCCCACCACCCGTCCCGAGCCCGGCCTGGTCCGTCACCTGCCGGCACCGGACGGCTCGGGCACCCCGGACCCTGACGCCCTCTACGAAGGGTTCACCGAGTGGGCCACCGAGACGGGGATCGACCTCTACGCCCACCAGGACGAGGCCGTCATCGAGATCTTCTCGGGCGCGCACGTCATCCTGGCCACGCCCACGGGCTCGGGGAAGTCGCTCGTGGCGGTCGGCGCGCACTACGCGGCCCTCGCCGCGCACCGCTCGGGGGTCCCTGGGCGCAGCTACTACACGGCCCCGCTCAAGGCTCTCGTGAGCGAGAAGTTCTTCGCGCTCGTCGCGGTGTTCGGGTCCGCGAACGTGGGCATGATGACGGGCGACTCGTCGGTCAACCCCACCGCGCCCATCATCTGCTGCACGGCCGAGATCCTCGCGAACATCGCGCTGCGCGACGGCGCCGACGCGGACGTCGCGCAGGTCGTCATGGACGAGTTCCACTACTACGCGGACCCGCAGCGCGGCTGGGCCTGGCAGGTCCCGCTCCTCGAGCTGCCCCAGGCGCAGTTCGTGCTCATGTCCGCGACCCTGGGCGACACCTCGACGTTCACCGAGGACCTCGAGTCCCGCACGGGACGCCCCGTCGCCGAGGTCACGAGTGCCGAGCGTCCCGTGCCGCTGACGTTCGCGTACGTCGTCGAACCGCTGGGCGAGGTCATCGAGGAGCTCGTCACGACGCACCGGGCGCCCGTCTACGTCGTGCACTTCACGCAGAAGGACGCGGTCGACCGCGCCCAGGCCCTGCTGAGCATCAACGTCGCGAGCCGCTCGGAGAAGGACGCGATCGCGGCCGAGCTGGGCGACTTCCGCTTCACCTCGGGGTTCGGCAGGACGCTGTCGAAGTTCCTGCGCCACGGCGTGGGCGTGCACCATGCGGGCATGCTGCCCAAGTACCGGCGCGTGGTCGAGCGGCTGACCCAGGCGGGGCTGCTCAAGGTCGTGTGCGGCACCGACACCCTGGGCGTGGGCATCAACGTCCCCATCCGCACGGTCCTCATGACGAGCCTCGTGAAGTTCGACGGCGAGCGCATGCGCCACCTCACGGCGCGCGAGTTCCACCAGATCGCGGGGCGCGCAGGCCGCGCGGGCTACGACACGCTCGGCGAGGTCCTCGTGATGGCCCCCGAGCACGTCATCGAGAACCGCAAGCTGCTCGCCAAGGCGGGCGACGACCCCAAGAAGCTCAAGAAGATCGTCCGCAAGAAGGCGCCCGCGGGAGCGGTCAACTGGACCGACGCGACGTTCGAGCGCCTGCGCGACGCCGACCCCGAGGCCCTGACCAGCCACTTCACGGTCAACCACGCCATGGTGCTCAACGTGCTCGCGCGCGGCGACCGCGGGGTCGATCCAGTCCGAGCGATGAAGCACCTGCTCACGGCCAACCACGACACCGAGGCCCAGCGCGAGCGCCACGTGCGCCAGGTGTTCCGCATCTACCGCTCGCTGCGCGTCGCGGGCATCGTCGAGCGCGTGCGCGTGCCCGACCCGACCTACCCGAGCGGGCAGCGCCCCACGGTGCGCCTCACGGTCGACCTGCCGCGCGAGTTCGCCCTCAACCAGCCGCTCTCGCCGTTCGCGCTCGCGGCGCTCGACCTGCTCGACGTCGAGTCCCCCACGCACGCGCTCGACGTCGTCTCGGTCCTGGAGGCCACGCTGTCCGACCCGCGCCAGGTGCTCGTCGCGCAGCAGCACCGGGCCCGCGGGGAGGCCGTCGCGGCCATGAAGGCCGAGGGGTACGAGTACGAGGAGCGCATGGCGCTGCTCGAGACCATCACGTGGCCCAAGCCCCTCGCGGACCTCCTCGAACCGGCGTTCGTGACCTACAAGCACTCGAACCCGTGGGTCTCGGACGCCGAGCTCTCGCCCAAGTCCGTCGTGCGGGACATGGTCGAGCGGGCCATGACGTTCGCCGAGTTCGTGTCCGTCTACGGCCTGGACCGCACCGAGGGCGTCGTGCTGCGCTACCTCGCGGACGCGTACCGCTCGATGCGCCAGACGATCTCCGAGGAGCACCGCACCGAGGAGGTCCAGGACATCACCGAGTGGCTGGGCGAGCTGGTGCGCGGCACCGACTCGTCGCTGCTCGACGAGTGGGAGCGGCTGGCCAACCCCGTGGACGACGACGCGGACGACGAGGTCGGTGACGGCCCGCTGTCCGGCACGGGAGCCGAGGCCCCGGTCCGCCCCGTCACGGGCAACCCGCGCTCGTTCCGCGTCCTGGTCCGCAACGCCCTGTTCCGCCGGGTCGAGCTCGCAGCGCGCGAGAACTACGACGCGCTCGAAGCCCTCGACAAGGCGAGCGGCTGGGACGGCGACGCCTGGGCCGACGCCCTCGACCCGATGTTCGAGCTGCACGGCAACGACGCGATCGGCGTGGACGCCGCGGCGCGATCGTCGGCCCTCGTCCAGATCGTCGAGAACGGCGTGCGCCCCGACGGCGAGCGCGTCGAGCCCGGCACGTGGTTCGTCCGCCAGGTGCTCGACGACCCGGCCGGCGACCACGACTGGGCGATCAGCGCCGTCGTCGACCTTGCGGCGAGCGACGAGGCCGGAGCCGTGGTGCTGAGCGTCGTGGCGGTCGGGACGATCTGACGCGAGACGGGTGGTCCCGCACGAGACGGGTCCTCTCACCACGGGCGGGGAGACCCGTCTCGTGCGCGAGCACCCGTCTCGGTCGGCCTACCGGACCACGTCGTCGGCCGGGCGGCGCGGAGTGCGGGGGGACGTCGTGCTGTAGCCCAGCCGCATGACCATCTGCGGGACGCCCGCTTCGAGGGCCGCGGTGAGCTCGGCCCGCGTGGCCGGGTTCTCCAGGACGGTCGTCGCGAACGACGCGTGCACGAAGTAGGTGGTCGCGGTCAGCAGGACCCGTTCGAGCGCCTGACCCGCCGCGAGCCAGTCCCGTACGGTGTCGCCCGGGGTCGTGAGGACCGCGAGCGTCGACCGGTGCTCGAACGCCGCCCGGTCGCTCGTGGAGTCACCGCCGAAGTGGCGGACGGGCGCCAGGGCGTCCTCGCTCCGGGGCCCGAGCGCCGCGACCGGGATGCCGTCGGGGCGGTCGGGGTCGTTCGTGACCCAGCGGGCCTGCTCGACGCGGCCCGAGTGGTCCCGCCCCGCCTCCTCCTCGGCCCGCCGGACGAGGTCCAGCAGGACGGTCCGCTCAGGGGCCTGCGGCGCGAGGCTCACCAGGCGGGCCCCCTCCGAGGCGGCGGCCCCGTCCAGGTCGTCGACGACGTCGGCGTCGAGCGGCTGGTCCTCGAACGGCACGCGGGACGTCGAGCGACGCTCGATCGCGACCGCGAGGTCGAGCTCGTCGGCGTCGGGCAGGACGCCCGGCACCAGGTCGACGCGGGCGACGAGCGCGGGATCGCCGTCGTCCGGCAGGACGGACAGCACCGGGCGGAAGGACTCGCGACGTGCCGCGACCCGCAGGTTGGCGAGGAACGCCCCACAGCTGATGAACATCTCGCGCCCGGCGGGGTCCGCGTGGGCCAGGCGACGCGAGTCGTCGGCCCGCACGTCGAGCATCGTGCCGTGCACGTGGACCGACCACGGCTGGGTGTTGTGCACGCTGGGGGCCCGGGACGCGGCCGCGAGGATCCGATCGATTCGGGGGTCGTCGATGCTCATGCGCGTTCTCCCTGCTCCCGATGCGCCCCTGACGCATCCCCTGCCGGCGGTCACCTCTGCCACCACGAGCCTCTCAGGAGGTGCCCGGATCGGCCAGGGACGAAGGTCCTGGCGGGGCTGAGGTGCAGGTCACAGGCCTGGGCGGTCAGGCTGGACGACCAGAGGGCGAGACCTGTCGCGGCGCAGTGCGGCCCACCACGACAAGCCCGCTCCCCCGTCCTACGGTGGCCTCATGAGCGCACCGGGACCGCAGACGACTCCGCACGAGGGCGAGCAGCACCGCAGCGACGGGACCGGTGCGCGGCTCAACCGCCTCCGGGCCGGGGTGCTCGGCGCGAACGACGGGATCGTGTCGACCGCGGGCGTCGTGGTGGGCGTCGCCGCGACCAGCACGTCGATCCCGGTCATCGCGACCGCGGGTGCCGCGGCGCTGCTCGCGGGCGCCCTGTCGATGGCCGCGGGCGAGTACGTCTCGGTGAGCACGCAGCGCGACACCGAGGAGGCCATGCTCGCCAAGGAGCGCGAGGAGCTCGCGACCATGCCCGACGAGGAGCTCGCCGAGCTCGCCGGGATCTACCGGGCCAAGGGGCTCACGCCCGAGCTCGCGCACGAGGTCGCGGTCCAGCTCACGGCGAACGACCCGCTCACGGCCCACGCGGACGCCGAGCTGGGCATCGACCCCGACGACCTGACGTCGCCGTGGGAGGCTGCGGTCGCGTCGATCGTGTCGTTCACGGTCGGCGGCCTGCTGCCCATGGCCGCGATCCTGCTCGCCCCCACCGCGGCCCGGATCCCCGTGACGTTCATCGCTGTCGTCCTGGCGCTGGTGCTCACAGGGTGGGGCAGCGCACGTCTCGGCCAGGCGCCTACCCGGCGCGCGACGATCCGCACCGTCCTGGGCGGCGCGATCGCCATGGGCGTGACCTACGGGATCGGGTCGCTCGTCGACGTCAACGTCTAGAAGTCCCCAGCCGCTCAGTCATCGCGCGGCCCTTGCAGACCTCCGTCACCCGGCCGGTGACTGCGTGGCGTCGCTCGCAGTCACCGGCCGTGACGACGTCCTCCGGACCGAACGGCGTCACCACCGGGGCTGGGTCGAACCACCCGATGCTGCGCTGCGACGGCTCACAGGCCAGCGACCGCGCGACCCGCCCCTGGTCCAGGATCTCCTGCGGGAGCTGCCCACCCGCCCCGGCGCGCAGGTGTCCGTCCTCACCCCGCACGACCTCGTACGCGCTGTACTCCCAGTCCGCCTCCAGGTCCACGGTCATGTCCTGCAACGACACCCACGTCCCACCGAACTCGCAGACGACGACGGTCGCGCTCCGGCCCGACCGGTCCACATCCACCTGCACAGGCTCGAACGCCAACGGCGCCAGCACCACCAACGGGTTGTCGGGCTCCGAAGCGGCACGGCTAGACACGTGGGACGTCGAACTGGCGATCAGAAACGAAGACCTGGTGTTCCACAGGTCAATGTCGCTGAAGTCGTGCGCGTTCACCGCCAACGCCCTGTTCAGCTCCGACGCCCGCACCGCCTGCACCCACGGATCCGACTCCAACGGCCCCGACGGCTCACCCCCCTCCCACCGAATCTCCGGCGTCGCCAGATCCGACGGCCCCACCGGAAGGGTGGGAGCGGGAGAACACCCCGCTGACGCACCGACGACGAGCGCCGCGAACCCCAAGGTTCCCCGCGAACGACGCGGCCACCACCGGGCTCCCCACGTCCGCACCATGCCTGCGCCCGCTCCGGAACCTGCCCCGCCAACGCCGACAACCGCGTCGACCCGTCGCTCAACGCCTCGTACGACACGCCCAGATCCCCTACCAGCACGAAGCCCCCTTCTTGTGCGCCGATGACGGCACCGGACGCTAGCAGAGCCACGGGGCGCGCAGCGGCACCGTCCGGGTTGACGCGTCCGGGTCGCCGCACCTCCCGCTGCGTCAGGAGGCGTGGGGGCACAATCGTCCTGTGGCCAAGAAGCAGAAGTCCTCCCCCCACGCAGGCACCCCCGCCCTCGTCGTGCTCGAGAAGGCCGGCGTCCCGCACACCGTGCACCCCTACGAGCACGACCCGTCCTCGGACCTGAGCTACGGGCTCGAGGCGGCTGCGGCGATCGGCATCCCCGCCGAGCAGGTGTTCAAGACCCTGGTGGCGTCGGTCGACGGGTCGCTCGTCGTGGGTGTCGTGCCCGTGGACCGCAAGCTCGACCTCAAGGCCCTCGCGCACGCGGCGGGCGGCAAGAAGGCCGCCATGGCCGAGCAGGCCGCGGCCGAGCGCGCGACCGGGTACGTGGTGGGCGGCATCTCGCCGCTCGGCCAGCGCCAGCGGCTGAGCACGGTGCTCGACGAGTCGGCGCTCGGGTTCGACGCGGTGTACGTCTCGGGCGGGCGGCGCGGGCTCGACGTGGGGCTCGCGCCTGCGGACCTGGTCTCGCTCACGGGCGCGACGACCGCGCCGATCGCGCGCGACTGACGCCTCCTGCAGCCTCCCGACGGCCGCCACCGAGGCAGCGGGTAACACTGTCTCAGCATGCGCGACGGGCCTTCCGGTCCGTGGACGGCGTTCCTAGAGTGGCGGACGTGCCCGAGCGGTACCGACCGCGCCGGCACGCACGTCTCAGCTCGATCCCGCCCGCCCCGTCCTGCGGGCATCCCCGCCGCCGCCCTGCCAGCCCATGAGCCCTCAGGAGGACACCATGTCCGCTCCCCTCGACACGACCGAGAAGATCGCCGCCTACGCCCACCCCGACCGCCTGGTCTCCACGGACTGGCTCGCCGAGCACCTGCACGACGAGGACGTCGTCGTGGTCGAGTCCGACGAGGACGTGCTGCTCTACGAGACGGGCCACATCCCCGGGGCGGTCAAGGTCGACTGGCACACCGACCTCAACGACCCCGACCTGCGCGACTACCTCGACGGCAAGGGCTTCGCCCAGCTGCTCGGCTCCAAGGGCATCTCGCGCGACACGACGGTCGTCCTGTACGGCGACAAGAACAACTGGTGGGCCGCCTACTCGGCGTGGGTCTTCACGCTCTTCGGCCACGAGGACGTCCGCCTCCTGGACGGCGGGCGCGGCAAGTGGATCGCCGAGGGCCGTGAGACCACGACCGACGTCCCGTCCCCCGAGCCCGTCGAGTACCCCGTGGTCGAGCGCGACGACGAGACGATCCGCGCCTTCAAGGAGGACGTGCTCGCGCACCTCGGCAACGGCCCGCTCGTCGACATCCGTTCGCCGCAGGAGTTCACGGGCGAGCGCCTGCACATCCCGGACTACCCCGAGGAGGGCGTGCTGCGCGGCGGCCACATCCCCACGGCGCGCAACGTCCCGTGGGCGACCGCGGTCGCAGGCGACGGCACGTACAAGTCGCGCGAGGAGCTCGAGGCGATCTACCAGGAGGGCGGCCTGGGCCTGTCGACCGACGACGAGGTCATCACGTACTGCCGCATCGGCGAGCGCTCGAGCCACACGTGGTTCGCGCTGACGTACCTGCTGGGCTTCGACAAGGTCCGCAACTACGACGGTTCGTGGACCGAGTGGGGCAACGCGGTCCGCGTCCCGATCGTCAAGGGCGCCGAGCCGGGCGAGGTCCCCGCGCGTCTCTGACGCGCGCCTTCTCGCAGCGATGCCCGACGGCGGTGGGCCGGGTGCGGTGACAGGCCCA
>NZ_JBHVOS010000019.1:15369-53147 GCF_042887685.1 Oerskovia sp. NPDC057915 | reverse complement strand
GCCGCCCCTCCTACCGGACTCGCGCCCCTGGGGCGGGGGGGGGGGCGCCCCCGCCCCCCCCCCGCCGTCGGGCATCCGCCGTGCTCTCCCTGCACCGCGGCGACGACGCGCGGCGACTCAGACCCGGCGCACCGCGGGCGGTACCCAGCGACCGTCGAGCGCCTGCGGGAGCGGCGCGTAGAGCCGCATCGTGACGCCCAGCGGACCTCGTGGCGCGGGAAGCCAGTTGGGCTCGCGGTCCGCTCCCGGGCTCTCGTGCTGCAGGTACAGGTCGAGCGACCCGTCGTCGCCGTACCGCAGGTCGTCGCGGTCGCCGATCGCGAACCGGTCGAGGGCGTTCGCGACCTGGAACCCCTCGGCGTCGTACATCGTGACCGACCAGAAGGCCGCCGCGGGCGGGAGCTGGTCGGCGTCGAAGTGCAGCACGTAGTCGTGGTCCCCGTCCAGGGCCTGGCCGTCCGCGTCGACCGCGAGGAGCGGGTAGATCGCGTCCTCGACGGGGTTGGCCCCCAGCCCCACGAGCGTGACGACGGCCCGCTTGAGGTAGAAGTTCCCGTAGACACCCATGGTGTCGCGGTAGAGCATCCACCCGTTGGCGACGGTCCCCAGCGTCGGCTGCGCCGTGGTCAGCAGGTCCCGGGCGCCGGCCGCCCCGGCCTCGATCTCCGCGATCTCGGCGTCGTCGAACTGCCCGGCGTCGAAGTCCTCGCCCGGGACGATGCCCAGCGCGCCGATGCGGGCGAGCACCGAGAAGTCGGTCAGGTGCGGCGGGTTCGTGTCGAGGAGCCTGGTCGCGTACGTGAAGAAGTCGACCGCGCTCAGGGCGTCGACCAGACGCAGCGGCTCGGTCTGCGTGTCCGCGGTCGGGTCGACCACGAACGGAGGCCGCTCGCCCAGCTCCTGCACCGACAGACCGTCCTGCACCGCGTGCACCGCCGGGTAGTCCGCGACGCCGTTGGTCTGGATGCGCCCGATGACCCACACCTGCGGCGTGGGTGCGACGATCAGCGCGGCGTCCTCCGGGAGGTCGTCGTAGAACTCCGAGAGGTCGCCCTCGTAGTCCGGTCCGACGATCAGGTAGTCCCCCGCGCCCGTCCCCGTGGACCGCTTGCCGATCGTCGCGAAGACCTCGGTCCACATGTCCAGCAGGGGCAGCATGTAGTAGCGGTCGTCGGTGTCGGGCACGTGGAGGAGCACGGGGCCGTCGGTCAGGTCGAGCCACAGGTTCGCGTACAGCGTGTCGAAGTTGGGTCGGACCACGGCCCGGAAGTCCGCGGGCGGGAACTCCCGCAGGTGGTGGAACGTGTTGGGCGGCCCGAACCCTGGCCGGACCCCGGCAGCCAGGTTCGTGGCCTGACGCCGGCTGACGTCCATGGTCACGAGCGGGTACAGGTACACGTACGCCTCGTGGCTCAGCGTGCGCAGGTCGTTCGACAGGGTTCCCATGACGCTCCGTCCGTCCGCGCCGTGCGTCGGCGCACTCGGCCTCAACGTATCCACGGGGAGCGGGGGGTGCGCGTCGAGCGCGGGCTCGGTACCGCGTCCAGGTCGCCGGGCCCGTGAGGTGTGCCCGACGGCGCCCCGTCCGCTGGGCGGTCCGGCGCGGCTCGCGCGCGCCGCGGGTGGGAGGATCGACGGATGACCGACGACGCCGCGACCGACCTGCCCCCGGTCCTCACCGAGATCCGCGACGACTTCCTCGCGCTCGGCGAGCGCGACCGCCTCCAGCTCCTCCTCGAGTTCTCGCGCGAGCTCCCTGACCTGCCCGCGCGCTACCAGAACGCCCCCGGGCTGCTCGAGCGTGTCGAGGAGTGCCAGTCACCCGTGCGTGCCTTCGCCGAGGTCGAGGCCGACGGCGTGCACCTGTACGCGACGGCCCCGGCCGAGGCCCCGACCACGCGCGGGTTCGCGTCGATCCTGGCGCAGGGCCTGGACGGGCTGACGCCCGAGCAGGCGCTCGCCGTGCCCGACGACTACCCGTTCATGATCGGGCTGACCAACGCGGTGAGCCCTCTGCGGCTCAACGGCATGACGGGCATCCTCCTGCGTGCCAAGCGCCAGATCCGCGAGCAGGTCGCGGCGGGTTGACCGCCGGGGCGGGCTGACCGCCGGGGCGGGCAGAGCGTCGCGGCGGGCAGAGCGTCGCGGCGGGCTGAGCGTCGCGGCAAGCCGGGCGCCGCGGTGGGGGTCGCCGAGCCCTGTCCGACGAGACCGGCCGACGACACCCGTCCGGCAGGGCGGGCAGGTCCGCCCGATCCTCAGTCGTCGGCCGGGCCCAGGCTGATGAGCTCGCCGATCGAGCAGTCGAGCGCGCGGCACACCGCGTCGAGCGTGCTGAACCGGATCGCCTTGGCGCGGTTGTTCTTCAGCACCGAGAGGTTCGCGACCGTGACGTCCACGCGGCGCGAGAGCTCGACGAGCGTCATGCCGCGCGACTCCAGCAGCTCGTCGAGGTGGCACACGACGTGGTGCTCGTCGGCGGGCATCAGACGAGGCCCTCGGAGTCGGCCGCGAGGCGCGCGGCAGCCCGCAGGCACAGGGCGAGCGTGAGGAGCACGAGCCCGACCGCGAGCGGTGCGGGGCTCATGCCCGACAGGAAGCCGGGCTCGAGCCATGTGTCGTCCTGACGCACCACGGCCGCGCTCGCGGTGTCCGAGGCCTGCTTGGCGAGCCACTGGGCGAGCGACCCTCCGATCGCGAGGGTCAGGCCGAGGACGGCCGTGGCCCGCGTGAAGACCGTCCAGGTGCCCCGTCGGCGCAGCACGGCGAGGCAGAGCAGCGCCACGACGACGGCGCAGACCACGGTGGTCAGCCCCGCGACGACCTCGGCCGTCACGAACATCGAGAGCGTGTCCGCGGGCAGGCCGTGCAGCAGGAACTCGCCGTAGGAGGTCGCTGTGGGCTCGACGGTCACAGGTGAGCCGGGGCTCGCGATCCCGGCGAGGTCGCCGGGGTTCAGCGAGATCTCGGCCCAGACCGAGCCGCTGGAGCGGATGTGGGAGATCGAGGAGACCGTCGAGGCGATCGTCGAGACCACGACGCCCACGGCCAGGACGAGGGCGCCGATCACCGCGACCCGTGACGCGCGGGACGCCAGGGGGCCCTGCACGGGTCCGCTCGCGCTCACCACGAGGTGGTGAAGACGCAGTCGAGGACGTCGCCCGCCGCGGGCGCCGATCCGGAGGGAGCCGACGACGACTCGAGCGCGTGGGCGCTCTCGGCGGTCACGACGACGGGATCCGCCGCGAGGTCGACGCCGAATCCGGCGTTCTGCGTGACCCCTTCGGCGTCCACGAGGGGCGCGGCGACGAGCCAGAGCCCGTCAC
Source organism: Oerskovia sp. NPDC057915 (assembly GCF_042887685.1). Lineage (NCBI taxonomy): Bacteria > Bacillati > Actinomycetota > Actinomycetes > Micrococcales > Cellulomonadaceae > Oerskovia > Oerskovia sp. NPDC057915. Next base: position 49,821 of record NZ_JBHVOS010000019.1, on the reverse strand, counting down.
GCTCGAACCCGGTGCTCCCCTCGCCGAGCGAGACGCCGGCGCCGAGCACCGACTCGATCGCGGCCGCAGCCCCGGCGGGCACCTCGGTGCAGCCGAGCGAGTCGGCGCGCGCGGCCTTCTCGGCGTCGTCGCCCGAGCAGCCCACCAGGACCATCGAGAGCGCCACCGTGCCGGCGGCCATTCCTGTCTTCCACGCCCTACGAGTCATCACGCACACGCTCCCGCCATATCGTTTATCGAGATGCATCACGATAAACGATATGCGGTCGAGGTGTCCAGCGGAGCCTGCCGAGCACCCGACGACCCGCTCGGGACGTCAACCCTTGTCGCCGTCGACCTTCGCATCGAAGCCCTCGCGGTGGCCCTGGATCTCGTCGGTGTTCTCCATGGCCCACTCCACGAGCGCCAGGACCGGCGGGAGCAGGGTCCGCCCCAGGTCGGTGAGCTCGTAGTCGACCCGCGGCGGGACGACCGCGTGGACGGTCCGGCTCACGAGACCGTCCCGCTCGAGCTGGCGCAGGTTGAGCGTGAGCATGCGCTGGGAGATCCCGCTGATCCCGTGCAGCAGCTCGGTGAAGCGCAGAGGTCCGGACGACAGGGTGCCCAGGATCAGCACGCTCCACTTGTCACCGACGCGGTCGAGGACGCGTCGGACCTCGCTGCTCGCATGGTCGGCGCCACAGCCGCCACCGTCGGGAACGGGCACGCGAAGGGGGCGGGGCGCCTGCGCCGGGTGGGTGCTGTCGGCCGTCGCGGTCATGGGTTCTCCGTTTCTGGACCCACCGGGAACACCGGTGTGCCTTTTGTAGACCTCTTCAAGGTTACCCATGATGTCCTCCGGCACAAAAGGTGACTGACCCTACGGATGGTCACCCGTCCCCTGGTAGGCGCACGCGCCCTCACGACATCGAAGGAACCCCATGAACATCGCACTCTGGATCGCCGCAGGACTGCTCGCCGTCGCCTTCGCCGGCGCGGGCTTCATGAAGCTCACCACCCCGGCCGGCAAGCTCATGGAGCAGATGCGCTGGGTCACGCCGGGACGCCTCGCAGCAGTCCGCGTCCTCGGGGCGCTCGAGATCCTCGGCGCCGTCGGCCTGATCCTGCCGCTCGTGACCGGCATCGCGCCGATCCTCACCCCGATCGCGGCCGTCGGCCTCGCGATCACGCAGATCGGCGCCATCCCGCTGCACGTCCGCCTCGGGGAGAAGCAGTCCGTGCCGGTCAACACCGTCCTGCTGCTGCTCGCCGTGTTCGTCGCCGTGGGGCGCTTCGCAGGCTGGGGCGCGTGACGCCGTCGGGCCGCCCAGACGCGCATCGAGTGTGCAGTTCGGGCTGTCACGGGACCTCCCGGGACAGCCCGAGCTGCACACTCGGCGCAACGGACCGGACGCATCACACCTCGTCGCGCAGCGCCAACCTTCGCGCGAGCACCGCGCACACGATGAGCTGGAGCTGGTGGAAGACGATGACCGGGACGGCGATCGTGCCCGCGACCGCGACCGGGAAGAGCACCGCGGCCATGGGCAGCCCCGTGGCGAGGCTCTTCTTCGACCCGCACATGAGCAGCGCGATGCGGTCCTCGACACCGAGCCGCAGCCCCGCCCCACCCCACCAGGTCACCGCGAGCATGACCACGAGGACGACCCCGCTGATCCCCACGAGCGCCAGGATCGTCCACCCCGAGATCCCGGCCCACACGCCGGCGCTCGTCGCGGCGGCGACCGCACCGAAGACCACGATCAGGATCGTGCCGCGGTCCACCGACAGCGTCAGCCAGCGTCGCGCCCGGATCCACCGGCCCACGAACGGCTGCAGGAGCTGGCCCACGACGAACGGGGCGAGCAGGTGGAGCAGGACGTCGCGCAGGCCGCCCAGCCCGCCCGTCGCGCCGCTCGACGACATGAACCACAGGACCAGCAGCGGCGTCACGACCATGCCCACGACGTTCGAGACCGTCGCCCCGCAGATCGCGCCCGCGATGTTCCCGCGCGCGACCGACGTGAACGCGACCGACGACTGGACGGTCGAGGGCAGCAGCGACAGGAACAGGATGCCCGCCGCGAGCGGCGCCCCGACCACCGGCGTCACGGCCCACGACACCGCGAGCCCCACGAGCGGGAAGACGACGTACGTGGAGGCGAGGATGCCGCCCTGGAGGCGGACGTTCCGCAGACCGGCCCAGACCTCGGTCGTCGACAGGCGCATGCCGTAGACCAGGAACAGCACCGCGACCGCGACGTCGGCGACCGTGTCCACGACCCGCTGGACGTCGACCGGCACCGGGACCACGAGCCCCAGGACCATGGTCGCGACGAGCGCCACGATGAACGGGTCGACCCACTGCTTGAGAACCTGGCGCACGAGGGACGAGTCTAGGTGTCGCCCGGAGCGACGTCCCCCAGCCGGTCAGGAGTCAGAACAGCGTGTACCCGCCGTCGACCGTCACGACCGCGCCCGTCATGAAGCTCGACGCGGCGCTCGCGAGCATGACCACGACCGGTCCCAGCTCGGCCGGCGTCCCCCACCGCTTCATCGCAGCGGGCGCCACGCAGTCGTCGTAGTACTCGGGCTGGTCCACCGGGGACGCCTCCGTGAGGACGTAGCCCGGAGCGATCGCGTTCACGCGGATCCCGTGCGGGGCCCACTCCGCGGCGAGCCCCTTGGTGAGCTGGTGCACCGCTGCCTTCGACGCGAGGTACGCGGGCTGCCAGCGCGGGCGGTTCACGATCTGCGCCGACATGGACCCGACGTTGACGATCGTGCCGCCACGCCCGTCCTCGACCATCTGCCGGGCGACGGCCCGCGAGCAGTACCAGACGCCGTCGAGGTTCGTCGCGAGCGTGCGGTGCCACACGTCGTCCTCGATCTCCAGGGCCGCGCCCCCGATCGAGATCCCCGCGTTGTTGACGAGCACGTCGACGCCACCGCCCTCGCGCCCGACCTGCGCGACGACGTCGTCCACCTGCTCGCGGTCCGTCACGTCGAGCTCGTAGCCGTGCGCGTCGAGGCCGGCCGCGCGCAGGTCGTCGGCCGCGGACCGTGCGGCCTCGATCGTGGTCGCCGTCAGCGCGACGCGGGCGCCCGCCTCCCCCAGGGCCCGCGCGAGGCCGTGGCCGATGCCCCGGCTCCCCCCGGTGATCAGCGCGGTGCGGCCTGCGAGCGAGAACGAGTCCAGGACGGGCATGGGTCTGGTCTTTCCGATCGGGATCGAGGTGAGGGCGTGCGCCGCGGACACCCACGGCACGGAGGGACGACGACGGCGCCGACCCCGCCTGGGGGCCGGCGCCGCGGCGGCTCAGAAGTCGAACAGGTCCTCGAGCCAGGACTCCTTCTTCTTGCGCTTGCGGTAGCGCGGGTCGTCGCTGCGGTACTGGTCGGAGCCGCGGTAGCGGTCGTCCCCGCGGTACTCGTCACGGCGCCGGTCGTCACCCCGGTAGTCGTCACGGCGGCGGTCGTCCGCGTACCCGTAGGGCGCTTGGGGCGGGACCGGGAGCTGCTGCGTCGGCGGGTACTGCACGGGCGGCGGGGTCGCTGCGCGCGCCGCACCGTGCGGCGCGGCCGCCGCAGCGGGGCCACCGGCCTCGGCGGCGATCTCGGCCTCGAGGCTGCGGTCGATGATCTTGTCGAGCTCACCCCGGTCGAGCCACACGCCGCGGCACGTCGGGCAGTAGTCGATCTCCACGCCCTTGCGGTCGGACATCACGAGCACGGTCTGGTCGAGAGGGCACAGCATGACGGGTCTCCTTCGTCGGGTCGAACGCTCAACGGTCGGCGCGCGGCGGTGGTTCCCGCGAGCCCGGGCAGGTCCGGGGCGCGGGGCCGTGCCACAGGGTACGACGGGCGGGTCAGACCTCGAAGAGGTAGCCCATGCCCGGCTGGGTGATGATGTGCCGCGGGTTCGCGGGGTCGTCCTCGAGCTTGCGCCGCAGCTGCGCGGTGTAGACGCGCAGGTAGTTGGTCTCGGCCGAGTACGCGGGCCCCCACACGTCGTGCAGGAGCTGGAGCCGCCCGACCATGCGCCCGCGGTGACGCACCAGGACCTCGAGCAGCGACCACTCGGTCGGGCTGAGGCGCACCTCCTGACCGGCGCGCAGCACGCGACGCCGGGCCAGGTCGATCCGCAGGTCGCCCGCCTCGACGACGGGCTCGGACGCCTCGGCCGGCTGCGCGCGGCGCACCGCGGCCCGCAGCCGCGCGAGCAGCTCGTTCATCGCGAACGGCTTCGTGACGTAGTCGTCCGCGCCCGCGTCGAGCGCGTCGACCTTGTCGTCGCCGAGCTGGCGGGCCGAGAGCACCACGATGGGCACGGCGCTCCACCCGCGTACGCCCGCGATGACCTCGAAGCCCGAGAGGTCCGGCAGGCCCAGGTCGAGGAGGATCACGTCGGGGCGGGCGCTCGCCGCCGCGTCGAGCGCCTCGGCGCCGGTCATGGCCACGGTGACGTCCCAGCCGTGCGCGCGCAGGTTGATCGCGAGCGCCCGCACGAGGCCCGCGTCGTCGTCGACGACCAGCACCCTGTTGCCGTCGGCGCTCATGCGCGCACCTCGCCCTTCTCGTCGTCCGTCACGTCTGCCGTGTCTGCCGGGCCACCGCTGTCAGTGCTCACGGCGTCATCCTCCCGTGCCTCGCGCGGGACGGTGACGACCATGGTCAGTCCGCCGCCCGGCGTGTCCTCGGGCGTGATGGTCGCACCCACGGCCCGCGCGAGGCCGTCGGCGACCGCGAGCCCCAGCCCGAGCCCCTCGCCGGTCGTGTCGCCCAGGCGCTGGAAGGGCTCGAACATGCGGACCTTGGACTCGTCGGAGAGGCCACGTCCCGTGTCGACGATCCGCAGCTCGATCTCCCGCGGGCCGGCCGAGGCCGTGATCCGCACGGGCTCGCCGGGCGGGCTGTGCCGCACGGCGTTCGACGTGAGGTTCGCGACGGCGCGTTCGAGCAGCCCGGGGTCGGTGCGCACGAGGGGCAGGTCGTCGGGCACGTCGAGACGCACGACGCCCGGCCCGTAGGGCTCGACCGCGAGCGGCACGATCTCGTCGACCGACGCCGCGCGCAGGACGGGCCGCACGCTGCCCGTCTGGAGCCGCGAGAGGTCGAGCAGGTTGTCGATGAGCTTCTCGAGCCTGCCCGTCGAGTCCTGGATGGTCCGGGTCAGGGCCTCGGTGTCCTCGGCGTCGAGGTCGACGTCCGGGGAGGCCAGCCCGTCGACGGCCGTGCGGATCGAGGCGAGCGGGGTGCGCAGGTCGTGCGAGACGGCGGCGAGCAGCGCGGTGCGGGTCGCGTCGGCCTCCTCGAGGACGGCGGCCTGGGCGGCCTGCTCGCGCAGCCGCCGGTACTCCAGGACGAGCCCGGCCTGCGCGGCGAACGCCTCGAGGACCTGCCGGTCGCTCGCGGGCAGGGTCCGCCCCCACAGGGAGAGGCGGTGGTGGTCGTCGACGCGCAGCTCGGTGCGCTCGGGTTCGTCCCCGTGCCCGACGGCGGAGCTCTCCCGGGTGCGTCCGTCACCTTCGGCGGGGAGTCCGTCGCCCTCGGCGAGGAGTCCGTCACCCTCGGCGGACAGGCCGTCGCCCTCGGCGAGGAGTCCGTCACCCCCGGCAGACAACCGGTCGCCCTCGGCGCGGCCCGTCGTCGCGACGGTCCGCCACGGGGCCCGCTCCCCCGCACGCGTCTCGAGCTCGACCCGCGACAGGCCGAACGTCTCGGCGAGCCGGGTCACGATGGCCTGCGCGGTGTCCTCGCCCGAGAGCACCGACCGCGAGAGCGCGGCGAGCGTCGAGGCCTCGGCCCGGGCCCGGTACGCCTGCACGGTCCGTCGCGCCGCGAGGTCCACGACCGACGCGACGGCGGCCGCGACGAGCACGAACACCAGGAGCGCGAGGAGGTTCTCGGGGTCCTGGACCGTGAGGAACCCGGTCGGGGGCGTGAAGAACCAGTTGAGGCACAGGAACGACACGACGGCCGCCGCGACGGCGGGCCACAGCCCGCCCACGAGCGCGACCCCCACCGAGCCGGCGAGGAACAGCATGAGCTCGGTCGAGAGCGACACGTCGTCGCGCAGCAGCCAGAAGATCCCGGTGAGGACGGCCGGCACCACGAAGGCGAGGAGCCACCCGGCGGCCCGGCGCCGTCGGGACAGCGCCGACCACCGTCCGCGCAGCAGCCGACCGGCCCGAGCCTTCTCGTGCGTCACGAGGTGGACGTCGATCGTCCCGGCGAGCCGCGCGATCTCGGTGCTCGACGACCCGAGCAGCGCCTCGCGCCACCGGGAGTGCCGCGAGACGCCCACGACGATCATGGTCGCGTTGACGCCCTGCGCGAAGTCGACGACGGCCGACGCGACGTCCTCCCCCACGACCGTGTGGAACGTCCCGCCGAGCGACTCGACGAGCTCGCGCGACGCCGCGATAGCAGCCGGTGCCGCGCTGGGCAGCCCGTCCGTGGCCAGGACGTGGACCGCGACGAGCTCGGAGCCCGCCGCGCGCTGCGCGATCCGGGCGCCGCGGCGCAGCAGCGTCTCGCCCTCCGGCCCCCCTGTGACGGCGACGACGATGCGCTCGCGCGCGGGCCACGTGCCGACGATCGCATGGTCGGCCCGGTAGCGGGTCAGGGCGTCGTCGACGCGGTCGGCGAGCCACAGGAGCGCGAGCTCGCGCAGGGCCGTGAGGTTGCCCGTGCGGAAGTACGACGACAGCGAGGCGTCGATCTGCTCGGCCCGGTAGACGTTGCCGTGCGCGAGGCGACGGCGCAGCGCCTGGGGCGAGAGGTCGACGAGCTGGATCTGGTCGGCGTCGCGCACGACCTGGTCGGGCACGGTCTCGCGCTGGCGCACGCCCGTGATGGCCTCGACGTCTCCCGTGAGCGACTCCAGGTGCTGCACGTTGACCGTGGTCACGACGTCGATGCCCGCGGCCAGGAGGTCCTGCACGTCCTGCCAGCGCTTGCGGTGCCGCGAACCGGGCGCGTTGGTGTGCGCGAGCTCGTCGACCAGCGCCACCTGGGGCGCACGGGCGATCACGGCGTCGACGTCGAGCTCGGTCAGCTCGACGTCGCGGTGGCTCACGACGCGGCGCGGTACCACCTCGAGGTCGCCGATCTGCGTGATCGTGGCGGACCGCCCGTGGGTCTCGACGAGCCCCACGACCACGTCGGTGCCGCGGGCTCGCCGCCGGTGCGCCTCGCCGAGCATCGCGTACGTCTTGCCGACGCCCGGGGCCGCCCCGAGGTACACGGTGAGCACCCCCGGGCGGCGAGCGACGCCGTCGGGCCGGGGTGTGATCCCCGCAGCGGCGGGACCTCCCTGCCCTGCCGGGGACGCGCCCGGGCCCGGGTGCCCCTCCTGGGGGCTCCCGGACCCTGCGGCCTCATGACCGTCGCGCGGCTCAGGCACGGGGCACCCGTGCCGTCCGGTCGACGGCGCGGGGCGTCGTGCGTGTCGTCATGGGTTCATCTTCTCCGAGTTCTCGAGCGCGAGGTTGAGCTCGAGCACGTTGACACGCGGTTCACCCAGGACGCCGAGGTCGCGCCCCGCGGTGTGCTGCGCGACCAGGTCGGCCACGACGGCCTCGTCGAGGCCCCTGGCCTCGGCGACGCGGGCAACCTGCAGGGCCGCGTACGCGGGGCTGATCTGCGGGTCGAGGCCCGACGCCGAGGCCGTGAGCGCGTCGGCGGGCAGCGACGCGGGGTCGACGCCGTTGAGGTCCGCGAGCGCCGCCCGGCGCTCGTCGATCGAGGCGACGAGCTCAGGGTTGAGGGGCCCGAGGTTGGTGCCCGCGGACGCGAGAGTGTCGTAGCCGTCGCCCGCGGCCGAGGGGCGGCCGTGGAACCAGGCCTCGGCGTCGTCGGCCGCGGCGAAGTCCTGCCCGATCAGGGCCGAGCCCACGACGGGCGCCCCGTCGGCGCCGGTGTCGGTGATCGACGTGGCGTGCGTGCCGTCGCTGCGCACGAGCGAGCCGTTCGCCTGCCACGGCAGGGCGAGCTGCCCGACGCCCCACACCGCGAGCGGGTAGGCCACGCCCAGGAGCAGCGTCAGGACGAGCAGGACGCGCAGTCCCGCGAGGGTCTGACGGAAGAGCGAGGCGGCACCGGCCGAGGCCGAGGGGCGCGCGAGGGGGGAGGGGCGTCCGGGGACGCCCGCGGGGGTGGAGAGAGTGCCAGGCATGTCAGCCAATCCCGGGGATGAGGGAGATCACGAGGTCGATGAGCTTGATCCCGACGAACGGGGCCACGAGGCCGCCCACGCCGTAGACCAGGAGGTTGCGCCGCAGCATCGCCGAGGCCGACGACGGTCGGTACCGCACGCCCTTCAGCGAGAGCGGGATGAGCACCAGGATGATGAGCGCGTTGAACACGACGGCCGACAGGATGGCCGACTCGGGGCTCGACAGGCGCATGACGTTGAGCACCGCGAGCTGCGGGAACACGACCATGAACATCGCGGGCAGGATCGCGAAGTACTTCGCGATGTCGTTCGCGATCGAGAACGTCGTGAGGGCTCCGCGCGTGATGAGGAGCTGCTTGCCGATCTCGACGATCTCGATGAGCTTGGTCGGGTCGGAGTCGAGGTCCACCATGTTGCCCGCCTCCTTGGCGGCGGTGGTCCCGGTGTTCATCGCGACGCCCACGTCGGCCTGCGCCAGGGCGGGGGCGTCGTTGGTGCCGTCGCCCGCCATGGCGACGAGCCGCCCGCCGGCCTGCTCGCGCCGGATGAGCGCGAGCTTGTCCTCGGGCGTCGCCTCGGCCAGGACGTCGTCGACGCCCGCCTCGGCGGCGATGGCCCGCGCGGTCACGGCGTTGTCACCCGTGACCATGACGGTGCGGATGCCCATGGCGCGCAGCTCGTCGAACCGCTCGCGCATGCCGGCCTTGACGACGTCCTTGAGGTGCACGACGCCCAGCACGCGTGCCGGGCCCTCGCCGACCTGCTCGGCCACGACGAGCGGCGTGCCGCCCGAGGAGCTGACGGCGTCGACGTGGGCTGCGAGCTGGTCGGCCACGACGCTGGCCGCGCCCCGGGCCGGTGCACCGGTCGAGTGCACCCAGCGCTGGACCGCGCTGCCGGCGCCCTTGCGGATGCGGCGCACGCGCCCGTCGGGCAGGGGCAGGTCGATCCCGCTCATGCGGGTCTGCGCGGTGAAGGGCACCATCTCGGCCCCGGCGAGGTCCTCCGCGCCGCCCACCGTGCCCTCGCCGCCCGACGACGTCGCGCGCGCCGCATGCTCGGGCTCCCCTGCCGCCGGGGCCGGGCCCGACGCCTGGCCCCCCACGCCGTACCGCTCGCGCACGAGCACCACGATGCTCTTGCCCTCGGGCGTCTCGTCCGCGAGCGAGGACAGGCGCGCGGCCTCGGCGAGCTGCGCCGTCGTGACGTCACCGACCGTGAGGAGGTCGGCAGCCTGGCGGTTGCCGTACGTGATGGTGCCCGTCTTGTCGAGCAGCAGCACGTCCACGTCGCCCGCGGCCTCGACCGCGCGACCCGACATCGCCAGGACGTTGCGCTGGACGAGCCGGTCCATGCCCGCGATGCCGATCGCGGACAGCAGCGCACCGATCGTCGTGGGGATGAGGCACACGAGCAGGGAGATCAGGACGATCATCGACTGCTTCGAGCCCGAGTACACCGCGAACGGCTGGAGCGTCACGACGGCCAGCAGGAAGATGATCGTGAGCGAGGTCAGCAGGATGTTGAGCGCGATCTCGTTGGGCGTGCGCTGACGCTCGGACCCCTCGACGAGCGCGATCATGCGGTCGACGAACGTGTGGCCCGCGGGGGCCGTGATCCGCACGACGATCGTGTCGGACAGGACCACCGTCCCGCCGGTGACCGCCGACCGGTCGCCGCCCGACTCGCGGATCACCGGGGCCGACTCGCCCGTGATCGCGGACTCGTCGACCGACGCGACACCCTCGACGACGTCGCCGTCACCAGGGATGATCTCGCCCGCCCGGACGACCACCACGTCCCCGACGGCCAGCGTCGAGGAGGGGACCTCCGCCGTCGGGAGGGACGCCAGGCCCGTGCCGGACGCCAGGGTGTCCGACGGCGCCATGACCCGCCGCGCGGTCGTCTGCTGCTGGGTCGCGCGCAGGCTCGACGCCTGCGCCTTGCCGCGGCTCTCCGCGATCGACTCGGCGAGGGTCGCGAACAGCACGGTCGCCCACAACCACACCGCGATGGCCCACGCGAACACGCTCGGGTCGAACGCGGCCAGCAGCGTCGTGGCCACGGCCCCGAGCTCGACGACGAACAGCACGGGCGACGTGTACAGCTCGCGCGGGTCGAGCTTGCGGAACGCCCCGGGCAGCGCGGCCCGGACCTGGGGCCACGAGAGCGAGGCCCCGCGCCCGGGCCCGGCCTTGCGGCCACCAATCGGACCAGCCGAGCCGGAACCACCCACGGCATCGGCGGTTCCCACCTCGACAGCACCTGGTGCGACCCCAGCGACAGGAAGCAGCACCGCGTCCGACGAATCGAGCAGCGTGTCACCGCGGGGGGTGGGGCGGGTCGTGGCGGGCCTGGCGGAGGACCGAGGAACGAGGTCCTCCGGAAGACCCGCCCCGCCCTCCGCGGGGACGCGCCCCGAGGGAGCGACGGAAGAAGAACGATTCATGAGAGCGACTCCACGATGGGACCGAGCGACAGCACGGGGACGAAGGTGAGCCCGACGACGACCAGGGCGACGGTTCCCAGGACGCCCACGAAGAGCGGCTGGTGCGTCGGGAGGGTGCCCGCCGTGGCGGGGACCTTCTTCTGCGAGGCGAAGCGTCCGGCGAGGGCCAGGACGAGGGCGATGGGGACGAAGCGGCCGGCGAGCATCGCGATGCCGAGGGCCGTGTTGTAGAAGGGCGTGCCGGACGTGAGGCCGCCGAACGCCGAGCCGTTGTTGTTGGCCGCGGACGTGAACGCGTACAGGACCTCGGACAGCCCGTGCGGGCCCGCCTCCTGGATGCCTGCCTGCCCGGCGGGCAGCGCGATCGCGAGGGCCGTGCCGACGAGCACGAGGAACGGGACGGTGAGGATGTAGAGCGCGACGAGCGTGATCTCCTGGCGGCCGATCTTCTTGCCCAGGTACTCGGGCGTGCGCCCCACCATGAGGCCCGAGACGAACACCGCGACGATCGCGAGCATGAGCATCCCGTACAGGCCCGAGCCCACGCCGCCCGGCGCGATCTCGCCGAGCATCATGGTGAACATCGTGACGCCGCCGCCCGGGGCGGTCAGGGAGTCGTGCATCGCGTTGACGGCACCGGTCGAGGTGCCCGTGGTCGACGCGGCGAACAGGGCGCTCGCGGCGAGGCCGAAGCGGGTCTCCTTGCCCTCCATGGCGCCGCCCGCGGCGAGCGGGGCGGCTCCGGGCCCGGCCATCTCGGCCCAGGTGATGAGTGCGACCGCGACGAACCACAGCGCACCCATGGCCCCGAGGATCGCCCAGCCCTGGCGCTTGTCGCCGACCATGAGGCCGAACGTGCGGGGCAGGGTGAAGGGGATGACGAGGATGAGGAAGATCTCGAACAGGTTGGAGAACGGGCTGGGGTTCTCGAGGGGGTGCGCCGAGTTGGCGTTGAAGAATCCGCCGCCGTTGGTGCCGAGCTCCTTGATGACCTCTTGCGACGCGACGGGGCCGCCGAGCACGTGCTGGGTGCCACCGGCGACCGTGTCGATCGCGGTGTGCGCGTCGAAGTTCTGGATGACGCCCGTGGCGAGCAGGACGAGCGCGCCGACGAACGCCATGGGCAGCAGGATGCGCACGCATGTGCGGGTCAGGTCGGACCAGAAGTTGCCGACGCGCCCGTCGGTGCCAGAGCGCATGAAGCCGCGGATCAGGGCGACCGCGACCGAGATGCCGACGGCCGCGGACACGAAGTTCTGCACCGCGAGCCCGGCCATCTGGAGCAGGTGCCCCGCGGCCGCCTCGCCCGAGTACCACTGCCAGTTCGTGTTGGCCACGAACGAGACCGCGGTGTTCCAGGCGCCGGCCGGGTCGAACGCCGAGAAGCCGAGGTTCATCGGCAGGTGCTGCTGGAGCCGGGCGAGCCCGTAGAGGAGCAGGAGCGAGGCCATCGAGAAGCCGAGCAGCGAGAGCAGGTAGGTGCTCCACCTCTGCTCGGCGTCCGGGTCGACACGCATGATCCGGTACCCGGCCTTCTCGACGCGCAGGTGGCGCGGCGAGGTGAAGACGCGTGCCATGTAGGCGCCGAGCGGGGCGTGCACCGCGGCGAGCGCGAGGAGCAGCAGGACGAGCTGCCCGACGGCGAGCCACACGCTGGGAGCGGACGGTCCCGCTCCGGCCTGGGCCGCCGAGGTGGTCAGGGTCAGCACGGTCGCGCTCACCGGACCTTGTCGCTGCGGAGCAGGGCGACGAACAGGTAGCCGAGGAGCACCACGACGGCGCCGAGCCCGACCCAGTCGAGAACCGTCATGACGAGGACCCCCCGGAGGAGCCGTGGCGGCGCGCCACGAGGCCGACGGCGGTGAAGAACACCACGGTCAGCAGGATGTAGGCCAGGTCGGCCATCTGAGCTCTGCCTTCGAACGTCGTGCGGCGGGCGTCCCGGGTGATCGCGAGCGGCTGCTCGTGGTCGGTGCGGTGGCGCGGTGCCGGTGCGCAGCTCCTGCGCACACCCCAGGTCTATTGCGTCGCGGAGGGCGCAGGCCGCGGCGTTGACGGGTTCTTGACGGGGGTCGGTCGCGCGTTGACGCAACCCTGACGGCAGGCGGTGGGCGCCGTGTCAGTCGGCGTCGAGGCGCTCGCGCAGCTCCTCGGCCAGGTGCAGGTCGTCGTCGAGGGCGGCGAGCGCGTCCGCGAGCAGGGGAAGCGACTCGGCGCCGGCGAGGAACCGTGCGGCCGCGACGTCGTCGTGCAGCTGGAGCGCGAGGTCCGCCCGCAGGACGAGGGCGCGGAAGCGCAGGCGCTCGGAGACGGTCCGGGTCCGGACGCCCTCGGCGTCGAAGGCCCGGTCGAGGACGCGGGCCGCCCCCGTGGGGTCGCCCGCTCCGCGCAGGATGCGTGCATGCTCGACGGCGCGGGCGATGTCGGCGGGCGCGTCGACGGTGCGCCGTGGGAGGCGGCCCAGAGGCACCTCACCGCGCTGCACCACGTGTGCCTCCTCGCACTCGCCGGGCCATGCGGGCCACCGGCGGGCTGTGTCCGATCTGTCCGTCCTCGTCCACCCTAGCCGCGACCCCGGGGGAGCGCTCGGGATACGGCCCGGCGTGCCGCCGAGAACCACCCGCCCGGTTCCTCGCCGGGTCGGCACGCGCACGAACCGTCGCGAGATGCGGCGAACGGGGGTCGCCGGGCCTCCTGGACCCCCGTTCGCCGCATCTCGTGGGCGTTCGATCGATCGTCAGCGCTGGACGCGCGCGCTCCCGCCCGACGCGAGCCTGCGCACCTCGGCGAGCGACGCCGTCGACGTGTCGCCCGGCGTGGTCATCGCGAGGGCGCCGTGCGCGGCGCCGTACTCGACGGCCTCCTGGATCGAGCCGAGCTCCATGAGCCCGTACGCGAGGCCCGAGGCGAACGAGTCGCCGCCGCCGACGCGGTCGAGGATCTCGAGGTCGGCGCGGTGCGTGGCCTCGGCGAACCCCTGCACGCGGGACCACGCGACGGCACCCCAGTCGTTGCGGGTCGCGGAGTGGACGGCGCGCAGCGTGGTGCCGATGACCTGGAAGTTCGGGTACGCGGCCGCGGCGGTCTCGATCATGGCGCGGAACGCCGCGGTGTCGAGGTCGGTCAGGCTCTCGTCGACGCCCTCGATCTCGAACCCGAGGCTCGCGGTGAAGTCCTCCTCGTTGCCGATCATGACGTCGACGTACTGCGCGAGGTGGCGGTTGACCTCCTGCGCGCGTGCCGGGCCGCCGATGCCCTGCCAGAGCGACGGGCGGTAGTTGAGGTCGTAGGACACGATCGTGCCGTGCTTGCGCGCGGCCTTCATCGCAGCCTCGGCGACGTCCGCGGACGACGCGGAGAGCGCCGCGAAGATGCCGCCGGTGTGCAGCCAGCGCACGCCGCTGCCGAACAGCTCGTCCCAGTCGACGTCGTCCGGTCGCATCTGCGCGATCGCGGTGTTCCCGCGGTCGCTCACGCCTACCGCGCCGCGCACGCCGTAGCCGCGCTCGGTGAAGTTGAGACCGTTGCGGACCGTCCGGCCGATCCCGTCGTAGGGCACCCACTGCACCCAGCTCGTGTCGAGCCCGCCCGTGAGCATGAGGTCCTCGACCAGACGGCCGACCTCGTTGTCCGCGAGCGCCGTGACGATCGCGCCGCGCAGGCCGAAGCAGCGGCGCAGGCCGCGCGCGACGTTGTACTCGCCGCCGCCCTCCCAGGCGTCGAACGAACGCGTGGTCTTGATGCGTCGCTCGCCCGGGTCGAGGCGGAGCATGACCTCGCCGAGGGAGACGACGTCGTAGGTGCAGGCCGCGGCCGGGCGGAGGTCCAGGGGCGCCTGGGTGCTGTCGGTCATGTCAGCTCACTTTCCTGCGGCAGCGGAGGCGGAGATGGTGGCGGGGACCGCGGTCGCCGTGAGCGCCGCGGTCTGCGTGGACGCCGCGAGCGCGACGGCCTGCGCGGAGCGGCGCGTGACCTCGGCGAAGTCGCCCGCCTCGACGAGGGCCTTCTCGACCATCCACGAGCCTCCCACCGCGAGGACCGAGGGCAGCGAGAGGTAGTCGGTCGCGTTGGCGGCGCTCACGCCGCCCGTGGGGACGAAGCGCAGGCCGGGGAACGGCGCGGACAGCGCCTTGATCGCGGGTACTCCCCCGTTGATCCCGGCGGGGAAGAACTTCACGACGTCGAGCCCCAGGGCGAGGGCCGCCATGATGTCCGACGGCGTCGCGACCCCCGGGAAGATCGGCAGGCCGTGGTGCTGGGCGCGGCGCACGACGTCGGCGCTCAGGCCGGGAGAGACGACGAAGCGGGCGCCGGCGTCGACGGCCTGGTCGACCTGCTCGGCGTTGACGACGGTCCCGGCACCGGTCACGAGCTCGGGGAGCTCGCGCGTCACGGCGGCGATCGCGGCGCGGGCGCCTGCGGTGCGGAAGGTGATCTCGGCGATGGGCAGGCCGCCGTCGAGCAGGGCGGCGCCGAGGGCGAGCGCCTGGGCCTCGTCCTCCACGACGACCACGGGGACGACCCGGACCCTGGCGAAGAGCTCGTGGAGGTCGGTCGGGGGCGCAGCGGGTGACATGAGGCCTCGCGTTTCGTTATAGTGAACGGATGTTCTGGAATGCGAAATCACTCTACGCGAACGGCCCCAGCCCGTGGTAGTCCGGCCGACCGTCGAGACGGACACTCCCGCGACCGGCCCCGGTCAGGCCGCGAGCCCCCTCGGCTCGGTCGACAAGGCGCTGCTCGCGCTCGAGCACCTCGCGGCCGCAGGCCCGCACGGCACGCCGCTCGGCACCCTCGCGGCAGACCTCGGCCTGAACAAGACCTCGCTGCACCGCACGCTCGCCGCCCTGCGCTTCCGCGGCTACGCCGAGCAGGACCCGGCCACCGGCAGCTACCGCCTCGGACCCGCCGCGACCGCTCTCGGGAACGTCTTCCTCGGCGAGGAGCACCTTCCGGCCCTGCTGACCCCGGCGCTCACCGCCGTGTGCGAGGCGTCGGGCGAGCTCATCCACCTGGGCGTGCTGTCGGGGCCGGAGATCGTCTACCTCGACAAGGTCGAGCCCGCGCGAGCCGTCCGCGTGTGGTCCGCGATCGGACGCCGCCGCCCGGCCGCCACCACCGCGCTCGGACGCGCCCTGCTCGCGTTCCGCGCGACGGACCGCTCCGCGATGGGCTGGTACACCGCCGCCGCCGGAGACGCGAGCCCCGTGTCCGACGAAGCGCTGTGGGAGACGCTGCGCGCGACCAGGACCCGCGGGTACGCGACGGAGACCGAGGAGAACGAGCCCGGCATCAGCTGCCTCGCGGTCCCCCTCCTGCGCGCCGGGCAGGCCGTGGCCGCCCTGTCCGTGACCGCCCCGGCGGACCGCATGGACGAGGAGCGGCACGTCGAGCTCGCCCGGATGATCGACACCGTCGCCCGACCCCTGCTCCCCGCGTCGCTGAGGCTGCCCGTCGACCTCGCCCCGCCGAGCAGCTGACCGGTCCCCGCCCGTCCAGGGACCCGGCCAGAGACCCGGCCCGCCGCCCCTCCAGCGACCCGGCCGCCGACCCGGCCGAGCCAGGACACCGACGGCGAGCGACGCCGTCGGGCAGGGAGCCCCGCGACGCGCTCCACCGTTCGCTGCGCGGCCCCGTGCGGTGTGAGAGAGTTCAGATCACATGCGATCTGCCCGTCGACCCGGGCACGACGAACGAGGAGCACCGCGGCGATGACCGTACTTGTGGCCTACAACGACTCGCCACAGGGTGAGGCGGCACTGCGAGCCGGAGCCGCCGAGGCGCTCCGACGAGACCTGCCCCTCGCCGTCTTCGTCCTCACCCCGCTCGAGGGCCCCCCGCAGGACGACCCGCCGCTCCCGCCGGACCTCGCCCACCTGCTCGACGCCCTCCCCGCAGGCACCCCGGTCGCGACCGTCACGTACCGCGAGGCGCGCGTGGACCCGCCCGTCGCGATCCTCGACGAGGCCGAGCGGGTCGCCGCGAGCCTCGTCGTGATCGGCTCGCGCAAGCGCTCCCCCGTCGGCAAGTTCCTCCTCGGCAGCACCACCCAGCGCGTCCTGCTCGACGCCCACGCTCCCGTGCTCGTCATCAAGGCCAAGCACTAGCCCACCTCACGCCAGGAGGTCCCCATGGACCCGGTCGTCGCTGGTCTCGTCATCGTCGCCGTCGGGTTGCTCCTGTGCTTCCTCGGCGTCGGCTCGGTCCACCTCGCGGTCATCGCGTCCGGGTTCGGCCTCGGCTGGATGCTGGGCGACCTGTTCGGCGCGAGCCAGTCGACCGCGCTGCTCGTCGGGGTCCTGGGCGCGCTCGTCGCCTGGATCGCGGTCGCGTTCGTGTTCAAGCTCGCGTCGTTCTTCATCGGGATCGTGACCGGCGCGGTGATCGGCGCCAAGCTCTACGGCACGGTCTCGGGCGACTCGGGCAACTGGGTCCTCGCGGCGATCATCGTCATCGCGGTCGCGGCGGCCTGCGGCTTCCTCGCGGACAGGTACCGGCGGCGGGCGCTGCTGTGGCTCACGACGATCGGCGGTGCGGGCATCGTGCTCGGCGGGCTCGCGCGCGTGGCCCCCGACCCCCTCGGCTTCCTGCGCGACCCGTCCCCGGGCTGGGAGCAGGCCGTGTCGTTCCTGGCGTGGGCCGCGCTCGCGCTGGCCGGGTGGCTCGTGCAGCGGAGGCTGTTCGCCAAGCGGCTGGGCATCGAGCGCGATGAGGGACCCTCGAAGCGCTGAGGCGCCCCACCTTCCGCTGAGTGCGGAGTTCTTGTGCGACTCGCCGGGCGTGTCGCGCAAGAACTCCGCACTCAGCGCGCGAAAGGGGCGCAGCTCAGCGCACCGCGACCTCGATGAGGTTCTTCCACGGGTCGTCGAACCGCAGCGTCGCGCCGTCGTGGCGCATCGGGATCCCGCGCCGGGACAGTCGGTCGACCAGGGCCGTGACGTCGTCCTCGGAAGGGACCGAGATGGCCACCTGCCCCAGACCCAGCGTCGAGGCGCGCGGCCCGGCCCCCTGGCTGTTCCACGTGTTCATGGCCATGTGGTGGTGGTACCCGCCCGCCGAGACGAAGAGTGCGCTGGGCAGCGAGGCCGTGGCCTCGAAGCCCAGGGTGTCGACGTAGAACGCGCGGGCCGTGGGGATGTCGCCCACCTGGAGGTGCACGTGCCCCACGACCGTGTCGTCCGGTCCGACGACGTCGGTCGACAGCGCTCGGTGCAGCGCCTCGTCCGTCAGGTGCTCCTGCATGAACGCGTTGGGGTCGATGTAGAGCGTGTCCATCGCGACCTGGCCGTCCTTCCAGCTCCAGGTCTCGCGCGGCCGGTCGTGGTAGAGCTCGACGCCGTTGCCCTCGGGGTCCGTGAAGTAGAACGCCTCGGACACCAGGTGGTCGCCGCTGCCGACGAACGTGCTGGGTGCGGTGCGGGCGACCGACGCGACGGCTGCGGCGAGCGCAGGGGCGTCGTCGAAGAGCAGGGCCGTGTGGAAGAGGCCGGCCTCCCCACGACGGGCACGTGGCAGGTCCTTGCCGCGCCGCAGGACCACGAGCGGGGTCGCTCCGCGCCCGAGGACCACGGTCTCGTCGCGCGAGCCGGTCCCGGCGCCGGGGATCGCCGCGAGCAGGGCGTCCGTCGGCGTCAGGACCGCGAGGGAGAGGGCGTCGCGGTAGTAGCGGGTCATCAGGTCGAGGTCGGCGACGTGCAGCGTCACGGCGTCCATCGAGGTGTCGGCCGAGAGCAGGTCCTTGGTCGCGAAGCCGGTGGCATCGGTACCGGGGAGCTTCGTCGTGCGGTCAGTCATGGTGTCCTCCGTCCAGGGCCGGATCCCGACCTCTTGTCTCCAGAATAGTTGATGCTTCAACTAAATGGAAGTCGTCGCCATTCCCGTCGGCAGCCCCGCCGGTCAGGCAGTCAACGCTGAGTGCATGGTTCCGCTGCGACACACCGGGCATGTCGCAGCGGAATCATGCACTCAGCACCGAGCAACGCTCGTCACACGGCCGACGCCACGCCCGCCGCAGCCCGCAGCCCCTCGGCGAGCGGCGTCGTCGGGCGCCCGATGAGACGCGACAGCTCGCCCGACGTCGCAGCGAGCAGACCGTCGCGCGTGTTGCCGTCGAGCGCGACCACGAAGCCCGCGGTCCCCTCGTCGAGGCCCGCGTCGAGCAGGACCTGCACGTGCACCTCAGGGGTCACGTCCTGGTAGACGACCTCACGGCCGACGATCTCGCCGATGGTCGCGGCGAGGAACGGGTGGTCCCACGCGACGTCGCCCGAGAGCTCGTGGACGCCACCCTCGAAGGCCGGGTCGGCGTCCGCCGCCGCGAGGACGACGGCAGCTGCCTCGGCATAGTCCTTGCGGCTCGCCGAGGCGACGAGACCCTCGCCGACGCTGCCGAGCACGACACCGGTCTCGCGCGCCTGGACGACGACGCCGGCGTAGTTCTCGGTGTACCAGCCGTTGCGCAAGATCGTGGCGGGCAGCCCCGACGCCGCGACGAGCTCCTCGGTGGCCTTGTGCTCGGGGGCGAGGACGAGAGCGGACGTGGTGGCCTGCGGCGCGCTCGTGTAGACGAGGTGGCGGACGCCGGCGGCCTTCGCAGCCTCGACGACGTTCGCGTGCTGCTGGACGCGCTGCCCGACCTCGGAACCCGAGACGAGCAGGACGACGTCGACGCCGGCGAGCGCCGTCGCGAGGGTCTCGGGGCGCGAGTAGTCGGCCTCGCGGACGACGACGCCGCGCTCGGCGAGGTCGGCGGCCTTGGCCGGGGTGCGGACGGCGGCGACGATCTGCTCGGGGGCGACGCCGCGCTCGAGGAGCGAGTCGACGACGAGGTGCCCGAGGTGTCCGGTGGCGGCGGTGACGGCGATCATGAGGTCCTCCTGAAGGGGTGGTGGGTACCGCGACAGCCTGGCACTAACTTTTCGTAAGTGCAATCCATTCAGCAGTGCGTTCTACCTCACAGTGCTCACGATCGGCTTGCACGCTAGGCTGGCCTCGTGACCGACCTCCACCCCGCCCTCGACGCCACGGGACCGTCCGACGAGATGCTCGCCGACGTGTTCCAGCGCGGCTGCACGTCCCGCCACGCGCTCGAGGCCGTGACGGGCCGGTGGGGGGTCCTGACCGTCGCGGGCCTGCGCGACGGCGCGGTCCGCTTCAACGCGCTGCGCCGACGGATCGACGGGGTCTCCGAGAAGATGCTCGCCCAGACCCTCCAGGGCCTCGAGCGTGACGGCCTGGTCGTGCGCGAGGTCCGTGCGACCATCCCCCCGCACGTCGAGTACTCGCTCACCGAGCTCGGGAAGGTCGTCGCCGACAGGCTCGTCGACCTCATCGACGTCCTGGAGGGCGCGGTCCCGCAGGTCGTCGCCGCGCAGAAGGCGTACGACGCCCGAGCGGCACGCTGACCCGTCGCCCCCCGCTGCGTAGACTCGCGAGCATGACCGCCGTCGCCCTCGGGCTCCCGCGTGTGCGCCCGACCGGGGCGCCGAGCACCCTGGGGCGCCCGGACACCGAGTCGCTCGTCGACCGCTACGGGCGCGTCGCCCACGACCTGCGGGTCTCCGTCACGGAGAAGTGCTCGCTGCGCTGCACGTACTGCATGCCCGCCGAGGGGCTCCCCGCGATCCCCCGCGAGGACCTGCTGACCCCGGGCGAGATCGGGCGGCTCGTCGGGATCGGCTACCGGCTCGGGATCCGCGACGTGCGGTTCACGGGCGGCGAACCGCTCATGCGCCCCGACCTCGCCGAGATCGTCCAGAGCACCCGCGCGGCGGCCCCCGGCGTCCGGATCTCGATGACGACCAACGCGATCGGCCTCGACAAGCGCGTCGGCGAGCTCGTCGAGGCCGGGCTCGACCGCGTCAACGTCTCGCTCGACACCGTCGACCGCACGCACTTCGCCGAGCTCACGCGCCGCGACCGGCTCCCCCAGGTCCTCGCGGGCATCCGGGCCGCGCTCGACGCGGGCCTGTCGCCCGTCAAGCTCAACGCGGTCCTCATGCCCGAGACCCTCGCGGGCGCGACCGACCTGCTCGCCTGGGCCGTGGAGAACGGGTGCCGGCTGCGCTTCATCGAGCAGATGCCCCTCGACGCCGACCAGAACTGGGCCCGCGACCAGCTCGTCTCGGCCGAGCGGCTGCTCGACGTCCTCGGCGAGCGCTTCGCCCTGACCCCGGTGGGGCGCGAGGACCCGTCGGCCCCGGCCGAGGAGTGGGCGGTCGACGGGGGCCCGGCGACCGTGGGGATCATCGCGTCGGTCACGCGCTCGTTCTGCGGCGACTGCGACCGCACGCGGCTGACCGCCGAGGGGACCGTCCGGTCGTGCCTGTTCGGGAACGAGGAGGTGGACCTGCGGGCTCTGCTGCGGTCCGGTCGGGCCGCGGGCTCGCCCGGCGCGGCGCGGGGTGGCACGCCCGACGACGCAGCGGCCGACGCCGCGATCGTCGCCGCCTGGCAGGGCGCCATGTGGGCCAAGCCGTTCGCGCACGGCCTCGACCGCGGCGCCCCCGACACCGGGGCGGTCGGCGGTCCGGCCGACGACCCCGAGGCCTTCGCGCGCACCGAGCGCAGCATGGGGGCGATCGGGGGCTGACGGCCGCCCCCGGCCGACGTGTCCAAGATCATCCTGCGCGCAGGTGCGAGAGCCGCAGGATCCCGCGCCTCGACGCACCCTCCGACCTACCATGGAGGGGTGGCCCTCCTCGACCTCCCTCGCGACAGCCGTACCCCCGACGAGCCCGCTCCACGAGCCGACTCCCTCCCCGTCCACCGGCCCGGTCCGAGCCGCCTGACGGCGGGGCCGAGCACCGTCCTCGGCACCCTGATCGGTGTCACGGCGGGCACGGTCCTGCTCGCCGGCCCGGGCCTGATCCTGGGAGCGCTCGTCGGCATCGGGTTCGGCCTCCTCAAGGACAACCCGCACGACTGACGGCCGACGGCCGCTACAGCCCGACCCACTCCGAGTCGCCGTCGGTGAAGTGCTGCCGCTTCCAGATCGGCACCTCGGCCTTGATGCGCTCGACGAGCAGCGAGCACGCCGCGAACGCCTCGGCCCGGTGTCCCGAGGCGACGCTCGCGACGAGCGCGACGTCCCCGATCGTCAGCACCCCGTAGCGGTGGACGGCCGCGACGCGCAGGCCGGTCTCGGCGGTCACCGCCGCGCAGCAGCGTCGGAGCACCTCGGTCGCGTCGGGGTGCGCCTCGTAGTCGAGGCCCGTGACGTCGCGCCCGCCGTCGACGTCGCGCACGACCCCGCGGAAGGTCACGACGGCGCCGCACTCCCGCGAGGACACCGCGCCCTCCACGGCCCGCACCACGGCGTCGTCGAGCACGTCGCGCGTCACGCGGGACACGTCGCCCGGTGCGGGCACGCGGTGCTCCTCGTCGGCTGCCGCCGTCCCGTCCTCTGCGCTCGTCGTCCCGCTCACAGCCGCACCACCCGCACGCTCTCGCCCTCCTCGACCCTGCCCACGCCCTCGGGCACCTCGACCAGCACGTCGGCCGCTGCCATGGTCGCCACGAGGTGGGAGCCCGCACCGCCGACGACCTCGACCGCACCACCGGGCGCCGTCCGTCCGCGCAGCATCTGCTGCTTGGCGGGCGGGGAGTCGATCGCCGTGGTCACGGTCCGCGTCTCGTCCTCCCGGTCGGGGAGCCCCGCCGCACGTTCGAGGACGGGGCGCGCGAAGACCGCGAACGACACCTGGGCGCTCACGGGGTTGCCGGGGAAGGTGAGGATCGGGGTCCCGCGGTGGGTGCCGAGTCCCTGCGGGCCGCCGGGCTGCATCGCGACCGACCGGAACGTCACACCGTCCCCGAGGGTGTCCTTGACGACCTCGTAGGCGCCCTGGCTCACGCCGCCCGAGGTGAGGACCAGGTCGGCCGTCTCGGCGGCCCGCGCCAGGAGCGCGGCCAGCTCGCGCGGGTCGTCGCCCGTGCGCCCCGTGAGCACGACGTCGGCCCCGGCGCGCCGGGCCGCGGCCGCGAGACCGGGCAGGTTCGCGTCGTACACCTGGCCCGTCGCGGCGGCCTCGCCGGGCTCGACCACCTCGGTGCCGGTCGAGACGACGGCGACGCGCACCCGCGCCCGGACCTCGAGCGAGGGCACGCCGCACGACGCCGCGGCGGCCAGGTGCTGCGGCCCGAGCAGCGTCCCGGCCGTCAGCACCCGGTCGCCTCCGCGCACGTCCGTCCCGACGTCCCGCACGTGCTCGCCCGCGCCGCGCGGCGCCAGCACCCCGACGTCCGTCCCGACGGACCCGCGCGGGGCCTCGGTCGCGTGCGCGCCGAACCGTACGGCGTCGGTGTCCTCCACGGGCACGACGGCGTCGCTCCCCTCCGGCACGACGGCACCGGTCATGATCCGGGCCGCCGTCCCCGGGGCGAGGGCCGCCGGCGTGCCGGGACCCGCGGGGATCTCGGCCACGACGGGCAGCACGACGGGTGCGGTGCCCGAGGCGCCGGCGACGTCCGTCGACCGCACCGCGTAGCCGTCCATCTGCGAGCTGCGGAACGCGGGCAGGTCGACCGGTGCGAGCAGGTCCGTCGCGAGCACCCGGTCGAGCGCGTCGGCCAGCGCCACGCGCTCGACGCGCCGGTCCGCGAGCGCCGGCCCGAGCAGGGCCTCGACCTCGCGACGGTGCTGCTCGACGCTCACCCGACGAGCACCTGCGGCGTGCTGGTGCTGCGTCCCGGCCGCGGTCGGCGCGGCGGTGGGCGACGCCGTCGGGCCGCTCCCTGCCGCGCCGCCCGGCGCTGCCTGCTCTGCCGTCACTTCTGCTCCTCACGACGCCCGGGGCGGGCCGCCCGCCCGGCGGCCACGGGACCCAGCCTGTCACGATCTGCGGTCCACGAGCGTGCCCGTCCGACGGTTGCGCCGCGCGTCGCGCGCTGCGACCTTGGAGCGGTGACGTCCACTCCCCCGGTCCCGCCGGCCCAGCCCGGCGGGCGTCCGCTCCTCCCGACCCTCGACCAGCGGCCGGGGCCTCCGCTGCGCTTTCCCGTGCGACCGGTCGCGCCCGCGGTCCGGCAGTTCCTCGCGACCGAGGCCGGGGGCGCGGTGCTGCTGCTCGCGGCGACCGTGGTCGCGCTCGTGTGGGCGAACTCGCCGTGGTCGGCGTCGTACGACGACCTGTGGGCCACGACGGCCGGGATCCACCTGGGCGGCTGGTCGCTCGACATGGACCTGCACCACTGGGTCAACGACGCCGCGATGGCGGTCTTCTTCCTCGTGATCGGTCTGGAGATCAACCGCGAGGTCACGAGCGGCGAGCTGCGCAACCGGCGCACGGTCGCGGTCCCGGCGCTCGGTGCGCTGGGCGGGCTGCTCGTCCCCGCGCTCGTCTACCTGGCGTTCAACGCGGGGACCGACGCGCAGCACGGCTGGGGCGTGGTCATGTCGACCGACACGGCGTTCCTCGTGGGCGTCCTCGCGCTGTTCGGGCCGCGCTGCCCCGACCGGCTCCGGCTGTTCCTGCTGACCCTCGCGGTCGTCGACGACATCGGCGCCATCACGGTCATGGCCGTCTTCTACAACGACGGCGTGTGGCTGCCCGGCCTCGCGATCGCGGGGGCCCTCGTCGCGGGCATGCTCGTGATGCGCTGGCTCGGCGTCTGGCGCCTCGCCCCCTACGTGGGTGTGGGCGTCGCGCTGTGGCTCGCGGTCTACGCCTCGGGCGTCCACGCGACGCTCGCGGGCGTGCTCGTCGGGCTGCTCGTGCCCTCGCGCCGGGCGCGCCCCGACCAGGTCGACGACGTCCCGGGGTACGCCCAGCGGCTGCGCGAGGAGACGACGGCGGAGCGCGAGCACCTGACCGAGCTCGCCGCGCGCGCGGCCGTGCCCGCGAGCGACCGGCTCCAGCGCGTCCTGCACCCGTGGAGCGCCTACGTCGTCGTGCCCGTGTTCGGGCTGGCGAACGCCGGCGTGCAGCTCGACGCCGAGTCGCTGGCGGCCGCGATGACGTCGCGGCTGACGATCGGGGTCGCGGTCGCGCTCGTGGTGGGCAACGCCGTCGGGATCTTCGGCGCCTCGGCCCTGGCGCTGCGCCTGAACCTGGGCGACCTGCCCGGCCGGGTGCGCTACTCGCACCTGCTGGGCGGCGCGATGCTCGCCGGCATCGGGTTCACCATCTCGCTGTTCATCGCCGAGCTCGCGTTCGACGACGAGGCGCTCATCGAGCAGGCCAAGATCGGGATCCTCGCGGGGTCGCTGATCGCGGCCGTCGCAGGGTCCGTGACGTTGCGCATCCTGGGCGAGCGACTGCCCCTGTGCTCTCCCGAGTCCACTGGACCGCCGCCCGGTCTGCCCCCGCGGCCGTGGCGCGCGCCCGAGGCCGTCGAGGACGTCGAGGCGTAGGACGGTCGTGCGGCGGCCGTGCTGCGGCGGCCGTCATGCGGCCGCCGTCGTGCGGCCGCGCCCGGCCGGAGGGCTACCGCGCGCGCTGACGGTCCACGGTCCCTAGGCTGACCTCGAGGCCAAGGCCTTGACCTCGCACCCACGCCGCCTGCCCGTCAGGCGGCTCCCACCGAGGTCGCAGTGCGCTACCGGACGCACCGCCGGGACGTACCGACGGCCCAGCCAGAGCCGAGGCACGCGCATGGGTACGGAACCGGACGGCAACGCCCCCGCGGCCCGCGGGAACCGGCGGCTGATGCTGCTGCTCGCGGCGGCGATGTTCGTGCTGGTCGTGGACACGTCGCTGATGAACGTGTCGATCTCCGCGGTCGTCCGGGACCTGGGCACGACGGCCAGCGGGGTCCAGTCGGCCATCGCGCTGGAGGCGCTCGTCTCGGCCGCGTTCATCCTGATCAACAGCAAGGTCGGGGACCTGATCGGGCGCAGGCGGGCCTACGTCCTGGGACTCGTGGCCTACGCGATCGGGGCGGCGGCCATGACGCTGGCGCAGAGCCTCACGGCGATCGTCGTCTTCTGGGCGGTCGTCGGGGGGCTCGGGGCGTCGTTGCTCCTGCCGGCGATGCAGTCGCTGATCCACGGCAACTTCTCGGGTGCCGACCAGAAGAAGGCGTACGCGCTGGTCGGCGCATCGGCGGCGATCGCCGCCGCGATCGGGCCGCTGCTCGGCGGTTTCGTGACGACCTACCTGTCGTGGCGGGTCGGGTTCGGGCTCGAGGTGGTCATCATCGTCGTCGTCCTGAGCCAGATCCGGCTGGTGCGCGACGTCCCCTACACGGGCTCGCGCCAGGTCGACGTCGTCGGCGCGGCCCTGTCCGTGGTCGGCATGGGCGGTGTGGTGCTCGGGATCCTCGTCTGGCAGGAGGGCGGCGAGTACGTCGGTCTGCTCATGCTCGTCGGGGTCGTCTCGCTCGTGCTGCTCGCCCGGTGGCTCGTGCGTCGCGAGCGCAGGCGCGAGGTCCCTCTGCTCGACCCGGACCTGTTCCGGCACCCGACCTTCACGACGGGCGTGACGGGTCAGATGCTGCAGCAGATCACGCTGGGCGGCGCGATGATCGCCCTGCCCCTGTTCCTGCAGATGACCCTCGAGTACGACGCGCTCCAGGCGGGCCTTGCCCTGTCGCCCCTCTCCTTGACGATGTTCGCCGCCGCGATCGTGGCCGGCCGGCGGACGGGACGCCGCCGCCCGGCCGCGATCATCCGCGTGGGCTTCCTGCTCGCCGCCCTCGGGATCGCGATCCTGCTCCCCTTCGTCCCCCGGGTGGACAGCGGCTGGTACCTGGTCCTCCCGCTCGCGATCGCGGGCTGCGGCCTGGGGTTGCTGGTCTCGCAGCTCAACAACTACACCCTCGCCCCCGTCGAGGAGGAACGGGTCAGCGAGGCCGCGGGCGTCAACTCGGCCGCGGGGTCCTTCGGTCTCTCGTTCGGCCTCGCGATGGCCGGGGGGCTCATGCTGGCCTCCCTCTCGCTCCTGTTCACCCAGATGACCGAGTCCAGCCAGGTCGTCCCCCCGGCCCAGCAGCAGCAGATCGCCGCCGCGCTCGAGGACGACGCCGAGATCATGAGCACCACCCGGCTCGCCGAGCAGATCACGGGCCAGCCGGCCGCCGTCGAGGCCGAGGTGCTGGCCATCAACGCCGAGGCCCGCGACCGTTCGCTCCAGATCGCGCTGCTCGTGCCGTTGCTCGCCGCCCTGCTCGGGCTCGCCACCTCGTTCCGCATGCTGCGTCTGCCCGACCAGGAACCGAGGACCTCGCTCGACGGGACGAGCCTCGGCTGACCTCTCAGGCCGTCGGGCCGGTGGCCTGCCCGGCGGCCGCGAGCGCGGTGGCGACGGCGGCCCGGACGCCGTCCTCGGTCACCCGGCCCCGGTACCGCACCCCCTCGACGTAGAGCGTGGGCGTGCCCCGCACCCCGAGCGCCGTCCCGGCCAGGTAGTCCCGCTCGACGGCGTCACCGTGCTGCTGCGCGGCGTCACCGACGACGCTCGCGCCGTCCAGGCCGAGCTTCTGCGCCCAGTGCGCGAGACCGACGTCGTCGAGCCGGTCCTGGTGCGCGAACAGGAGGTCGTGCATCTCCCAGAACCTGCCCTGCGCCCCGGCGGCCTCGGCCGCGAGCGCCGCCGTGAGCGCGTACGGGTGGACCTCGAACAGCGGGAAGTGGCGGAAGACGAGGCGGACCTGGCCGCCGGACTCCTCGACGACCGTCCGCAGGACGGGGGCCGCGTCGTGGCAGTACGGGCACTCGAGGTCGCCGAACTCGACGATCGTCACGGGGGCGTCGGGGTCGCCGAGGACGTGGGCGTCGGGTGGCACGAGGTCGGCGGTCGAGGTCATGTCCCCCAGCATCACACCGGGTTCTCGTCGACGCGCGTCACGTGCCCGGGGGTCCGTCCGCTCCGGAGCCAGCCGAGGAGGCCGCTGACGGCGGACGCCTCACCGCGTGCCGTCACGAGCACGGTCCCGTCGGGGAGGTTCTGCGCGTCGCACGTCAGACCCATCGCGGCGGCCTGGCGGGTCGTCGCCCACCGGAAGCCGACGCCCTGCACGTGCCCGTGCACGACCACGCGCAGCCCGGCCTCTCCTCGGCCGTCGTGCGGCCCGTCGTCGTCCGTGCCGTCCGTCCCCGCGCCGCTGCCCGCCACGCCTACTGCCACACGCCGAGGATCGCGCCCATGACCGCGAGCGCGATCACGTCGTGCAGCCCGTCGATCAGGGTCAGCCGGGTCGGCAGGTGCGCGAACCCGTTGTGGATCACGTGGGCCCCGGCGCGGAACACCAGTCCGACGACCGCACCGAACAGGAGCCCCTCCCACAGCCCGTCGACCCCGGTCGCGAGGATCAGCGCCCCCAGGAGGACCGCCGTGAGGAGCGAGGCGACTCCCGTGGCGGCGAACCGCGGCCCGGCGCCCGCGCTGCTGCTCATCTCCTCCTCGGTCAGCCCGACGAGGCTCGCCCACTGCCTGCCCAGCGCGCCCGTCGAGTAGAACAGGAACCCGACGACGAACGTCGAGAGGGTGGCCACGAGCACGGCCCACCAGTTGAGGTCTCCGATCGCGTCCAGCCATGCCATGTCTCGCTCCTTTCGCGAGCGCCCCTCGTGGGGGACGTGCAGCCCGACGACGCAGCGCGCCACCGCTCTCAGGCTAGCCGCCGGGGCGCACACCGCGCCGGGCGGGGCCGGTCAGGTCAGGACGAGGCGCCGAGGGACGTCGGTGAGGGTCGGCACGGCCTCGACCGCGACGTGACCGCCCGCCGCCTCCTTCCACCATGCGATGTTGCGCGCGTGCCTGGCGTAGTCGGACGCGGGGTCGGCGCTCAGCGCGAGGGCGAGGTCGGACAGCAGGACGTCGTCGACGTAGCCGTCCTCGAGCGGCACCCCGGCGAGCAGGCGCCGCGTGCCCCTGAACCGGGGTCGGTGCTTCCACCGCTTGGCGGTGTTGAGCACGCGGTACAGCGTCCGGGGCGTGAACCGGCCGACCAGCTCCGGCTCGTCGCCGAGCTGGGCGAGGACCCGGTCCGGGTAGAACGTCAGCCCGCACGCCGCGGCCTCGCCCATCATCCACAGCAGGGCGACGTCGGACAGCCCCGAGGAGTCGTTGCCCCCGCCGACGTCGCTGTGGGCTCCCGGGAACCAGACCTGCTTGACGCCTCCCGGTCGGTCGTCGTCGGCCGGGACGTCCCACAGGCAGGGCTCGAACGTGAGGCGGCGCTCGTCGATCGCGAGGGCCTGGCGTGCGCACTGGACGGCGTTCGAGAGGCGCACGTCGTGGAACCGGCTCCTGCGGCGCGTGATGCCCGGGACGCCGAGGGCTCCCACGGTGTCGAACACCCCGAGGAACGTGATGGGCACCTGCGGGTAGCAGTACGTCTCGCGGAACGCCGAGACGCGGGCGCGCCGACCCGGCGAGTGGTCGCGGTAGAGGGCCTCTGCCTCGGCCAGCAGGTTGCCGGCGCCGCGGTCGGCGAGCGCGTCCGCGGTGAGCAGGCCGACGCCCGCGATCATCCCGGCCACGCTCCGTGCGGTGTACGCGCCTCGGCTGAACCCGAACACGTACACCTCGTCGTCGGGCTCGTAGTTGAGCGCGAGGTCCCGGTAGCCCGCGATCACGTTGCGGGTCAGCCCGTACCCGAACGCCCCGCCCAGCAGTGCGTCGACGCGGTAGCCGCGGGCTCCCACGCCCTCGACCGAGAACACCATCTGCTGGATCCCGTCGGGCCCGATCCCCGTGTGGACCGACCGGGCGATCTTCTCGATGTTCGACACGCTCGCGCGGACGGGTGAGTTCCACGTGCCGTCGCAGCAGAGCACCAGGCGCTTCATGGCTCCTCCTCGAACCCTCCCGTCACCGTCGACGGGCCTCCTACCTGGAGGGAGCGCGGTGCGACGCCGGGTGATGCACCCTCGGGCGCCGCCGACCCCGGCGACGAGCCGCGCGGACCAGGCCCGCGCCCGCCAGGACCACGCCGACGGCCGCTCGCGCGCTCAGTGGTGCACGTGCGCGGGCACCCCCGTCGAGCCCTCGATCTCCGACTCCGCGATGCCGAGCAGCCGGTCCGCGAGCGCGCGCAGCGCCCGGGCGGCGGCGACGTGGTCGCCGATCGCCTCGATCCCGGCGTCCCCGGGGTCCTTGCGCGCCCTGCCCACGGCGTGGAGCTCGGACGGGACGTCGCCGACGAGGATGGCCTCCGCCGTCGTGCGCCCCTCGCTCTCGACGAGGCTCACCTGGACGTGCCAGGACTTCGCGTGCACCGGGACGGTGACCTCGTGCGCCTCGGCACCCTCGACGGGTGCCCGGACCATGGTGTCGGGCCCCGGGTAGACGAGCGTCCGCTCGCCCGTGTCGGCCCACTCGACCAGGTAGGGCGGCGAACCGTCCTCGTGCTGGACCTCGACGACCATGCCGTCGCGGGCCGCCCCGCCGACGACCCCCGAGGCCCGGATGATCCTGTCTCCGACCGCTGCCAACATGTCGCGCCTCCCCGCTGAGGAACCTGCTTCCATGATGCGCGCCGTGCGGCCCGCGCGGAAGGGCGGCGTCCCCGTGCCCGGTCAGCGCAACCGGCGCAGGAACTCCCGGGTCCGCTCGCGCTGCGGGTCGCCCAGGACCTGCTCGGGTGTGCCGCGCTCGTGCACGCGGCCCTCGTGCAGGAAGCAGACCTCGTCGGCGACCTCGCGCGCGAAGCCCATCTCGTGGGTCGCGACGAGCATGGTCACGCCCTCGGCCCGCAGGTCCGCGAGCAGGTCCAGGACCTCGCCCACGAGCTCGGGGTCGAGCGCCGAGGTGACCTCGTCGAGCAGCAGCAGCTCGGGCGAGGACACGAGCGCCCGCGCGATCGCGGCCCGTTGCTGCTCTCCGCCGCTGAGCTGGTCGGGGTAGGCGGTCATGCGGTGCGCGAGGCCGACGCGGCGCAGCATGGCCTCGGCCGCCGCCTCCGCCTCGGCGCGGCCGCGCCGGTGCACGAGGCGCGGGGCGAGGGTCACGTTGTCCATGACCTTCATGTGCGGGAACAGGTTGTACGACTGGAAGACCAGGCCCATGCGCGCCCGGACGGCGTTCGCGTCGAGGCGGGGGTCGGCGACGTCCTGCCCGTCGAGCAGGATCTCGCCGTCGTCGATCTCCTCCAGGAGGTTCACGACGCGCAGCAGCGTCGACTTGCCCGACCCGGACGCCCCGACGAGCACGACGCAACGGTGCTCGTCGACGTCGAGGTCGATCCCGTCGAGCACGAGGCGCTCGCCGTACGTCTTGCGGATCCCCCGCAGGGACAGCAGGTGGCTCATCGGATCGCCCCCGCGCCGCTCACGGTCGCGAGCGACCCGCGCCAGCCCTGGCGCGCCGAGTAGACGTCGACGACGCGCGTGAGCGGGATCGACACGAGCAGGAACAGGACGCCCGCCACGACGTACGGCGTGAAGTTGTAGCTGCCCGACGCCGCGATCTGCGCGGCCCGGATCGCGTCCACGGCACCCAGGATCGAGATGAGCCCCGAGTCCTTCTGGAGCGAGACGAGGTTGCTCGCGAGCGGCGCGGTCACGTGCCGGACGGCCTGCGGCAGCACGACCTTGCGCGTCGTCTGCGCGCGCGTCAGCCCGAGAGAGCGAGCGGCCGAGACCTGCGACGGGTGCACCGACTCGATCCCGGCGCGGAACACCTCGGCCAGGTACGCGGTGTACGTGAGGATGATCGCGAGCGCGCCGAGGAACGCCCCCGACGTCGGGAGCCACTCGAGCCGCAGCGCCGGCAGGCCGAACCCGACGAGCAGCAGCACGAGCAGCAGCGGCACCCCGCGGAACACGTCGACATAGGCGACCGCGAACGCGCGCAGCGGGAACAGCGCGGGGATGCGGCTCGTGCGGATCACGGCGAGCGTCATCCCCAGCACCATCCCGACGACCGAGGCCACGACCCACACCCGCAGGTTGAGCCACAGGCCCTCGGCGATGGCGGGCAGCGAGTCCCACGCGCTCTCCGGCGAGAAGAACGCGTCGCGCGTGCGCTCCCACCCGGGGGCCGTGGTCACCACGACGTACAGGACCGCGACGACGACCACGGTCGAGAGCGTGGACACCCACGCAGCCCGACGGCGCCGCGCACGCCGGTAGGAGTCCCTCGCCACCGCGAGCGGGGACGGGGTCCAGCCCGCGCGCACGGGGTGAGCCCCGCCGTCGGGCCTGCTGTCCTCGGGCGGCGTGACGCCCGACGCGCCCCCGCTCACCTCAGCCCAGCTCGGGGATGTCGTCCGACTTGAGCCACGTGGTGCGCAGCTCGGCGAGCGTGCCGTCCTCCTCGAGCGAGTCGACCGCGGCGGAGACGCAGTCGGTGAGCACCGACCCCAGGTCCAGGACCAGGCCGTACTGCTCGACCGTGCCCTGGTCGGGCAGGGTGCCGATGACCACGGAGTCGGGGAAGTACTCGGTCGAGGCCGCGACGCCCTGGTCGACGTCCATGATCATGACGTCGATCGTGCCCGACTGCAGGGCCGTCATGCCGTCGCCCGCACCGTTGAACGGCACGATGTTCGCGTCGTCGCCGAACGCCGCCTTCGCGAGCGTGAGGCTCGTCTGGGCAGCCGTGACGCCGATGCGCAGGTCCTTGAGCTCGTCGAGGGTCGTGACCGCCGCGTACGGGCCGGCCTCCTGCACGATCACGCCCTGGCGGGTCGTGAGGTACGGGCTCGAGAAGTCGACGGCCTTGCGACGCTCGTCCGAGATGGACGTCTGCCACGCGGCGAAGTCGAAGGTCTTGATGCTGGGGCTGACGATCTGCTCGAACGTCACGAGCTCCC
The DNA here is from genome assembly GCF_042887685.1 of Oerskovia sp. NPDC057915. Classification (NCBI taxonomy): domain Bacteria; kingdom Bacillati; phylum Actinomycetota; class Actinomycetes; order Micrococcales; family Cellulomonadaceae; genus Oerskovia; species Oerskovia sp. NPDC057915. The sequence goes on along the minus strand of NZ_JBHVOS010000019.1, from coordinate 17,515 downwards.
ACTCGACGTCGTCGGCGGCGTACCCGAGGCGGTCGGCGACCTCGTAGACGAGCGCCGACTCGAAGCCCTCACCGCTGTCGTGCTCGCCGATGTACCAGGGCGAGTACGCCTCGCCCGCGGCGACCGTGAGCTTGCCGTCGGTGTGCGTGGGCAGGGCGCCCGGCTCGCACGTGGGCGTCGAGCCGGCCGAGCCGGCGTCGGTCGAGGAGTCGCCGGTGGAGCAGCCCGCGAGGAGCAGGGCGGCCGAGACGGCGGCGACGGGCAGGACGGCGTGCAGGCGGCGCATGAGGACCTTCCGGGGTCAGGAGGGTGACGAGGCGGCTCCGGACAGCCGCGGGTGACGCGTGCTGCCGGGACTCGCCGGAGGTCGACTCTACGCCGGTCCCATGCGGTGAGACATGGGCCGGACGCACGGTGAGACGGTGGGTCGCGTCACACCCGCGCTCCGACCCGAGGGACCGCAGATCGGTCGTCGGGGACGCGGACCGGTCGTCGGCGACGCGGACCGGTCGTCCGGGACCGCGGATCAGCCCTCGGGCAGGTGGAGGGCGTCGAGGCGCCCCTCGGTGTCGAGCGACTCGAGGATCGAGCGCGCGATCTGGTCGAGCTGGTCGACCTGCTCCGGGGTGAGGCGGTCGATGATGTGCTCGCGGACCGTCCCGACGTGGCCGGGGGCCGTCGCGACGACCTTGTCCCAGCCGGCGTCGGTCAGGACCGCGAGCGTGGCCCGGCGGTCCTCGGGGCACGGCGTGCGCTCGACGTAGCCACGACCTTCGAGCCGCTTCACGACGTGCGAGAGGCGCGGCAGGGTCGCGTTGGTCTTGAGCGCGAGGTCCGTCATGCGCAGCGTGCGGTCCGGCGCCTCGGACAGCATCGCGAGCACCAGGTACTCGAAGTGGGTGACCTGCGCGTCGCGCTGCAGCTGGGCGTCGAGCACTCCGGGGAGGAGCTCGGAGACGGCCTGGAGGCGCATCCAGGTCCGCAGCTCGCGGGGGGAGAGCCATCGCACGTCGTCGGTCATGGGACCAGTCTACCAACAATGGTTGACACGACAACTAAGGGGGTCTACGTTAGTTGTATCAACAACCAATCACGCCGGTCCGGTACCGACGTCGCAGCCCCGGAGGACTTCATGACCAGCATCACGATCATCGGCGCAGGGAACATCGCAGCAGGCGTGGCGCGCATCGGCCTCGACGCCGGCGCACAGGTCCAGGTCCTGGCGCGCGACGCCGAGAAGGCCGCGGCGCTCGGCAGCGGCGACACGTTCACGTCGGGCGTCGTCGGCGACGCGATCACGGGCGACCTCGTGGTCCTCGCGCTCCCCTACCCCGCCGTGCCCGAGGTCCTCGCGCAGTACGCCGGCCGGCTCGACGGCAAGGTCCTCGTCGACCCGACGAACCCCGTCGACTTCGCGACCTTCGACTCGCTCGTCGTCCCCGCCGACTCCTCGGCCGCCGCCCAGATCGCAGCGCTCGCCCCGACCGCCAAGGTCGTCAAGGCGTTCAACACGAACTTCGCCTCGACCCTCGCGAGCGGCAAGGTCGCCGACCAGTCGACCACCGTGCTCGTCGCGGGCGACGACAACGACGCCAAGGCCACGCTCGTCGACCTCGTCCGCGCAGGCGGCCTCAAGGGCGTCGACGCCGGCTCGCTCAAGCGCGCCCGCGAGCTCGAGGCCCTCGGCTTCGTCCAGATGACGCTCGCCGGCTCCGGCGCGACCCAGTGGACGACGGGCTTCACGCTCGCCGACTGACGCAGCGCCCTGCACCCCGGGCACGGTCCGGGAATGACGAAGGCCCGGTTCAGCATTCCTGCTGAACCGGGCCTTCCTTTTGTAGCGGGGGCAGGATTTGAACCTGCGACCTCTGGGTTATGAGCCCAGCGAGCTACCGAGCTGCTCCACCCCGCGTCGGTGAACACCACTCTACGCGACCTTTCGCCCCGGCCGTGACCAGGGCGCCTGTCGGGCACGTCACACGCCCCGGGCGGCGCGCCGTCCCGGCGCCCGCGCCCCGTGGCACGGTCCGGGAATGACGAAGGCCCGGATCAGCATTCCTGCTGAACCGGGCCTTCCTTTTGTAGCGGGGGCAGGATTTGAACCTGCGACCTCTGGGTTATGAGCCCAGCGAGCTACCGAGCTGCT